>JANLPA010000153.1:0-7535 GCA_031366855.1 Hyphomicrobiales bacterium | reverse complement strand
GCAAGCTTCCGCACACGGTGGGAACTTATAATTCAGTTCAGAAAATTTCATATATTGGCGTGATTGTTTTGATGCTGACGGTGTTTCTCTCTGGTTTGGTTATTTGGAAATCAGTGCAGTTTCAAACACTCGGGCTTTTGTTTGGGGGCTATGATGGGGCGCGGCTGGTGCACTTTATTTGTATGAGTTTAATTTGCGCCTTCATTATTATGCACTTGGTTTTAGTGGCAATTGTGCCTTCCACGTTAATTCCCATGATAACCGGCTGGGCCAAAACACATAAGGAGACTGATCATGTTGCTTAAACGCAAAACTGCTCCACTGATGTTGGAGCGCACGCAGCCGATTTTAAATATTGAGCGACGCATGTTTATGAAGCAAACGCTTTCGCTAGGTGCGCTGGCATTTTTGACGGGTTGCGATTCAGTTGATGATGGCTCGGCGGTGGACCGCATTTTAAAAGCTATGTCGAATTGGAATGATAAGGCGCAAGCCGCTTTGTTTGATTCCACTAAACTGGCGATTACTTATGAGCAAAAAGATGTGGTCGATCCGTTTCGGTTCAATGCCTATTACGGCGAAGATGAAGTGGTGGTGGTGGCCGAAGCTGATTATAAGCTTCAGTTGAGCGGCATGATTGCCGATAAGACCAGTTGGACCCTAGATCAATTGCGCAGGCTTCCGCAGCAATCGCAAATCACACGTCATATTTGTGTGGAAGGCTGGAGTATGATTGGCAAATGGGGTGGCCCGAATTTTGGCGACTTTTTGCGTAAAGTGGGGGCTGACACCACAGCGAAATATGTGGGCTTCAAATGTGCAGATGATTATTTCACCAGCTTAGATATGGCTACGGCTTTGCATCCGCAGACGACGATGGCGCTCACATTCAATGATCGAACGATTGAGCCGCGCAATGGTTTTCCGTTTAAAGTTCGGGTGCCAACCAAGCTTGGCTTTAAGAATCCGAAAAATGTAATGGAGATATTTGTGACCAATGACTATCCCGGCGGCTTTTGGGAAAACCAAGGTTACAATTGGTTTAGCGGCGCATAGGCTTCACGGGTAATCACTTTGTCGTGCTTAACACAATCGTAATTTGCATGTGATCGCATAAAAGTGGAATTTAGAGACGGGATAAAAAGTCCCTAATTTCTCGGAGAAAAAATTATGATTAAAACAGCTTTTGCAACTGCACTCGTAACTCTTGCTATAACTTCAACAGGTTATGCCGCTACTATGAAGAAGATGGATCACATGACCATGTGTGATGGCAAGACCATGACTATGATGATGACGGCGATCAAGAAAGATACCGATCCAAAAATGGCAAAGGATGCCAAGATGGCAATGGATGAAATGCATATGGCAGCTATGTCGAAGAAAAAGCATAAGATGCATGATTGCACCATGCACATCGATATGGCCAAAAAACACATGATGATGCATTAATTTTAGAGAATATTTTTTAGTGGGGCGGCGGTGGCTGCCCCATTTTACCGCTGAGCGAAATCGATATTAAGAACTTGGCCAGCGGCAATATCAAATTCGTTTTCAATGCCAGCGCTTGCCACTGACGCTTTATAGTGGCCAGGCTTTAGAATGACAGTTGCCAAGGCACCTGTGATGGGTGGCAATGTTTCGCCTGCATCATCCACAATGGTCCATTGAACATCGCCATCATTCGCTGCGGGGTAGGAGAGTTTGAGAAGGCCCGCTTTGAGATCGATATTCACCGCACTCATAATTCCAGAACGCACATTTACATCAGTGACAGCGAAGGCGTTGCCGCTTTCAAAGCTGCTTTCAACGCGATAATTTCCAGCACCCATTTTTAATATTTCTCCTGGTGTGTGTGATGTGGTGACGAGTTGGCCGCGGAGAGGGCCGGTGAGAGCAAAAATTTTACTGCGGCTTGGCAGAAGCTCGGAATCAAGACCAATTAAGCGCGGCAGAATGCGCAAGCCACCCGCATTGAGAACGAAGCTGATTGAAAGCTTGGTGCCTTCATGCACTGTTACACCTTGCAGAATTTGGGCGGTGCCATAACGCGCCGTTATGCCGTAATCCCCCGGGGGTAGAGTGGCATCGGCAATTGCGGTTGTGCCATCAAAAACTTTTTCACCCGATTCATCGCGGATGGTCCAAGCCACATCTTTAACGGTGTCTTGGCTTTGCTCAGTAAAGCGGGCCGAAAGCTCTAACCCTTCGTTGCCTGATTTTACGGTGGTGATTGCAATATCATTTGCGGAGGATGAAGTGTTCAGCAGAGTATCTTGATTGGGGGTGAGGGCTTGCTCAGTGGTTGATGCTTGTGTTGATGGCATTGCTGCAAACAGAATTGCCACCAGAGTAGCGGCAAGTGCGCTCGCGCTCCGGTGGCGTTTCTGCGGTGGACGGGTGCTGGCGTCCATTCGCTTTGTCCCTGTTTAACTCTTCCCCCCAGCGCTTCGCGGCTGGTGAAATGACAAAAGCAGGAACCTCCGACACGCGCAAGAATTTGCTTAACAAGTGGTTAATGGCTGCCCTGCAATTGAAAGCATTGCCATTTCACTGGCCCGCAGATTAAGTATGGGTATGACAAAACTAAATGATACGATTTCGCTTTTGGCTTTTTTGAAAAGTCGAAAATCCGCCTCGGCCAAAGCTATGACAGGCCCGGGGCCATCTTCTGATCAGCTTACTGAAATTTTGGAAATTGCCGTGCGCGTGCCTGATCATGGCAAGTTAGCTCCGTGGCGGTTCATAGTGTTTGAGGGCGAAGCACGGGCCAAGGTGGGGGATGGATTTGCGCAAGTGTGGGCGGCGCAGAATCCTAACCATGGTCTTGAGTCTTTGAACTATCAGCGCGGCTTATTTATGCGCGCACCTGTGGTTTTAGCTGTCGTTTCAACAGCAGCAGCGCATGGCAAAATTCCACTATGGGAACAACAGATGTCGGCTGCGGCTGTGTGCTATAATGTTGTGTTGGCCGCCACCGCGCTGGGCTTTGCTGCACAGTGGCAGAGCGACTGGGTGGTTTATGATGAGGCTGCTAAATCTGTTATAGGTGTGAATGCGGCCGAGAAAATTGCCGGGCTGATTTATATTGGTCAATCATCAGTGCCGCTGGAAGACAGGCCAAGACCAGATGCGTTGGCTTTGTTAACACGGTGGGGAAAATAATGGCGATTAAGGGCATATTATTCGACAAGGATGGCACGCTGATCGAGGCCAATGCAACTTGGGTTCCGGTTTATAAATCCATGTTGGCCAAGGAAATGAATGCTAATGAAGCGCGGGTTATAGAACTGCTGAGTTTGGCAGGCTATGATTCTGAAACTGATGGTTTCAAAGCTGGCAGTGTTTTGGCGGCCGGCACCATTGATCAGTTGGTGGATATTTGGTGGCCGCAATTGGATGATTCGGCAAAACGTGCCAAAGTACAAAAAATCAACACTGACTATGCAAATGAGGCTCGACTTTATATGAAACCTCTCATGGACTTAGTGCCAGTTTTTGATGAATTACATGCGATGGATATTATTTTAGGAGTGGCCACCAATGACATTGCCTCTTCAGCCAAATTTCACATGGAAGAACTGGGCGTTCACGATTATTTTGTCCATATTATAGGTGCGGATTCCGTCGAAATTCCCAAACCCTCTGGCCAAATGATTGCGCTTTTTGCGGAACGCACCGGATTGCAGCCCCACGAGATTGCCATGGTGGGCGATAATTCGCATGATATGGAAGAAGCCCATAATGGTGGAGCAGGGCTTGCCATTGGTGTTTTAACAGGCAACGCCGAGCATGATGACATTGCTCATTTGGCCGATCATGTGCTTGCCAGCGTGGCTGACATTCCGAGTCTTTTGAAACAGTTGTCCTGATGTTTTATGAAACGGCATTAAATAATCATGGGCTGGCATTAGACCCGTTCAAAGCCATTGTAATGCCGCGGCCCATTGGGTGGATTTCAACTGTTTCATCAGATGGCCAAGCCAATCTGGCACCCTATAGTTTTTTCAACGCTTTTTCTGAGCATCCGTATTATGTGGCCTTCGGCTCTGGTGGATATAAGGATACGCTGAGCAATATAGAGCAAACCAAAGAGTTTGCTGTAAATCTTGCCACTTATGATTTGCGCGAAGCGATGAATGCAAGTTCGACCAAAGCACGCGGTGATGAGTTTGAAATCGCGGGGCTTCAAAAAATGGCCTGCACTTTGATAAAGCCGCCACGGGTTGCGGCAAGCCCGGTGTGTTTGGAATGCCAGCATTTTCAAACGGTAGCTTTGCCAGCGGGTGATGGCAGTGTGAATGATTGGCTGGTGATTGGCTGCGTGGTGGGTATTCACATTGAAGATCGATTTATTGAAAATGGCCGCGTGAACTCTGCTGCTATGAAACCCATTTTGCGGTTGGGCTATTCGGAATATGCAACCGTGGACTCCGCTTGGCGGATGCGCAGGCCCGACTGAGTCTCTCGCTAAGAGTCAGAACAGAGATCGAACGCCACAATTCAGACACTGTTGATAACTCTGTGCACTGATCTAATTTATAATTTAGATTCAAATACTTAATTTGAATATTGA
Source organism: Hyphomicrobiales bacterium (assembly GCA_031366855.1). Classification (GTDB taxonomy): domain Bacteria; phylum Pseudomonadota; class Alphaproteobacteria; order Rhizobiales; family Aestuariivirgaceae; genus Aestuariivirga. Next base: position 2,959 of record JANLPA010000153.1, on the reverse strand, counting down.
GGCTGTTAATAAGTCAGTTAACTTCTCATTAACCATCGCGGAGTCAGGACTCGGTTTGGGTGCGGTGACCAAACCTTAATTGTGAAACGAGTTTAGTGATGATCAACTGTCTGCTTATCGACAAAAACCCCATTGAGAGGCATCGCCTCTCAGAGATTTTGCTTGGCCTTGGTGTGAATTGCTCTGAGCGTGAAGGGGCTGAGGATGGCCTTAAATTTTGCCAAGATCAGAAGCCTGATGTGGTGATGATGGAGGCAACAACGGCCGCCGTTACCAGGGATTTTCTGCGATTGGTTGGCCATAATGGCCGCCGCAGCCGCCGGCCAATAGTCATATTTTATGCCGATTTACCAGATGTGGATACCATGGCGGAAACCATTATGGATGGCGCTTCAGATTTTTTGATGAAGCCGTTTGACCGAGACTTATTGCAATTTAAACTGCAACAAGCCGGTGTGCTGCCTCATTGAACAGGTTTCTGAAACCTTAAATTTTATAATGAACGGATTGTTAAACCTTAAGCGCTAGCTTGATTACGTTCTTAGTCGAGTTGGTGTGTGATGAGTGAAGATTTTGTTGAAGGCTTAGATGTGTCTGTGCTGGCTGCCGTTCTCGAAAATGGTGATGCCAATGCGCGAATGACCCTTGCAAAGCAATTGGCTTTGCTTTTGGAAGATGCTGAAACCCCGCCGCTGGAACGCGAGCAGGTTACTCCAGTTGTTCTCAAATTAACGGTTGATCCAACTCATCTGGTGCGAAGCGCGCTTGCCACAGATTTGCTCGATCAGAAAAATCTCCACGCCGATATCGTGTTTTCAATCATTGCTGATGATGATGATATTGCGTTGCCATTTTTGGCACAAACTCCGTCGCTGAATGAATGGCATATGATGGCGGTTTTGAAGGTGGGCGATGAGCCGCGCCAAACGACTGTGGCTAAGCGTGAAGATCTAACGTCTGAAGCTGCAAATTACATTATCAAATCTTCTCCACTGGCCACGGCCATTGCTCTGTTCGAAAATCCTGTGGTGCAGTTTGAAGCGTCTGATTATCGGATATTGTTCCAGCGCTTTGGTCAATCGGAAGATATGACCGAGCTTTTGTTGGCGCGCAAAGATTTGCCTTTGGATATTCGCATCACACAGGCCAAGCGGGCCGCCAGCCGGATGCGACAAATGATGGCCGAGCGTGGATGGGTTGCGGCCAATGATGCAACTGAGTTGGTTTCTGATGCCGAAGAAACGGCGGTTATGCGTATTTTGATTGATGCTGATGCAAAAGAACGAGCACGGGCTACGGCGTTTTTGGCTGCTAAAAATATGCTCACTCCGGCTATGATTGTTCGCGCCGCCTCGATGGGCGAAATGGCCGTGGTTGAAACAGCACTCGCACATCTCTCTGGAAATTCAGTTCAGCGGGCTGGTGAGTTGATGTATTCCAGATCGCAAATTTCTTTCAAATCGATTTTCAATAAATCGGGCTTGCCGAAATCTTGCTTTGGCATATTAAAGGCCGCTTGCGAAGTTGTGGTTGAAGCCCGCGAAGAAGGCTTGCCGCTGAGCGCCGAAGCCTTTGGCCGCCGCGTGTTGGAAGCTTTGCTCACGCGTTATGAATATATGAGTGCAACAGAGCGCGCCAAGCAGATTGAATATCTGGGTCGTTATGGCCAAGACCGCATTCGCAAAATAGCCAAGCGCCTAAAGGCTGATTTGGTTCGGGCAGCTTAATTCTTCGAGGCTTGCAAGGGCTCGCACCTCAGGATGATGAGGGCTTTCACTTTCCCTCATGCTGAGGTGCGCGAAGTGCGTCTCGAAGCACCCTTAATATTTAAACTGCTCATTCAACACCCGCTCAGCTAAGCTGTGGCCAGGGTCGAACAGGATTTTTACACTGCGTTTTTTATCCTCGGCAATTTCAACTGAAGCCACATTACGTACTTCGAGATGATCAGCCACTGCGGCCACGGGGCGTTTTTCTGATTCTAAAACAGTGAGCGTCACCTTCGCTTTGTGCGGCAAAATTGCGCCGCGCCAGCGCCTTGGGCGAAAAGCGCTAATCGGTGTGAGCGCCAACAAGGGCGAGCCAATGGGCAAGATTGGTCCGTGTGCGGAGAGATTATAGGCGGTGCTGCCCACGGGGGTTGCCACCAACAATCCGTCGCAAATCAATTCATCTAATCTGGTTTGATCATCGATCATTATTTTCAATTTGGCGGCTTGAGAACGTTGGCGCAAGACTGAGACTTCATTGAAGGCAATGGCTTGATGCTTCTTGCCAGCATGATCAATTACCGTCATTTTTAACGGGCGGATGGCGGTGAGTTCAGCGTCATGCAAACGCTCTAACAAATTCTTTTCCATAAAATCGTTCATCAGAAAACCAACCGAACCACGGTTCATACCATAAATGGGCAGGCCCGAAGTCGTGAATCTATGTAACGCTTGCAGCATCATGCCATCACCGCCCAAGGCCACAACTACGTCTGCCGCTTCGGGTGCGGCATTGCCATAAAGTTTCGTAAGCCTGGTCAAAGCGCGGCGCGCTTCTGGGGCTTCGGAGGCGAGAAAGGCGATGCGGGAGAAATTCATGCCGTAATTTGCTGTGTTGACAGTTGCCATTGTGGGTTACAAGGGACACGTTACCATTGTCAGAGAGCTTGTCCAATTAAGATGCGTCGTTTGGTTATTTGCAGCACTTGTAAATTTTCGCCGGAGTCTAAAACCGCTCCCGATGGGCGCACCGGTGGCGAGATTTTGATTGGCCACATGCGGGATGTTTTAGAGGCGCGGCCAGATGTGACTTTGGAAACGCAAATTTGCATGTGGAATTGCACTAGGCCGTGCAGCGTGGTGATGCAGGACGAGCGGCGCTATTCTTACATCACAGGCGGCAATGAACCAACGCGGGCGCAAGCTGAAGCCATCCTCCAGTGGTTTGATGCTCATGGTGAAACGGAAAC
>JANLPA010000169.1:0-47621 GCA_031366855.1 Hyphomicrobiales bacterium | reverse complement strand
AATGATGTTAGCGGCGGGTAACCGCGTCAAGCATGTTGTCATCCGCCGCAACGAAAAAGTCCTCGCGCAAATTGATCTCACCAAAATTCCGCATCGCTTTAATTTTATGCTGGTTTTGGAACAATCAAAAACCGAAGAAATATTGATTCAAAAATTGTCGAAAATGGGTGTTGAGGTTGAAAAAAATACCGCACTGGAATCTTTCTCAGGCGGCCCAAAAATCCAATGCCAACTCAGCAATGGCAAAAGCGCCACCACCGATATTCTCATCGGCGCTGATGGGTCTCATTCCGTCGTGCGCAAGACCTTGGGTTTGACCTTTGAAGGCGAAACCGATGAGCAGATATTTGGCCTTGCTGATGTGGAGTTAGACGATTGGCCATTTCCAACCGATACTGCCGTTCTAACTATTATGGACACCCACTTGGCACCTTATCTTCCCATGCACGAAGGCTTTGGCCGCTTCATCAGCACCAAAGGTGATTGCCTCAACAATCTGCCGCGCGACGCCAAAGTGAAAAAAGTCACATGGGAAACCGATTTCAAATTGAGCTATCGCCAAGTGCAAACTTATCAAAGCGGCAATGTATTTTTAGCTGGCGATGCTGCTCACATTCATTCGCCAGTGGGCGGCCGTGGCATGAACCTTGGCATGGAAGATGCGTGTTGGCTGGCTTGGCTAATTGAAATGGGCCGCGAAGCTGAATATACGGCACTCCGTCACACCGTTGGTGCAGACGTGCTAAAATTCACCCACGCCTTCACCAGTTTCGCCAAATCACGCGGGGTTCTGCAAGATATGTTTTTCCAGTTAGGCATTCCCATCCTCACCAAACTGCCCGCATTGCAACGCCGCGCATTTAACATGCTCACTGCCCTAAACACCCCCGCCCCACCGTGGCTGGGATGAGAAAATATCAGATGAGAATTAGATTATGTTCATAACTAATTGATATGTCATCGCACTAGGGAGAATGAGATGGAACATCACCGCAATTCATTGCGTTAGAATATATTTATCTAAGCTACGCTTCGGTTAGTAGGCACTGGAAAAATAACCCGTTTCACTATAGGTTACAATTGGATTTGTCCAAGTTTGGTAAGACCATATTTTGAAAGCTGGCATAAGGTGTCCAATCAGATTGTTATTATTGCAATAGTAAGCTTCCTACTTGGAGCGGCGTTTGTTGAGATTTTGGACCCGTTGGGACCGCGCAGTTATGATGATTGCATATATAAAATGGCGAAAAACAGTGGCGGCGCGGATATACGGCTTGCTGTAATGGCATGCCGTTCCCGCTTCCCACGGCTCTTTGACACAACGGAGCTTGACATGCTCGTTCCGGAAAAATTGAAAAGGCCTTGAGGATAGGAGTTGGCAGTTGGAGTTTCTAGTCTTGGCAATTATTGTTGCAATTTTAGGTGCGTTGATAACTCAGTCCACTAAAAAATTTGTAGCGAATCCTAATGTGGTTGCGGCTAGCTTCAATCGTCCCAGCGATAGAGAGTTAACCTCTAGAGTGGCGTCAATAATAGATGCATTTATTCAACAAGAAGGGGGAGCAGAGTTTACTTTAGGGCGCCTCTTCGTTATTATTCACGGAGATTATACGGTTTCTATATCGGACGGACGACGTACGACCACTGCCTTGGTGTCAGTGCCATTGAAAGACCTAAACCTTGAAACCAAGCTGATTGAAGACAACACTACGATACGCTACATGGCCGTTGACTTGGCCGCTCAATATGTGCTGGGCAAACTGCAAGAGTCGAGGTTTACTTCAGTGTCAGAAAAGCAGATCAAAGAGGAAATGCCTTCGCCAATTTTCATGATAGAAGTTCCGCATCTGGAATCAAATACACCAATCCAAACAGTTCGACATGGCAGTAAGTCGATAAATTACTACGAGAACCCAACGACCATAGGAAACATCGAAGCTGGTATACCTTCAATCTACCTATATCCCCAATGTGCAGTTATTGCTGAGGGTCAAGATATAATTAAGTTAGTACGGGTCGAGCAGAGTGATTTTGGAAGCATGCTATGTGTCTTAGAACCATCTGGAACGCGAACTAATTTGGGACAATTTTCAAAAACTACGAGAGAGCTATTTTTAAAGAGGGTGGTTGAAATCATAGGCTAACAACTTTTTAAACTGAATAGAGTTCAAAAAGTTGAGGCCATGGAAAAGTCCAGAATTACGGTGACACGCCGCCCGAGTAAAACTCTTGCCCTCCCCCCACCTTTGACGCGGACCCTCCTTCCCCCTATACTGAAGGGCTATCCTGCTTCGCTGTGGATGGTGCCGAATCTCGCGCCGGTTGAATGCGCTGTTGCCCGTGACCGGAGCACTACCATGAATTTATTCTTCAATTGGCTAGAACGCCGCGTGGATTCATTTCCACAAATCACTCCGCAAATGCCGGCCAAAACCACTTGGGGCTTCATCCGCTTTTATGCGCGGCCATTTTATCCGCTGCTGATTGTTGGATTTATGCTGTCCGTGGTTATTGCCATTATCGAAGTGCGCGTGTTCTCGTTCCTCGGCACTATTGTGGATACGCTGAGTTCCGCCAAACCTGAAACTTTCTGGCCTGATAATAAAACCAAATTGCTGCTGTTCGGGGCTCTGTCGCTGTTGGTGCTGCCCTCGCTCAGCTTCATTGCCGACTCGATTGAAAACCAGGGCTTGCGCGGAAATTTTGCCATGCGCATTCGCTGGTTGGCGCATCGTTATATGCTGCGGCAATCGATGGAGTTCTTCCACAATGAATTTGCAGGCCGCGTTTCCACCAAGGTTATGCAAGCCGCTTTAGGCGTGCGCGATGTGGTGATGAAATTAACGCAAGTGATCTCTTGGGTGGCCGTGTTTTTCCTCTCAGCGCTGGCAAGTTTTGCTGCTAATGATTGGCGGCTCACGCTGCCACTGCTCGGCTGGCTGGTGGGCTATGCCATCACCATGCGCCATTTCGTGCCACGCCTTGGCAAACTTTCGCAGCGCCAAGCCGATATGCGTTCACTGGTCACGGGCCGCATCGTTGATACTTACACCAACATGCCCACCGTAAAACTTTTCGCCCACACCGCAAGGGAGGACGAGCACGCCAAGGAAGGCTTCGTGTGGATGCTGCAAAGCGTTTGGGACTCCATGCGCGTTTCCACCAAAATGAATTTCGCTTTAAACGCATTGAATGGCGCAGTGCTCACCGCCACCGCCGCCGTGGCCATTTATTTGTGGTCACAAAGTGCTATCACCGTGGGGGCCATCGCGTTTTCAGTGGGGCTGGTCTACCGCATGCAAGGCATGGCGCATTGGATGCTGTGGGAAATTGCTGGACTCTTCGAGGATTTCGGCGTGGTGCGTGATGGCGTTGAAACCATCGCGCGGGTTCATTCCGTGGTTGATAAGCCCGAGGCAAAATCGCTGACAGTGAGTGCCGGAAAAATCACCTTCGAAAATCTCAATTTCAATTACGGTCAAGCCCAAGGTGCGCGCGGCCATAATGTGATTGATGATTTTAACTTGGTCATCAAGCCCGGCGAAAAAGTGGGGCTGGTGGGCAGATCAGGCGCTGGCAAATCCACGATAGCAAATTTGATTTTGCGTTTTTATGATGTGGGCTCCGGCAGCATTTTAATCGATGGCCAGAACATTGCAGACGTAACCCAAGAATCCCTGCGCGGAAAGATCGGCGTGGTCACGCAAGACACATCTTTGTTGCATCGGTCTGTAACCGACAACATTCGTTACGGAATGCCCGATGCCAGCTTCGACGAAATCAAAGCCGCAGCCGCGAAAGCCCACGCCGAAGAGTTCATCGCCAACTTGGTCGATCCCAATGGCAGAAAAGCTTATGAGGCCCATGTGGGCGAACGCGGCGTGAAACTCAGCGGGGGCCAACGCCAACGCATCGCCATTGCCCGCGTGCTGCTGAAAAACGCGCCCATCCTAATTTTGGACGAAGCCACCAGCGCGCTAGATAGCGAGGTCGAAGCCGCCATCCAAGAAAACCTCTACACGCTGATGGAAGGCAAAACCGTAATCGCCGTAGCGCATAGATTAAGCACCATCGCCGCCATGGATAGATTGGTGGTGATGGACAAAGGCAAAGTGGTCGAAGAAGGCAGCCATAAGCAGTTACTGGCGAAAAAAGGCGGCCTCTATGCCAGCCTGTGGAAGCGGCAGTCAGGTGGATTCTTGGTGCCGGAGGATATTAAGACCGAGGCGGCAGAGTGAGATCACGCCACTTTCTTTAACGATGCTTTGCGCACATTCATCTTAACTTGAAGCCCTGCCCGCGTTGCTAGTGTGGCCAGAGCATCAAGACTAAACTTGCTAATCTTGCCGCGTAGCAGGTCGTTCAAACGAGGCCGTGTAATGCCAAGACGTTTGGCCGCTTCACCTTGAGCTAAACCCCACTTGGCAACGTTCTTTTCAATTGAAGTCATCAATTCCGAACGCAAACTCAGTGTATGCGCTTCCTCCGGCGTATCAGCCAAAGCATCCCAAACACTTGCAAATTTTTGTATCGTCATTTTGAAATTCCTCCAATCAATTTGTAACGCAGCGTTACCAAATCAAGTTCCCGTTTTGCTGTCTTCTGGGTTTTCTTTTGAAACGCATGCAACACATAAATGTCATCTCCAATCGAAGCCACATAGATAACCCGAAACGCGCCTTCCTTTTCAGAAACCCGAATTTCACGCACCCCTTTGCCCACAGTCGGCATGGGCTTCCAATCAACCGGATCAACCCCACGCTGAACCCGCTCCAATTCCCGGCCAGTGTCAAGTTTGGCAGACTGCGGAAAATCCCGTAGCCGCTTCAGAGTATCGCCAAGGAAAGTTATTGATTTCATGCAAGTTTGTGTATCTGCATTGATACAACATGTCAATGTGTGGAAAATATAGTTAATTGATAGTCTTCTTACTTACAAGATAACTCCCCAGCATGACGACAAATGCCAGAAACTCGTTAATCGTCACAACGTTACCCATATACTGGATCATTGTACTGAAACTGTCTTGATGTTCAGCAACGAATTTCAAAATCTGTGGGCCAAACTGCCCACCCGCTGAAACGGCAACTTGCGTAACTGTTTCGGCCGAGAGTGGCGTATCAGAAAGCTGCACAGCAATGCGGCGGCTCGCCAGTAGAATTGTTGCAACAAGATTTAGCTCTTGCCCTGCGACCCGCTCTAACGCTTGGTCACCATGAATATTGTGACCGGCTTGCGCCACGGAATTGTGATCGCCCTGCAGAACATTTACAGTTGCCTGATCTGCCACATGAAAAATATTTTGGATGATTGGTGTGGCAGCAGCAATTTGCACTTCATCGCGCTTGCGCACTTCTGGGCCAAAGCTTAGTCGGTCAAGTTCTCGGCCTCTTTCATCAAAAGCGATCAACACATTCAGTTGTCTAACGCAAGTTTCGAGTTTAACAAAAGTGTCGCTATCCAAAATCAAATTCAAGTCACGGTCTATCGCGAGTTTCCCAAGCTCGTCACCATGTTGAGCCGCAATATCCCGCAGCACGTTGGCACGAGACCACAAACGATTGATCGAAACACCGGCAAACTGTTCAGGCATATATTTGATTAAGTTCTCAACAGGTTCCGAGCATTTGCCAAGCTTGTTACTCCCTAATCCATGCAATACAGCTACGCTCACAAGTGCATCCTCGTACAGCTCTTGCATATCATCGCGCTTGCGTCCCGCCATAGCATTGAGCGGATCGGCATCTAGGGTGATTTGCCCACTACTCAAAGTAACAAAACGTGAAGTAACTTGATAAGGCTGCTGTAGATCGGTTTCGGACGGGACTTCAAATTCATTTGGCATCAGCCGAGCATTTCCAATTTCTTGTGCTCTTACTTCTTTCTCTTGCTGTTCAATCTGAAGCTTGATCGGAAATGACTGAGATTCGAATGACAGGCCCCCTACTTCACCTTTGGCTTCAACTCCACCAAATCCAGCGGAAGTGAATGCAGTTCCAGCACTCGGTTGATTCGATCCTTCAATTTTTAAGATTGAACTTTCATCGGAAGGGTGAATGATTTGCCGCCGCACTTCTTCCACCCATGAAGCTATTTCGGCATTGATAATGCCAGGGGCGCGATTCCAAAAGTCTGGCCGATTGTCTCCAACTGCTATCCTAGCCTCAAGATTTTTGGATATACTGGTAGGAAGTCCAAAAAGTGGATTTCCTTCTAAAATTGCGTCTATCCAGTCTATCCAAACTTCCCAACCTTGACCAAATCTCTCTAACTGCATCGACTTAACAGTCCAATATTGCAAAATGGACCGCGGCGTTTCCTTTGGCCAAAGGGGAATATCCACAAGCTTATACCAATTTTGCTTTTGCTCGACCAAAAAAGCAATATCAGCTGATAAGCCAAGAACTGGGTCTCTGTCGTGATCTACATGCAATTGCCCATTATAGGCTGAGAGCGGCATCTCAATACCTACTATGCTCAATTGAGGAATTTCTGATCGCAAGAATTTGAGTTTAAAATAATTACTCATAGAATTGAACACAACGAGCATTCGAGTAATCGGAGTCCTAGTTTCAACAGATGCTCCAAAAGACGACAAAGTAAGCCTCGTGTTAAAAAGTGTCGTTACCTCATGAATTTCCTCAAGCAACATTCTTGCAAAGCTTTCACTGATGGCAGTATTTGAATGAATCAAAATAAGAGAACGAAAATATAGAAAAATGTAACGTTTGAATTCCAAATCAATTTTTGTAAGTCCTAACGCCACTGCACCGTCAATTGATACAGCGATTGCCGGGCTCGCTCTAAGAATTCCCCGTGCAAGAATAACAAGCTTCAAATCTAACGTTTGCTGAGAATACCAGATATCACGTTCGTCTTGCTGCCACTGGTCAGACTTTGCCATCACATCAACCCTCACTATGCGCGCAATATGCCACCTCCCCCAATTTCCACAACCCACCCCCGCCCCATTCTCTCCCACCCTTAACCCAAATTCCGCCACATCTGCACTTCAAACCGCATCCCATCCGAGGGGACCACAATGAAACACGCCATCATCATCGCTACAGCAGCGAGCCTTTTGCTCAGCGCTTGCACCACCAACCCATTCACGGGTGAGGAGCAGCTTTCCAAAACTGCTGCGGGCATTGGCACGGGTGCTGCTATTGGCGCAGGCGTGGGTGCGTTGATTGGGGCCACCACCAGTTTCTCGGCGCGCAAAGCAGCGCTAATTGGCGCTGGCATTGGCGCTTTGGCTGGCGGCGGTGTTGGCAATTATATGGACCATCAAGAATCAAAACTGCGCGAACGGCTGGCAGATACAGGCGTGTCCGTAACCCGCGTGGGCGATAGCATCGTGCTCAACATGCCATCCAACATCACATTTGATTCCAACCGCTCCGAATTAAAGCCGCAGTTTTTCGGCACGCTGAGTTCAGTGGCCGAAGTGTTCAAAGAATATAAGCAAACTGTGATCGATGTGGTGGGCCACACTGACTCAGTTGGCGATGATGAATCGAACTACGATCTTTCGCGCCGCCGTGCAGCATCAGTGGCACAATTCCTTGCTTCGCAACAGCTAGACCCCAACCGCTTCTCAGTTGAAGGCCATGGTGAGCGTGACCCGATTGCTTCTAACGCATCACCATCCGGCAAAGCCATGAACCGCCGCGTTGAGATTACAATTCTGCCTTTGACGTAAGCGCCTTCAAAACATATACGCTGCACATGCAAGCAGCCCGCGTCACTCTCACCTTTCCAAATCTCAGCCACGAAGCAGCACACGCGATGGCCGAAACCATCGAGAATGATTTTCAGTTTGATCCTCTCGCCGTCACCATCAATGAAACTGACGAGCCGCTGAACTTATGGGAAACTGTGGCGTGGTTTGAGGATGAGGAAACTGCTGCCGCTGCCCGCGACCATTTAAACCAACCCCACGCAATCATCGCCCCGGTGCCAGATGTGGATTGGGTGCGCCGTTCGCTGGAAGGCTTGGCCCCAGTTACAGCGGGCCGCTTTTTTTTGCACGGATCACATGATCGCCATCAACGCCGCGCCAGCGGAATTTCGCTGGAGATCGACGCTGGAACTGCCTTCGGCACCGGCCACCACGGCACCACGGCGGGCTGCCTTTTAGCACTCGATGAAATTCTAAAACGCGAACGCCCCGGTCGCATTTTAGACTTGGGCTGCGGCACTGGCGTTCTCGCCATCGCCGCTGCCAAAGCGCTAAAGCAAAAAGCTTTGGGCACAGATATTGATGCCGAAGCCGTGCGCGTCACAATCGGCAACGCCAAGCTTAACGGAGTCACTCCGCTGATCAACGCCGTCGCAGCGGCAGGATTACACCACAAAGGGATCAAGCAAGCCGCACCTTTTGATTTAATCTTCGCAAATATCTTGGCACGACCTTTGGCCAATCTGGCCCAAGGTCTCAGCTCAATGTTGGCACCGGGCGGAAAACTTATTTTGTCCGGCCTCACCTACGATCAACTGCGTTGGATCAAAGCCTGCTACACTACGCGCGGGCTGGTGCCTGCCCGTTGCATTCGCAATGGCAATTGGATTGCGCTGGTTATGGTGAACCCTAAAACAAAAAAACGCCCCACCAAAAATTTAGCAGGGCGCTTAAGTACCGGATCACGGGGACCCGGCTGGGAGGATGCTTAGAGCATGAAGCCAAAAAGTTGCAGACTTTTTGGACAACTTCACGCCTATTTCCAATGTAGAAGTTAATTGCCCCAAACGCGGTTGCTGATGTCACCACGAGCAACACCAATATCGGCGAGCATACGGTCATCAAGTTGGCTCAGCTGGCGCACTGCGCGGCTGCGGGCCAAAAATGTCTTCATGCGGCCCATAACGCCAGCATTGCGAATTGTTTCACGGTTTGATTTATTTGTCATTTTCTATACTCCATCTCTCAAATTGGGCTCAGGTGAGCTTGTCTTTTGAGTCTAATTACTTGTGCAACGCACCATTTCGTACTTGAGATAGTCACCCAATCACAGCCTGACCAGACCAGATTTTGAATAAATATCATGCAAATTTTGCATGGCTTGTTTTGAATGTAGCTAAATCCTCTAATTCACCATATAAATTGCAAAATAGATGATGATTATGGCGTTTGTATAACAATCAGTGTCACAATCTAGTCACAAGAATGAATACCAAATTAACAGATTTTCACCCCATAAATTGCTTAATGGGTGGTTAATCGGCATTTATCTATGCAAATTTAGAATGAGAAAAATGGCGCAATGCAGCATGAAAGCAAAATTACCACTGCCGATTAAAACGTCTAAACTCGACTGATTCATTCATGCGAGTTCCTAACCAAATGGCAAAATCCACTCCCCTTCAATTGCTCCGCGCCAAGCTTAAATCCAGCAAGCTCGAAGGCTTCATCGTGCCGCGCCAAGATGAGTTTCAGGGCGAATATGTTGCGGCCTATGCCGAGCGCTTGAAATGGCTGACAAGTTTTGCCGGCTCATGGGGGATGGCGATTGTGACAGCCAAGAAGGCCGCCATTTTTGTCGATGGCCGCTACACCATTCAAGTGCGTGAGCAAGTGAACGTGAAAGATTTTGTGCCTCAACATTTGGTTGATGAACCACCCGCCCAGTGGATCGAAGCCAATCTCAAAAAAAATGATCGCTTGGGCTTTGACCCATGGCTCACCACTGCAAGCGATGCCAAGCGCTTTGCTACCGCCTGCGCCAAGGTGGGGGCTAAGCTTGTGCCGGTTGCTAAAAATCTAATTGACCAAATCTGGGAAGCCCAACCCGCCCGCCCGCAAAATCCTTTGTCAGTGCAGCCGCAGCAATTCGCAGGCCGCAGTGTTGACGACAAATTGAAAGATATGGCGGCAGAGCTTGCATCAGCAAAAGCCGATGCCGCAGTGTTGGCCGAACCATCCTCCGTGTCTTGGGTGTTGAACCTGCGTGGGTCCGATGTGCCCTACACACCTGTGGTGTTGGCCTATGCCATCATCCATGCCAAGGGCAAGGCCGAGATTTTTGTAGATGCCAAGCGCCTGCCCGAAGATGTTCGTGCCCATCTCAAATCAACTGTAACGGTTCGCAAGCCCGATGAATTGGCGGACTCGCTTAAAAAACTAGGTGCTAAAAAATCGACAGTGTTGATTGATGCTGGTTCAGCGCCAGAAAAAATTCGCAGTGTGTTGGCGGCATCTGGTGCTGTAATCAAAGAAGGCATTGACCCCTGCACCATGCCTAAGGCGCGCAAAAACAAAACTGAACAAGAAGGCGCAAGATCAGCTCAACGTCGTGATGGTGTAGCCCTCTCGCGCTTCCTGCATTGGCTTTCAATCGAAGCACCCAAGGGCAAGTTGACCGAGCATGACGCAGCCGAAAAACTAACTACCTTCCGCCAAGACACTGGTGTGTTGATGGACCTCTCGTTCCGCACCATTTCAGCGAGCGGCCCCAACGCTGCGATTCCGCATTATCATGTCGATCCAGAAAACTGCCGCAATATCAACAACAATGAAATTTACCTGATTGACTCTGGTGGCCAATATCAAGATGGCACCACCGACGTGACGCGCACCGTTATCATCGGCCAACCAACAGATAAAATGCGCGATCGTTTCACGCGCGTGCTCAAAGGCATGATCGGCATTTCCGCCATCGCCTTCCCCAAAGGCACCAATGGCGCAAACATTGATGTGTTGGCGCGGGCAAGCCTATGGAAAGCCGGACTAGATTTTGACCATGGCACCGGTCATGGCGTGGGCTCATATTTGTCAGTGCATGAAGGCCCAACCCGCATCAGCAAAAATAATTACATCGCTTTGCAAGCAGGCATGATCCTCTCCAATGAGCCAGGCTATTATAAGCAAGGCGAATTTGGTATTCGCATAGAAAATCTTTTGCTGGTGAAAGAAGCCGCAGACATCAAAGGCGGCGAACGTCCGATGTTAAGTTTCGAGACTCTCACTTTTGCCCCAATTGATCGCAACTTAATTGACACAAAATTGCTCACCCGCGAAGAGTTGCAATGGTTGGATAGCTATCACGCACAAGTGTTGAAAGATGTGGGCAGCTTCATGGAAGGCGAAGGGCTAGAGTGGATGAAAAAAGCGTGTGCGGGGCTTTAAGCAAGCACCATCCGAAACACCACCACACACCCAACGCCCACAATGATCGTAACCAAAAGTGGCAATCGCAAGAACGCGGCTATCGCTGTAGCCGCTCCAGCCAGAGCTTCAGCGCGCCCTGTCATAAAAACTGTTGGCGTGATCACCGCCATTAAAACCGCGGGCGGCACCGCGTCCAATGCGGCCTTCAAGCGGCCTTGCACAACTACACCACGCATCAACAACAAGCCAGAAAGGCGTGATGCATAAGTGGCAAGCCCCATGCAAATGAATGCCAATAAATAAGACCAATGAACAGTCATGCTGCGTCTTCCTTATAGAGCAATGCTGCGACTGCGACGCCAACAACACCGCCAAGAATGATGTACCATGCACCAGGTAAATATGTTTTCGCTAATACAGCCACGCCTGCACTTGAAATAATGACTGCACCCGTGCGTGGCCCTTTCCAAAATCCAATCAAGATTGAAATAAACATCGCTGCAAAAGCAAAATCTAAACCCACTTGCGCTGGGTCAGGAAGTTTGCGCCCGATATACGCACCGAGGGCCGAGGACAAAAACCAAGTTGGCCATAAGGGAATCGCAATGCCCACATAATATCCCAAGGTAAGAGGTTGTGTCAGCGCTTTACGTTCGAGCAAGGCCCAAGCTTCATCCGTGAGCCAATACATGAGAAACGGATGCAGCTTGCGGTCAATGCCACCCATCTGGCGTGAGATTGAAGCAGCGTAAAGAACGTGCCGCACATTGATAATAAATACTGTAAGCACCATCAACACCAGAGGCAAAGGCTCCATCCACATTTCCAATGCTACAAATTGCGACGCACCTGCATAAACAATCGCACTCATCAGCATCGCTTCAAGTGGTGAAAATCCTTTGGCGGCAGCCAGCGCGCCCCATAACATGGAGATGGGCACAAAGGCTATCATCATGGGTGATGTATCAAGTAAGCCAGCTTTAAAGTGAGAAAATCTAAACCTCATTGCGCACCAATGCGCACAAACCATGCTGCTTCGTCAATAACCTCAACCCCAAATTTTTCTGCGTCTTTAAGTTTAGAACCAGCCCCTGGCCCTGCTACTAGCAAATCGGTTTTTTTAGAAACCGAGCCTGCCACTTTCGCCCCCAAACGCTCTGCCATGGCTTTGGCTTCCTCGCGGGTCATGCGTTCTAATGCGCCCGTGAACACTATAGTTTTGCCTGACACTGGTGAACTTGCTGCAACGGCGGCCAGCATCTGCGGCTCCACTTCCTTCAGCAGCGCATCAAATATTTCAATGTTATGCGGCTCATCAAAAAACTGAATGAGCGCTTCCGCCACTACAGAACCGATGCCATCAATTGCGGTGAGTTCGGCTCGGGCATCGTTTTCTTTAGAGGCGGCAGCGAGTTTCATTTGCTCTCGCAAAGTTGTTGCCAAACCATAACTGCGCGCCAAAATCCGCGCTGTAGTTTCACCCACATGGCGAATGCCGAGGGCGAAGATAAACCGATCCAAAGCAATTTTGCGCCGTGCAGAAATAGCCGCAAATAGATTGGCAACGCTTGACTCACCCCAGCCTTCACGAGTTTTTAGTTTTTTAACCGAACGCCCATCACGCGCCTCTAACGTGAAAATATCTTGCGGCGACATGATCAGCCCATCGGTATAAAACTCTTCAATAATTTTATCGCCCAAGCCTTCAATGTCATAAGCATTGCGCGAAGCAAAATGTTTCAGCCGTTCCACGCGCTGTGCCGGACAAATAAGCCCACCCGTGCAACGCCGCACCGCATCCGATTTGCCCGAAGCCTTTTCCTCACGTTCCGCGTGGCTGCCACAGGCAGGGCACATTTTCGGGAACTCATAAGGCACCGTGTCAGGCCCGCGCTGCGCCACGCCCACAATCTGCGGGATCACATCACCCGCCCGCTGCAAAATAACCGTGTCGCCAATGCGCACATCTTTGCGCGCAATCTCATCCTCATTGTGCAACGTGGCGTTAGACACAACCACGCCACCCACAGTTACAGGTTTGAGCCGCGCCACAGGAGTAAGCGCCCCGGTGCGCCCCACTTGAATATCAATCGCTTCCAAAATCGTGGTCGCTTGCTCGGCTGAAAATTTATGGGCAATAGCCCAACGTGGAGAACGCGACACAAAACCAAGACGGGCCTGCAAAGCCAGATCATTAACTTTGTAAACCACACCATCAATATCATAGCCGAGTGTGGCACGCTGCGCTTCAATGCGGGCATAATGCGCCAGCAACTCCTCGGCTGAGTGGCACAGCACCTTCAGCGGATTAACCGGCAGGCCCCAAGATTTAAACGCCTGCACCACATCATATTGCGTGTGAGCCGGAAGTTCCAGAGCCTCACCCCATGCATATGCAAAAAACTTGAGAGGACGTGATGCTGTAACTGAAGCATCGAGCTGGCGCAGCGAGCCTGCTGCCGCATTGCGTGGATTGGCAAAGGTCTTTTCACCCAGTTGAATCTGTTTCTCATTGAGTGCTGCGAAGTCATTGGAAGACATATAAATTTCGCCACGCACCTCAATCAAATCTGGTGCCGATGAAGCCAATGTTTGCGGAATATCCTTCACATAAAACACATTGGCAGTAACATTCTCGCCCTCAGCACCATCACCGCGCGTGGCCGCTTGCACCAGCTGGCGATTTTCATAACGCAGCGAAAGCGAAAGCCCGTCAATCTTTGGTTCCGCCGTAACCGCAACCGAAACATCATCGGCCAAATTTAAAAACCGCCGCACACGGGCTAAAAACTCATGCACATCTTCGCCAGCAAAAGCATTGGCCAGCGACAGCATGGGAACGGCGTGGGCCACCTTGCCAAATTTTTCGAGCGGCGCTGCCCCCACCTTTTTTGATAGTGAATTGGCCTTGGCCAATATTGGATAATGCGATTCCAATTCCAACAAGCGCAACCGCAGCTTGTCATAATCTGCATCCGAAATCGCGGGGGCGTCATCTTGATAATAAGCGCGGTCATGGGCTGCCAACTCTTCAGCCAGCTTGGCGTGTTCGGCAGCAGCGTCTTTGCGGCTCATCCTCGCCCTGCCAAAAGTTCATCAGCCTGCGCGCGGGCCGCATCAGTCACCGACGCGCCTGACAACATGCGCGCAATTTCTTCGCGGCGGCTCGGCGATGATAGCGGCTGCACGCGTGTGACCATGCGCTTGCCTTTCACATCTTCCATTTTTGAAATTAACAGATGCTGGCCAGCACGCGCTGCAACTTGCGGTGAATGGGTAACGGCAATCACCTGCAATCCATCAGCCAAGCGCCGCAAGCGATTGCCAATGGCATCAGCCACCGCACCACCTACACCGGTATCAATTTCATCGAAAATCAACACTGGCGCAGAACCCTTGGCCGCCAAAATAACTTTCAGCGCCAGCATAAACCGCGCCAATTCACCCCCTGAAGCCACTTTCATCAAAGGCTGAAGCGGCGTTCCCGGGTTGGCCGCCACCACAAATTCCACGCGGTCAATGCCGAATGAATTGGGCTTTGCCGCATCCACCTGCACATCCGTTTCAAAGCGCGCACGTTCCAATTTCAAAGCAGGAAGTTCGGCGGCCACAGCCTTGTCCAAGCTCTTGGCAGTTTTGCGCCGCGCTGCCGATAATGTGTCGGCTGCTTTTTCATAGATAGCTTTGGTTTCAGCGTAAGCTACTTCCAAACTTTTAAGCTTGGCCCCACCATCACTCAGCGCCTGCAAGTCAGTCTCGAACTTCAAGCGAACCCCTGCCAGTTGATCCACCGTGCATTTAAATTTGCGCGCTGCCGCCCGCAAAGCAAACAAGCGCTCTTCCGATTTTTCCAAATCCTTGGGGTCAAAAGCAAAGGCCCGGCGCGCTTCAAACATTGCGCGCTGCGCTTCGGTGAATTCTAAGATCACGCGGTCCAAGGCTACACACACTTGGTCAAGCCTGCCACCTGCCCCTTCCTTGCGCCGTTCCAATTTACGCAGCGCCGCATGCAGCCGCGCCTCGCCAGAACTATCGCCCGCCAGCGCATTTTCGGCATCATCCAAAGCAGACACATATTGCTCAGACTGCATCATCAGCTGCCGCTTTTCAGCAAGGTGTTGTTCTTCATCTGGCTCTGGCCCCAGTTCAGAAAGTTCGGCTGCGGCATGTTCCAAATAGTCACGCTCCGCCTCGGCCCGCGCCATCAGAGCCTTATGTTCATCCAGCGCATCCTTTGCTGCCGTCATGGCCAGCCAAAGCGAACCCAGCTTTTCAACCTGAGCCTCCAGCCCACCAAAAGCATCCAATAAACGCCGATGAGCGCCCACATCGACCAAGGCTCGATCCGCATGTTGGCCATGAAGTTCTACCAATAAAGAACTGATTTGACGTAATAAATTCAAGCTCACAGGCTGCTCATTTATGGTCGCTCGGCTCGGCCCATCTGCATTTTGAATGCGACGAATAACGATCTCGCCCTCAGCTTCAACACCCTGTTCTTCCAACAAAGCATAGGCAATATGGCCCGCTGGAAGGCTGAAAGCGGCCGTAACACTGCCCTTGGCTTGCCCACTGCGCACCAAGGAGGAATCGCCCCGCGCACCTAAAGCAAGCCCCAAGGAATCAAGTAAAATCGATTTTCCCGCTCCCGTTTCGCCCGTCAAAATGGTCAAACCATTATCGAGCACAAGATCAAGTTTTTCAATCAGAACAATATCGCGAATGGAAAGAGCAGTGAGCATAGACTCACTATAGCAAAGGTTTTTGCCCTGTTACGAGGGGGAGAACAAAAAATAAACAAAAATTAGAATCGGTTGAAAAGTTTGCTGATCCAGGACGACTGATTTTCAGTTGGAGCCTGCCCATCTGACGACACCAAATTATAAGCATCCTTATACCATTGGCTGTGTGGGAAATTATGGCCCAGAACGGCGGCAGCCGTTTGCGCTTCAGAATTAACGCCCAATGCCATGTAACCTTCGGCCAGACGGAAAAGCGCTTCTGGCGTTTGCGATGATGTTTGATAATTCGTCACAACATTTTTAAAGCGGTTAATGCCAGCAAGATAGGAACCATGCTTCAAGTAATAACGGCCCACTTCCATTTCCTTACCCGCTAAATGGTCTCGCGCCAGCAAAGCCCGTTTTTGCGCATCACCTGCATATTTAGAATCAGGAAAGCGCCGCGATACTTCATCTAAGGCTTCCAGCGCGCGCTGTGTTTGTGATTGATCACGCGACACATCGGCAATCTGCTCATATTGCGAAAGGGCCACAATATAATAAGCATAAGGCGCATCAACATGGCCTGGATGCAAAGTGATAAAGCGCTGGCAAGCATTGATGGCATCGCCATATTTATTTGATTGGTAGAATGCAAAGCCCTGCATCAACAATGCTTTGGTGGCCCATTTCGAATAGGGGTGCAAACGTTCAACTTCGGCAAACTTCTTTCCGGCAGCTTTGTAGGATCCTGCCTTTAGTGAAGCCAGCCCATCATTATAAAGTCCAGCAACGGCTTGTTCGTCGGATTGATTAAGATCTGGAGAAAGTGCAGGCTTTGAAGATTTTCCACCAAAAAGGTTACCAAACCAATTTCCAGCAAAACTAGGCGAACTACCCAGAGCGGCAAAAGCAACAACTGCCAATAAGACCCCTGCTCGAATCTGTCGCAACATTTGCCGTGCTCTCACGCGGTGCCCCATAATTAATCAACACTTTCAATCTGCTATAAGCCAGCGAGTAAAATTTGCTACCTTAGAAACGTTCTTTAGAAGCACGAAACCCGGCGGAAGTGTGACCGCCGGGCTCGCTCTATAACTCACCAACTCAATTGCAGGCTAATTTGCTTGGCGGCGTAAGAAAGCCGGAATGGCCAATTGGTCATCATCATAGCTGCTTTCTTCGGCAATAATAGGTTCAGGTGCTGGCATGCGGCGCTGCGTTTGGGGCTGCATCGCAGGTTCGGCACGGCGAGTCTGTGTTGATCTTTGCGTAGCTTGTTGTTCTTCACGGCGGCCAAGGCCCACATCAGCCAAACGTTCAAAAATGCCTTTCTTGCGCTTGTTGGCATGTTCAGCAATGCTTTCAATGCGACCTTGTTGAGCTGCAACTTGGCGCTGCGCAATCATTGGAAACTTATCGATCGATGGAATGCGATTTTGCTGAGGTGCCATGGCAACCTCTTCCTGCGTATATTCTTCGGTGGCTACTTCGGTTTCAATTGTCGGTGCAGGGGTTGGTGTGGGAATGCGCGCAACCATTGGGGCTGGCTTCACAATTTTAACTGAAGCCGGTGCTGGGTTATATGCCATTGAAGCTTCGGCGTTTGTGTCTTCCGCATCATCATTTTGCGCACGCGCTTCAACAGCTAGGCCCGTGGCAACAACGGAAACCCGCATGGTGCCTTCAAGTGCATCATCAAATGTGGCACCCAAAATTATATTAGCTTCAGGGTCCACTTCTTCACGAATGCGCGTTGCGGCTTCATCCACTTCATAGAGTGTCAAATCAGGCCCACCGCAAATCGAGATCAGAAGTCCACGCGCTCCGCGCATCGACACATCATCAAGCAATGGATTGTTGATTGCAGCTTCGGCAGCTTCAATGGCGCGGCGTTCACCCGATGCTTCACCAGTGCCCATCATGGCTTTGCCCATTTCGCTCATAATGGCGCGAACGTCAGCAAAATCTAAGTTGATCAAACCTTCTTTGGTCATCAATTCGGTGATCGAAGCAACGCCCGAATAAAGCACTTGATCAGCCATGGCGAAGGCGGCAGCGAACGTGGTTTTTTCATTGGCCACGCGGAACAGATTTTGGTTCGGAATAACAATCAGTGTGTCAACATAGCGCGCCAATTCTTCAATGCCGCGTTCAGCCGTGGCTTGGCGGCGTGCGCCCTCAAAATGGAATGGCTTGGTAACAACACCAACAGTGAGAATGCCCATCTCCTTAGCAGCGCGCGCAATTACGGGAGCAGCACCCGTGCCGGTGCCGCCACCCATGCCAGCGGTAATGAAGGCCATGTGCGAACCCGCGAGATGATCAACAATTTCTTGCAACGCTTCTTCAGCAGCAGCAGCGCCAATTTGCGGCTGTGAGCCTGCGCCCAACCCTTGGGTAAGCGCTGTACCCATTTGCACGCGGCGCTGGGCTGCGTTTTGCAGCAAGGCTTGCGCGTCAGTGTTGGCAACAACAAACTCAACACCATCGAGACGGCTCTCGATCATGTTGTTAACGGCATTGCCACCCGCCCCACCCACACCAAAAACAGTGATTCGTGGTTTGAGTTCTGAGAGGTTTGGCACAGTGAGCTTGATTGTCATGTTGGGCACTTTCGGAAACGTTTACGCAAACCTATCAATGTTACTCAAAAGATAAGAATTGGTTAACAAACGCTAACCAAGTGCGAAAACCTTGCTTCAAATGTGATTCATTTTGAGTCAGAACAGTGCGAGCCCTTAATAATCTACAACCATAAAGTGTAATTTGTTAGAAAGGCACTCAAAACTAGAGTGCGTCTGCCAACCACTGACCAACTTTGCGCAAATAACCCATCTGAGAATGCTGGTAAAACTTCTCAACTTCTTCCGAAACTCCATGCTGCAAATCGGGACGAGCGGCATAACATAATGTACCAGCAGCCACCGAAAATTGCGCTTGTTTAACTTGATCGGAAGATTGGGCAAAACCAGTAGGTCCACCCAATCGAACTTGCCGTTGCAGCACAGCGCTGGCCAATTCACGGATACCCGTAAGCTGGCTGCCGCCACCCGTCAAAACCACACGGCCAGCCCCAGGAGCGGCAAATGCCATTTCAGAAATACGCGCTGAGACAAGTTCAAAGATTTCTTCAACTCGTGGCCGTAAGATATTGGTAAGATAAGATTTTGGTACTTTATGAACCGTATCAACTCCGCGCTCACCCAAGGCTGGAACGGCCAGCATTTCGCGGTCACCGTGGCCATCTGGCAAAACACTGCCCCACAAGGTTTTCATGCGTTCAGCATGGGCAATGGTGGTGGAAAGGCCTTGAGCAATATCATGGGTCACATGCATGGCTCCCAAAGGCAAACTATCAGCATGCACCAGTTGGCCATTGTTGAAAAATCCAACACAGGTGAGAGCCCCACCGAGATCAATCACAAATGTGCCCAGCGCCAGTTCATCAGCAGTCAGAGCTGCCTTAGCCGCCGCATAAGGCGCTATTACAAATCCAGCGGCGCGCAAATGGGCTCGTCCAACTGCGAGAGTAACATTGTTGAGATAAGCAGGTTCGACACTGGTCACACTCAGATCAGTGCCCAGCACATCACCATGCATGCCAATCGGGGTTGAAACGTTGCTCACACCATCAAGGCTATGGTTAATCGGTGTCACATGCAAAAGCTTGCGCTTGCCAACATTCACCTGCGCCAAGGCAGTTGTGACCGATTGATCAAGATCGCGACGATTCACAACACCATTCTGCGTGCGCACAAGGCCATTGACGCAGCGCGACTGTGGGCGGCCACCAGAAATTGCTACATAAACATCAGAGATGGAAACCCCAGCCATGCGCTCTGCGGCATCCACGGCAAGCCTGATGGAACATTCTGCTTCGTTAACATCAATAATTGAACCAGCCCGCACACCACGCGACAAGGTTTGACCAAAGCCGATTACCTTTAACCCAGAACGAGGGTCGCTCCGTTCTTTGCCAAGGCGCTGGCCCACTTCGGCAATCATACAACAAATTTTTGTGGAGCCAATATCAAGTGCGGCAACTATTGGATTTTTTGAGCCGGCTCCGTTCCGGTTTCCGCCACGCTGCTGCATCTGTACTATCGTCATTCTACACGCCCACTCTACACACACATTATGGAGTCTTGGAAATCAACTTCTCCAAACTTCCAGTCACAACTAGCTCTTCCGTCTCTGCAACTTCCGCAATTGAAACAGTGGCCTGCCCCGCAATGCGCATATCCAGCTCAGTTATCCCTTTCTCAAGAATATTTTGGCTGGCTTCAAGAGCGCTCACTTTGGCCAATGCTTCCGGCACACCAGTTTCAGGCAGAGCAATCTTGACTCCGTTGTCGAGATAAAGAGTCCAGCGCCGCTTACCCACCATGGCAGCAGCCCTTACTTTCTTCCTTAACTCAGGAGTGACTTCCATATGGTTAATAAGTTCAGCGGCACCAAGATTTGCACCCTCACCTGTCACCAATAAAAACTTCGCTTTGCCCAGAAACTCCAAGTCGCCCATGGCAACGCCGGAATGATCAATCAAATAGTAAGCGCCATCGCGTTGCCAAATAGCAATAGCTTCGCGCTCAACAACTGAGATTTCCAACATATTTGGGAATTTGCGCTGCACGGAAGCTGAAGCCACCCAGTCCATACCTTCCAACATGCGCCGCGCTTGGCCCGCATCAAACCCAAGCAGACTACCACCAGGCTTCACATCTAACGCCCGCATCAGCAATTCAGGATCATGGTGGGCAAGGCCGCTGATACGAATATCATCGGCAGCAAGGCCCACTAAACTTGCAAACTTATCGGGAATGCGTGTCCATGGACTGCCCTCATAATCAAGCTGCCCACTTAATGTTAAACTATGTGCAATCGTTGCACCCAAAAATGCCACGGCCGAACTGCGCACCAAAATTCGCGTCTTGCACGATTGCAGCTTACGGAAAATATCGCGAAGCGAGATCATCTGTTTAACGACGCATCATTGACCATCCAGGTCACCAAATCTTCAAAGCTATGGCCCGCGTGCTTGGCCATTTCCGGCACCAGCGATGTGCCTGTCATGCCGGGCTGGGTGTTGATTTCAAGCAAGATGAGTTCGCCCTTTTCCGCAGGCGTATCATCATAGCGAAAATCGCAGCGCGTTATGCCACGGCAGCCCAAAGCTTGATGGGCCATTAATGAAAAGCGTTGGCACTTGCGATAAATATCATTGGGAATTTCGGCGGGCAAAATATGCAGTGAACCGCCTTGCGCATATTTGGCTTGATAGTCATAAAAACCAGTGTTGGGCACAATATCAATAACGCCCAAAGCCACATCACCCATCACAGCGCAGGTGAGTTCTTTGCCAGGGATAAAGCGTTCCACCATAACCTTGTCACCAAATATCGCGCGCTCTTCCAACAGTGAAGCAACCGGACCATTGCTGGTGCGGTCAACAATGTGAACCCCAAAGCTTGAACCTTCGGCAACTGGTTTAATCACATATGGCAGTGCCATGGGGTGCGAAGTTGCGGCTATTTCAATATCAACCAGTTTGCTTTCGGCCACCGGAATGCCAGCATCTTTGAATATGATTTTGGAAATTTCTTTGTTCATCGCAATCGAAGAAGCCATCACACCAGAATGCGTGTAAGGAATGCCAATCGTTTCAAACAACGCCGATGACGTGCCATCTTCACCCCATTTTCCATGCAGAGCATTGAAAATTACGTTAGGCATCATATCCAGCAAAACCGAATGGATGGTCTCGCGCTTCACATCAACCATGATGGCATTAAAACCAGCACGCCGCAGGGCACCATAACACGCCTCTCCCGAAGCCAGCGACACGGGACGCTCCGCCGACCAGCCACCCATCAAAACGGCGACAGTGGTTTCGTCTGGCCTTAGTTTTTCCGAACTCAATTTGCAGCCTCCAGAGCAATGCCAATGCGCTTGATTTCCCAATCGAGTTCAATACCAGAATTGGCTTTCACCCGCGCCCGCACTGTTTCACCAAGCTCTTCAATTTGCGCAGCCGTGGCACCACCTTCATTGATCAAAAAATTACAGTGCATTTCGGAAACTTTAGCAGGCCCCACATTGAAGCCGCGCATGCCAGCCTTATCAATAAGCTGCCAAGATTTTTCACCCGAAGGATTTTTAAACGTGGAACCACCTGTGCGGCTTTTAATCGGCTGCGCATTCACACGATGTTCAACATGAGAATCCATCTGCGTCTTGATCGCCGCAGCATCACCCGCTTTGCCCTGAAACAGGGCTTCCGTGAAAATCAAATCATCAGAAGCGCCGCAATGGCGATAGGTGTATTTCATGTCGGCGTGCTGAAGCACTTTGATATTTCCTTCGCGGTCCACAGCACGCGCTTCCACCAGCACGTCCGTCGTCTCGCCCCCATGCGCTCCGCCATTCATGCGCAGCGCGCCCCCTATGGTGCCCGGAATACCTATAAGAAAGGTTAACAAATCAATACTATGCGCTTGCGCAAACTGCGCCACGCGCATATCCAACGCGGCAGTTCCGGCGCGGATTTGATATGGTCCGGCCAGTTTAATGTCATTAAACCCGCGCCCCATGCGGATCACCACACCCGGCACACCGCCGTCACGCACCAAAAGATTTGAGCCAACACCGATCACGGTGACTGGAATGTCTTTCGGCGTGCCTTTCATAAAGACTGCAAGATCCGCCTCATCCGCAGGCATGAATAGAACTTCGGCTGGGCCACCGGTTTTAAACCATGTTAAATCCGCAAGTGCCGCGTTGGGCAGCAAACGCCCACGCACCTCAGGCAATTTTTTGAGAAGCGCTTCACCGTCAATTCGCGTCATTAGCTTCTCGCTTTATCAATGGCCGCAAGTTGATCAGGCAAGGCGTAAGCCCATTGGCTAATGGTGCCTGCACCCAAACACACCACAATATCACCAGGCGCAACCAAACCTTTCACCATAGGTGCCAATTGTTCTGGCGTATCAATTTTATAAACTGAACGGTGCCCACGCCCATGCATGGCCTCCGCCAAATGCGTGTGGGTGGCCCCTTCGATTGGCGTTTCACCCGCAGGATAAACTGGTGTTAAGATCACCGTATCAGCATCGTTGAAACAGGATGAGAAATCGCTGAACAAGCTTTGCAACCGCGTGAAGCGATGCGGCTGCATCACAGCAACCACTTTGCCTTTGGTCACCCCTTGGGCAGCCTTCAACACCGCTGCAATTTCAACTGGATGGTGGCCGTAATCATCATAGACGGTCACACCATCATGCTCGCCAGTGCGTGTAAAGCGCCGCTTGACACCTTCAAAATTTGCTAAGCCTTGGCGGATAGATTCATCCCGCATACCAAGCTCGCGCGCCACCGCCAAAGCCGCCGTGGAATTCAGCGCATTATGTTCGCCAGGCATATTCAGAGCCAGATCAGTTATATCATGGGTCTTACCTGTAAGGCGGTGCGTGACGCGCACTGAAAAGCGCATAGCACCATCACGGTAAGCTGCATCGAGCAAACGAAAATCCGCCTGCGGGCTGCGGCCATAAGTGATGACACGGCGATCTTGAATCTTACCGATGAGTTCTTGCACCACAGGGTGATCAATGCACATCACCGCAAAACCATAAAACGGAATATTTTCAACAAAGGCCAAAAACGCGTCCTTGGCTTTGTCAAAGGTGCCGTAATGATCAAGATGTTCGGGATCAATGTTAGTGACTATCACCACATCAGCCGGAAGCTTCACGAAGGTGCCATCAGACTCGTCTGATTCAACCACCATCCACTCGCCCTGGCCCAACCGCGCATTGGTACCATATGCATTAATAATGCCACCATTGATCACTGTGGGATCAAGATTGCCCGCATCGAGAAGCGCTGCAACAATTGAAGTTGTGGTGGTCTTGCCATGCGTGCCACCAACCGCGATGCAAGATTTAAAGCGCATCAGTTCCGCCAGCATTTCCGCACGGCGAACCACTGGCAAATAGCGCGCCCGCGCCTCCACCAATTCAGGATTGTCGGCTTTCACCGCAGATGAAACCACTACCACTTGCGCCTCGCCAATATTTTTAGCGGCATGACCAATTGCAACATCAATGCCATGTTTACGCAAGCGCGCCACATTATAATTGTCGGAAATATCAGAGCCTTGAACTTTATAATTTAGCGTAGCCATAACTTCGGCAATGCCGCTCATGCCAATGCCACCGATGCCGATGAAGTGAATGGGGCCAACGTCGCGTGGAAGTTTCATAGTCTCTCCGTATTGATAGTTTTTTCTACAAGGTCAGCCAAACGCTCCGCCGCATCTGGCTTGCCATGGTTTAAAGCTGATTCTGCGGCTCTTTTAAGTCCTGCCCCATCACGCAGCAAACGCATCAAAAATGTGGCAAAAACCTGTGGGTCAATGGTGGCCTGCGGGCACAACCAGCCAGCACCAGCGGCGGCAAAACTTTCAGCATTGCGCAACTGATCATTGTCAAGCGCATGGGGCAGCGGCACCAATATGGCAGGCCTGCCGATTACGCCAAGTTCCGCAATGGTCGATGCGCCAGAGCGGGCAATGACCAAATGTGAGTTCGCAATACGCTTTGGCATATCGATAAAAAAAGCTTTCAAATCACAGGCCATGCCAAGGTCCATATACTCAGCCCGCACCCGCTCAATATCCTCAGCGCGACACTGCTGAGTTAGAAAAATTCTATTACGCAATGCAACTGGCATTTGGGCAAAGACCAGCGGCATTAAATCAGAGAAGGCTCTTGCACCTTGACTGCCGCCAAACACCAAAAGATCTATTTGTCCTTTGATTTTCAAATAGGGGGCAGCACTTTGTGCCAACACCACAGCCCGCACCGGATTGCCGGTGACTTCAAATTTCACATTTGCCGGCAGGCCAATAGTGTTGGAGAATGACCCCGCAACCGCATCCACTTTTTTCGCCAACATTTTATTGGCCCTGCCTAAAACCGAGTTGGCCTCATGCACCACAGTTGGAATGCGCAGTGATGCCGCAGCATAAATTGGCGGGAAAGAAGGATAGCCGCCAAAGCCAATAACTGCCGCCGGCTTTTCGCGCTTCATGATAGCTCTAGCATTACGATAACCGCGAAATAATTTAAGCAAGCTTGAAGGCCGCTTTGGTGATGGGCTAGCGGATTCTACAATATGCGTTTGTTCAGCCGGAAATGATTTCCCGTAATCTTGAACGCGCTCATCCGTCATCAAATGAATGCGGTGGCCACGCGCAATTAACACTTCCGCAAGTGCTTGGGCTGGAAATAAATGCCCGCCTGTTCCTCCCGCTGCCAGCATGATGAGTGATTTTGCAGCAACAGTGGTCATGGCGTTCGCCGCGCCAGTGCCAGCACAAAACCCATGGCTAAAGCTGTGCCCAAAAGTGAAGACCCGCCATAAGAAATAAATGGCAGCGTCATACCCTTAGCTGGCAGCAGCGCCACGTTAACACCCATGTTGATGCAAGCTTGCAGGCCAAACATGGTCACCAGACCTGTCATTGCCAAAGCCGAAAATGCATCCTTCTCATGGCCCGCACGTTTGAGAACGCGCATGATCACCACGAAAAATAATGCCATCAAAGCCAAGCAAACAATCAAACCAAATTCTTCTCCCACAACGGCAAAGGCAAAGTCAGTGTGAGAATCTGGCAGCCGTAATTTAGCAACACCAGCACCAGGCCCTGCCCCCAGCAAGCCACCATTGTTGAAAGCTTCGACGGCAGTGTCCACTTGAAACGTATCGCCCTTGTCAGGATTTAAAAACCGATCAATGCGTGAGGCCACATGCGGCACCAAACTATACACAACACCCATGGCCGCTACAGTAATGCCAGCCAACCCCAACACATATATCCATGAAATGCCAAACACCAAAAGCATACAACCGAAGGTCATTGTCACCAATGCCGTCTGGCCGAAATCAGGCTCAAGAACCAAAAGACACAGAAAGCCCACGGCACAGGCATAAGCAATATATTGCCCGGGCATATCGGGCCTTCTGCTATGATCAGCCAGAAACCACGCCGCAACCACCACAAAGCTTGGCTTGGCAAATTCTGACGGTTGAATGCCGATAGGGCCAATATTGATCCAGCGATGCGCGCCCTTAATTTCGGGGCCAAATTTCAAAGCCGCCAGCATTAAAAGCATTGAACCCGCAAAAGCCAAAAACGCCGTGCGCCGCACCCAGATCACATCAAAAAATGAAACCGTAACCAGTCCTATCACTGCAAAGAAAAGATAAAAAAGTTGGCTCTTAAAAAAGTGAAAAGAATCAAGCCCAATGCGCTCAGCCACAGGCGGGCTGGCCGCCATACTGATAAGAACACCAATGGCCATCAACAACAGAACGGATGATAGTAATGCACGGTCCACCGTAAACCACCAACGCGCCAAGGCCCCACGATCACTGCGAGAAATCAACATTATGATTGTCCTTCACTAGCCATTACAGCACCCGGCAATTGCGCGACGAACGAAACAAAAGCATCACCGCGCACTTCAAAATTTTTATATTGATCGAATGACGCGCAAGCCGGAGAGAGCAACACAACAGAATCTGCCGTTGCATCCCGCGCCGCCATTTGCACGGCATTCTCCAAGGTTTCCGCCATCACAAAATCAACTTTGCCCTGAAGTGTTGCTGCAAAATCCGCAGCAGCAGCACCAATCAAATAGGCGCGCTTTATGTTTGGAAAATATCGCGCAAGCGGTTCAATGCCACCCGATTTTGCTATGCCACCAGCAATCCAATAGATCTTGTCAAAAGTGGTCAGCGCTTTTTCCGCCGCATCCGCATTGGTGGCTTTTGAATCATTTATAAATGGAACACCATTTACCAGAGCCACTTGCTGCATCCGATGCGCAAGGCCAAGAAAACTTTGCATTGCTAGGGCAGTTGCTTCAACCGAAACGCCTAGCGCTTTTGCAGCACCATAAGCCATGCAGGCATTTTGCCAATTGTGCCGCCCCCTGAGCGCGGGCATATTTCTGAGATCAATTTCGGCAATGATCTTGCCGTGCTTCATGTCCAACAACTCTCCCGATGGAGCAAAGATACCATCTTGAAGATTAGTGAAAACGGATACACATTCCTTGTTCGCCGTCGAAGGTACTGCGTCCGCGATTTTGGCACTATATTCGTCATCTATACAGATAAGGGCAGTATCGCCTTTCGACATCTTTGCAAACATCCGCGCTTTCACAGCAGCATAATTTTCCATGTCGCCATGGCGGTCTAAATGGTCCGGCGTCAGATTGGTGAGAATGCCCACATCGGGCTTCAAGCCGGGCATTAAATCAATTTGAAATGATGAAAGTTCCAAAACATAAATTCGATTTTTTGCAGGTGGCCGCAAATTAAAAACCGCTACCCCAATGTTTCCACCCACATCTACATCAAGCCCAGCGGAGCGTAGCACATGGCCTATCAATTCAGTTGTCGTTGATTTCCCATTGGTGCCGGTGATGGCCACAATCTTAGCTCCACTGCCTTTAACTTCGCGTGAGAAAGCTTCCGTGTCGCCAATAATCTCAACGCCTGCCTGCTCGGCTTTAACAACGGTCCAATGCCGATCAGGGTGCGTCAGCGGAACCCCCGGGCTTAAAATTAAACTGTCGAGAGTTTTGAAATCAACCGTGTGCAGATTGGTAATAGCAATGCGTTCAGCACGCGCTTTCTCAACAGCTGGTCCTGAATCATCCCATGCAAAGACCTTAGCGCCGCCAGAAATAAGGCTTTGCGCGCACGAAATTCCGCTGCGCGCCAAGCCAAACACGGCGACTGATTTTCCTTTGAATGATGTGGCAGCAAACATGAAGCGCCTACCTCAACTTTAAAGTTGAAAGGCCAATCAACGCCAACACAAAGGCAATAATCCAGAAGCGAATAACAATGGTGGGTTCTTTCCAACCCTTCTGTTCAAAATGATGGTGCAGCGGCGCCATAGCAAACACGCGTTTGCCAGTCATTTTAAAGGAAGCCACCTGCACAATCACTGAAACAGTTTCGAGTACAAACAAGCCCCCAATAATGGCCAGAACAATTTCATGCTTCACGGCAACGGCGATGGCACCAAGGCAACCACCCAATGAAAGTGAACCCGTGTCGCCCATAAAAATCATTGCGGGTGGAGCGTTGAACCACAGGAAACCAAGACCCGCACCAATCAGCGATCCACAGATCACCGCAAGTTCGCCCGTGCCTTTCACATATTGCAAATTCAAGTAGCCAGAGAACACGGCATTGCCAACGAGATACGCAATGAGCGCGTAACTGCCAGCAGCAATCATCACCGGAACAATCGCTAAGCCATCCAAACCATCCGTCATGTTCACAGCATTGCCGGAACCGACGATCACAAACATGCCCACGAAAATAAAAAATGGTCCAAAATAAATTAGCACATCTTTGAAGAATGGCACGGTCAATGAACTGGAAAGTGGCGCCTGCCCAATGCGCATAAAGCAAAGTACGGCAGCGGCAGCAATTACAAATTCAGCCAGCAAGCGGGCGCGGCTCGAAAAGCCGCGCACCGAAGCGCGGGTGACTTTTAAATAGTCATCATAAAAACCAATCGCACCATAGCCAAGCGTCACAAACAACACCGCCCACACATAAAGATTGCTAAGGTCCGCCCAGAGCAACGTGGCTACAAATACGCCGGATAATATCATCAGGCCGCCCATGGTGGGGGTTCCCTGTTTTTCAACAATATGGCGCTGTGGACCATCCAAACGAATCGGTTGGCCTTTGCCTTGCTTCACTTTCAGCAGGGCAATAATTTTTGGACCGAACACGAAGATAAATAACAATGCCGTAAGAATAGCGCAGCCGGTGCGCGTGGTGAGATAGCGAAACACATTGAACGCCGAAATTTCACTGGTGAGCTTCAGCACCAAATAATAAAGCATCGTTCAAATTTCCTTTTTTATCGGAGCAAATTGTGCCCGCAAAGCATCCACCAAAATTCCCATGCGGCTGCCCAGCGAGCCCTTGACCATCACTACATCGCCGACACGAATTTGCGCGAGCAAACTGTCTTTGAGTTCAGTTGAGTTGGCAGCATAGGCCCCACGTTTGGCCGCAGGCACTTTTTCCCATAGATGGTTCATCAACGGGCCAGCGGCGTATAATACATCAATCGCGTGTTCGTCCATGGGCTTAGCAAGTTCAGCATGAAGGTCAGGTCCAAACTTTCCCAGCTCTAACATATCACCCAGAACTGCCACGCGCCGCCCATTTTTGCCGGGCTTGGCATGAGATAGCAAAGCCAGTGCAGCAGAAACAGAAGCGGGGTTGGCATTATAACTTTCGTCGATCAATAAAATTTCGCCGCCATCAATTTGCAATCGCTCCTGCACACCTCTGCCCTTGGCAGGTTCCGCGTGAGCCAGCGCCATGGTGGCCCGCGCCAAATCAGCGCCCATCAATTTAACAGCAGCTAAAACAGCCAAACTATTGAGTGCCATATGTTCGCCTGGCACACCAAGCTTATAACAAACCTTCTCGCCAATCACATCTGCAGTCACACAACAACATGTGGCGTGCAGCGCCACCTGCTCCAAACGCACGGCAGCATCGGCATGGCGACCAAAACCAATGATGTTTTTAATGCCATGGGTTTTTGCTTGCGCCACCAGATATTCAAAATATGGCGAATCTTGATTGATCACCACCGCCCCACCAGCAACTACGCCTGAAAAAATCTCCGCCTTCGCAGCTGCAATTTCAT
Source organism: Hyphomicrobiales bacterium (assembly GCA_031366855.1). Classification (GTDB taxonomy): domain Bacteria; phylum Pseudomonadota; class Alphaproteobacteria; order Rhizobiales; family Aestuariivirgaceae; genus Aestuariivirga. The sequence goes on along the minus strand of JANLPA010000169.1, from coordinate 18,031 downwards.
CCAGCGAGGAAAAATGACCAAGATGACTGGCTGCAACATTTGTGATGATCGCCACATGAGGCTGCACCATTTTCACCAGTGGCGTTATCTCGCCACCATGGTTCATGCCAATCTCAAAAATGCCAAAAGCCGCGTTACGCGAAAACCGCGAGAGCGTTAAAGGCACGCCCCAATGGTTGTTGAATGAAGCAGCAGAAGCATGAGTTTCACCAGATGCGCCCAGTGCCACGCGCAGCATTTCCTTGGTGCTGGTTTTGCCCACGCTGCCGGTGATCGCAACAACCTGCCCCTTGCTCCAAGCCCGCGCTGCTCGCCCCATATTTTCTAACCCGCGAAGCGGATCATCCGCCACTTGCAATACCGCACCAGAGGCCCGCATCTCATCCGTCACACGCGAAACCATGGCTACACCAGCACCTGATTTTAACGCGCCCACCACAAAATCATGGCCATCCATCTTATCGCCTTTGATGGCCACAAACACATCGCCAGTTGCAACCGCGCGTGAATCAATTGAAACGCCGTTCATCGGCCCACGCACCGTGCCGTGCAATGTGCCGCCCGTGGCCGCTACCAGTTCTTGCGTTGTCCAAAGGGCACGCTCAGCCATGATATATCTCCCCGCGCAATGCAGCGGCAACCGCATCATGATCACAAAATGGAATGACGGTTTTGCCCACAGTCTGACCCTCTTCATGGCCCTTGCCCGCCACCAAAAGAATATCTCCAGCCCCAAGATTTTTGACCGCTTGTAAAATTGCCGCTGCTCGATCGCCAATTTCTATAGCTTGAGGAACCGCTTTCAAAATGTCCTGCCGAATTTGACTTGCATCTTCTGTACGCGGATTATCGTCAGTCACATAAGCGATGTCAGCCAAGCGTCCCACAATCTCGCCCATCAAAGGCCGCTTGCCTTTGTCGCGGTCGCCACCACAGCCGAACACCACAACAAGTTTTTTTTCAGTATAAGGCCGCAATGCGACAATTGCAGTTTCCAGTGCATCAGGCGTGTGGGCATAATCAACAAACACATTTGCCCCTGCAATGGAAGCACCAGCAAGTTCCAACCGCCCCCGCGCACCCTTCAACGATTCAAGCGCATGCAAAGCCAATGTTTCTTCCCCACCAGCAGCAATCACCAAGCCCGCTGCAACTAGCGCATTTGAGGCTTGAAACTCACCGACCAATGGTAAGCTTATCTCATGGGTTGTTGTAGCAGACTGAATTTTTAAAAACTGCCCGAGACCAGAGCGCTTGGTTTCCATCAAACAAAGATCAGTGCCTTTTTGTCCCACTGAGTAAGCCCGCAAGCGATGCACCTTCACGCGTTCCAAAATTTCTGCAGCCTTCGGCATATCAGCATTGATGACGGCGACGGCACCTTCGGGCAACAGCTCATCAAACAGCCGCATCTTGGCATTAAAATAGTCTTCCAGCGTGGCATGATAATCCAAATGATCGCGCGTGAGATTGGTGAAGGCCCCCGCCGTCAACCGCAGTCCATCCAAACGATATTGCGCGAGACCGTGGCTTGAAGCTTCGATTGCCAAATGCTGCACATGATCATCACGCAACTTCGCAGCCATTGCCTGCAGCTTCACCGGATCGGGCGTGGTATGCGAAAGATATTCGCTGCCATTTGGCCCCACCACGCCAATGGTGCCAAGGCTTGCAGCGCGAAACCCCATGGCTTCCCAAATTTGGCGCACAAAAACAGTAACGGAGGTTTTTCCGTTAGTGCCTGTTACAGCCACAATCGTATCCGGCTGGCGATCATAAAACCGCGCCGCCATCAATGATAAAAGCCGCCGTGGATTTTTACTTTGAATTGCAGCCCCCCCGCTGAAGCTACCTGCTTGGCACACCACCGCCACTGCACCTTTTGCAATTGCCTGTGGAATAAAACTTGCTCCATCCGCCTTGGTGCCGGGCAAGGCCACGAACACAAATCCGAGTTGCACTTCGCGGCTATCTGATGTCACACCAGAAATTTGCACATCACCAACCGACGGCAATTGCGCATCTTCGAGCAACAGATGGCTGAGGCGAATGCTCATCTCACTCAGCCTTCCTTCTTTGCAGTTTTTGCCAGTTTCGCAAGTTTTGCTTTATCCTCTTCCGTAAACACTGGCGTAACACCCAAAAGGGGCGCAATGCGTTCGATGATTTTGGAAGCGGTGGGCACCGCATTCCAACCTGCTGTGGCGAATCCATAAGTTTCCGGCAAAGCTACAGGTTCGTCCAACATCACGAAAATGGCATATTTGGGATGGTCCATCGGAAAAGCGCCTATAAACGTGGCTAAGCTATGTTCTTTGGAGTAGCGCCCGTGGATAACTTTTTCAGCAGTGCCCGTCTTGCCGCCCACACGGTAACCAATCACGTCGGCCTTCGAAGCTGTGCCTTCAGTCACATTTAGGCGAAAGAGATAGCGCATTTTTTCGGACGTTTCAGGCTTCACAATGCGGTGGGCCAAGGCTTGCGCCTCTTCCCTTGTACGCATCAAAAATGTGGGCGGAATAGACATGCCGCCATTGATTAAATCCGAGACAACTGAAAGCCCTTGCAAAGGCTGCACCGCAAAGCCATGGCCAAATGCGGCTGTAGCCGATGCTAACTTGCCCCAATTCTTAGGCAACAGAGGCTTTGCCGTTTCAGGAACTTCGGTGATCAATCTATCGAGTAAACCCACACGTTTCAAAAATTCAAGATGGCCCTCAAGCCCCACCTGCAAAGCCATTTTCGCTGTGCCGATGTTTGATGAATTGGTAAAAACTTCTGGCACGGTGAGCACTTTGCGCTGCGCATGAAAATCGCTGATGCGTGCCTTGCCGATCACCAATGGAAACCGCGCATCATAGGTTGATTGCAAATTCGCGGTGCCATAATCAAAAGCCATGGCGAATGTAACTGCCTTGATCACCGAACCCAGTTCATAAACACCACTTGTGAGTTTATTCTGTTGATCAGATGTGAGGTGTTTATTTTCCTCGTTCGGATTGTAGTCCGGCGTATAGGCTAAAGCCAGAATCTCGCCCGTTTCAGTATTGAGAATAATTCCACCACCCGCCTTGGCTTTAAATTTTATGACGGCCTTATTCACCTCATCAGTCACCGCATGTTGCACACGCACATCCATGGCGAGTTGAGCAGGCGCTGTGGTTTGCGATGCCGGCTCAGAAAGTGAAGCCGTGTAGAGCGCACCTTGGTCATCCAAAAATTTTTCAATGCCAGCAATGCCTTTGGTATCCACGTCGACATAACCAATGGTGTGCGCCGCAAGCCGCCCCAGCGGATAAACCCGCTTGCGCTCATTCACATAGCCCACACCGGGAATGCCGAGATTATAAACCGCGTCGCGCTCTTCCGGGCTGGCCTGGCGCTTTAGCCACACAAAGGCGCGGCCTGGTGCCGTTAGCTTTTCACGCAGAGTTTTTGCATTAAGCTCAGGTAATGTTGCAGTGATCAATTCAACCGCTTCATCAAAATCAGAAATTTTGCGCGGGTCGGCAAATAGAGAAGCAACAGCAATATCGGTGGCCATCACCACACCATTGCGGTCCACAATATCCGGGCGCGGGCGAACTGCTTCACGCGCCGCCACTTCGGGATTTACAGCCTCGCCAGATTTCCGCAAAGTCAAATTACTCAGCTGCGCCGCAATGGCAATAAATGCCATGCTGAACATAATGCCCAAAAGCCTAATACGGTTTTGGCCCTTTAACTGCTCATCGGACTGCGAAATTTCAATCTGGCCCATTATTGCATTTGCTCCAGAATTGCACCTATTGGATCAGTCGCATCGATGGTGGGTTTAACCAAAGCAGCATCGGGCACTGCAGCTGCAAGTTCAGCCTCGGCCACCACTTGTTTTGCCGCCATGGGCTGAAGTTTCAATTGCTCCTCTGCCAATTTTTGCAAGCGTTCGGGCCGCGTTAGACTGCTCCACTCGGCATTCAATAATTTGATTGCCTCGCGCTCAGCTGAAATGGTTTTCTTCTCATGGGCAATTTGGCGCTCTAAAGCCCGCGTTGAATGCTCAAGCGAATAGAGAAAAAATCCAGACACCAAAACTGCCACAACCAAACAGCCGTTAAAAAACTTAAACATCAGTGCCTCCTGCGCTCAACACTTGGAACTGCCATGACCTTGGCATCGAATTTAAATGAAGCCGCAGCGGTGCGAACACCGCAGCGCAATTTGGCCGAACGGGCGCGTGGGTTATCTAACATCTCTGCTGGCCCCGCTTCTTGATGGCCTTTGAACAGCAATTCAAAACTGGCCTCCGGCCCCCCATGCGAGGCTGGCATGTGCCGCGAATTCGCCGGCAGTTTTCCTGAACGTTCGGCAAAAAACTTTTTGACAATGCGGTCTTCTAGCGAATGAAAAGTTACCACCACCAAGCGCCCACCCACATCAAGAATATCCTCGGCAGCACATAAGGCTTGCGCCAATTCATCAAGCTCACCATTCACATAAATGCGCAACGCTTGAAATGTGCGCGTGGCAGGGTGCGTGCGATCTTTCATGCGCTGCGGTCCCGTAGCGCGTTCAACGGCTTTCACTAAATCTAGCGTAGTTAGCAATGGCGCTTCGGTCCGCGCTGTTACGATTGCCTTGGCAATCGAACGAGAACGCGGTTCTTCGCCCAGAATATAAATAATCTGCGCCAAGTCTTCCGCATCCAAACCATTCACATAATCGGCGGCCGATTTTCCCGCCTGCCCCATGCGCATATCCAAAGGCCCTTCGCGCATGAATGAAAACCCGCGTTTCGCTTCATCAATCTGCATGGATGAAACACCAATATCTAAAACCACGCCCTGCACTTTTTGCTCTCCGACAATCGATGCCATTTCGCCAAATGTGCTGTGCACCAATTCTAAGAGCCCATTTGATGAAGCGACCAGTGAAGCACCCGCTGAAATCGCCGAAGGGTCACGATCAATGGCAATCACTTTGCAGGACGCAGCACCCAAAATCCCGCGCGTGTAACCGCCCGCCCCAAATGTGCCATCAATGTAAATGCCAGCATCCTGCGGCGCGAGTGCGGCAAGCACCTCGGCCAACATCACAGGCACATGTGGTTGATTGAGTGGGGAATTCATGAGGCAGTCGGATACAGTGAACAAGAGGTTAATAATTCACCGACAATGCCCTTCCGATTATTAACAAATCGTTTCAAAAGCGATTCATTTCAACACTTTCCGATGGGCATCGGAAAGAAATACCAGTCGGCCTATAAGCCGGGTTTTGTCCCCATGGGGTCTTACCCACAGTGTATGGCCATTCATCTGGAGTTTGCGTTGCCGCAAACTTCACGCAACCAACCCGGGCGGCGAACCGAAAACAGTCCTGCACTCTTGCGAGTGCGTGCCACCCCTATTCGGTCTTGCTCCGGGTGGGGTTTGCCATGCCAAACTTGTTGCCAAGTTCGCGGTGCGCTCTTACCGCACCGTTTCACCCTCACCGCGAGCAAGCTCACGGCAGTTTATTTTCTGTGGCACTTTCCCTGGGGTCACCCCCGCCGGGCGTTACCCGGCACCCTATTCCCGTGGAGCCCGGACTTTCCTCCCTTACACCCTTTCGAGCCTAGCAAGAGCGGCCATCCAGCCGACTGGTGAGTTGGGGTTAGGCGCTAGGAACGAGGCGGTCAATAATTCTCTTGCAATCGCGTCAAAGCGCACCATGTTTCGGTCTGCTTATGGGGGACCACAAAATGACCAATGCTGAAACACTGAAAATCCTAAACCGCCTGAAATTGCTCTCGCGCTTTATGGATGCGGGCTGGGGCATTCCCGGCACCAAAGTGCGCTTCGGTGCTGATAGCGTTTTAGGTTTGGTGCCCGGCGCTGGTGATCTGGCCGGAATGCTCATCTCGCTTTATGTGGTGGTCAAAGCCTATGAACTGGGTGCGCCCAACCACATCCTGCTGCGCATGGTGGGCAACATCGCCATCGACACCGGACTTGGCAGCGTGCCAGTGCTAGGCGATATTTTCGACGTGTTCTTTAAGTCAAACATCAAGAACGTTGACTTACTCCATGATTTTCTGAGGAAATCTGGGAAAGTTTGATAACTTCAATCAGATTGAAAATGGAAGCGGATGACAGTGCACTGCTCGGTGCACTGCCATTTTAACGTTTCAGGTTTGTCAGTGATTATTCAACAATTACGTGCCAAACTTTACCCATACCATCGCCGGCTTTGTCGCCCTTCTTTTTGTCGCCCGCGAAAAAATAGATTGGCTTGCCGTCATAGGCCCATTGTAGCGCGGCATCAGTGCGTTTCACCAAAGTCCATCCTTCTGTAAGCTTGTCATCGGCTTTGCCGAGATAGGGCGGCCACGTCGCTGCGCAGGCATCATAGCAAGACGATATTCCGCCCACGTCTTTGTCAAAAACATAAAGTGTCATACCGTTCTTATCGGTGAGCATGCTTGCAGCCTGCGCCGCAGCGCCAAGAAATAATACCGACGCAAAAACAAGCGCCGAACGCTTCGTGAATTTAGACATAATGATTTCTCCTTACAGCTATTGGCCAACTGCCGGGCAAGGCCAGATCTGCTAGGCTTTAGCCACAGCATCTGACCACTGTTAATGAGACGCTTGCCAATGGCCTTTTGTTCCATGAATTTGGTGTAATAATTGCGCTATGGTCAAGGCCCTTGAGTGAAGATGCAAATGGAAGTTGAAAAACCATTTCAGAGTTGCGGGTTGTCAGGATTTATGATGATGTTTGGGGTGTCATCGCCTATCACCTTGGCAAAGACACCTCGCTAAACATCGTCCATGTGATTGTTGGTGTAAGAGATTGGCAAGAGGGGAATGGCCGAAGTGAGAAATTATTTTGACGTAAAGTTACAGAAATTCAGGGGCACAATTGAAGTGTTACCAAGATGACCAAAATTGAAAGTCGTGATGACAGATTTGAAAAAGTAAAAAGACCTCCACAATTTATGGATTTTTTCAAACCGAGCCCTTTTGAAAGACCTTGGATGCTTCCCTATTTGCCAAACAATTCTCGAAGTCGAGATTTCATAATTGTGATTTTTGGTTGTTCGACGTGTTTGCTAATTAGTTGGTTGTTGATTGAGGCTGGATTAAACGAGGATTTCTCTGCATATCTTGGTTTAGCTGGGGTGGCAATTTTTCTGGGCGAGTCTTTGGGTCGAAACAAGATTGCTGGCATAAAATTGGGACAGGCTAAGAAAAAGAGTTTGCTTTGACAGGGCACTCAAAATGCTTGGTCTCGGTAGTTCCAGAGAGTATACTCTTTAACAAACTCGGCTCTTCCCGCTAACCTACCGCCATGAATCCAGACATCTCCGCCTATAACGCCCAAACACCTCTGAACGCCGCAATATGCGCCCAGCTTGCCACCGAACTCTCACTTGGCCTGCCGCAAGCTGACAGCAAGGTCTGGCATGGTGGGCCGGTTTGGTTTTTGGTTGGCAACCCCATTGTTGGCTATTGGGTTCGTAAAACTGGCGCGCAACTGCTGTTTTGGAGTGGGCAATCTTTTGACGAAGCAGGCCTAAAAGCCGAAGGGAAATTCAAGGCCGCCGAAGCGCATTACAAAGATGTGACCGAAATCAATTCAGCCGATGTGCAGCGCTGGCTTGCCAAAGCCGCTTTGATCCAGTGGGATTACAAAAACATTGTGAAGCGTAAAGGCAAACTCGAAAAAATTGGCGCGTGGTAAGCGCGCTTCCCTTTTGCCACTTGCACATATCTGTTCTATAAGCCGCGCACCACAACCAAACGGACCTGCCATGCGCGTTTTTATTTTCTTAACTGCACTGATCACCATTTTCTCGCCAGCATTCGCCCAAGAGCGGCAATGGTCTTTGGATGCTTCCGAACGCGAAGCTTATTTGGTTTTTGGGGTGCCGGATACCGATGACGTGGGCCTGAGCTTTTGGTGTGAAATTGGCAAAGGCAAAGTATCATTATTTGAGCCGATTGATCACACCCTGCTGAAGAAAGATAAGAAAATCAGAATTGATCTCACAATGGGCGATGAGAAATTCAAAATCGTGGCCAAGGCCAGCACAACACCCGATTCACGTTCGGCAAGCCTCGAAGCGCAAGTGGCCGTTGATGGCACTGTGATGCAAGCCGCAAGCAAAGCCCAAACCATCACAGTCTCAGCCTTGGGCCACAAAAGCAGCTACCCGATGTTTGATGCTGATATAGCAGGCTTGCTGCGCGTGTGTTCTGGCGCGGTGATCAACTAACTCTTCAATAGTCGATGCAACGTCACCACTGTTGATTGATCAGCCACGCCATCAACTCTTGTGGGCCGGAAATGGCGCTGGAAGGCTTCCACCACAATTTTGGTGCGGGCATCAAATGTGCCGGTTGCCTCAACGCCATATCCATAAAGCCGCAACATGCCTTGCAACGCCATAACCGGATCACCTTGATCACCCATTTGCAAAAAGCTGCCGCCGCTAATTGGCTCTGGCTTCACCCAATGCCCCACACCTTCGCGGTGCAAAAAGGCCCAATCAAATTTTTCGCCGGGATCAACCTTTCGACCCGGTGCAATATCAGAATGAGCCAACACATTGCGCGATGAAATTTCATTGCGGTGGATGATGTCGCGACAGAGCGCAGCAACCATTTGCATTTGCGCGGGCGAAAAATCGGGGCTGCCACCAGCATGGCCCAAATTTTGAATCTCAATGCCAATCGAGGCTGAATTAATGTCCTCTTCATCCTGCCAGCGTGAAACACCTGCATGCCAAGCCCGATCAGCCTCATCAACCAGGTGCACAATCTGGCCTTGCTCATCAATCAAATAATGTGAGGAAACTTCCGAGCGTTCATCACACAACCAATCGCAAGCCCCTTGGGCATCCTTCATGCCAGTATAATGCAAAATCAAAAATTTTGGTTTTAACCCATCAAGCCTTGGCCCGAAATTGGGCGAGGCCTGAATGCGGTGGGCAAGGCCAGTTCTAATCACCTCACACGCGTTCCTTGGTAAGCTCGCTATAGGCCGCATTGATGCGCGCCATCCGTTCAGTTGCAATGCGCACCATTTCCGCAGGAACGCCGGAAGCAGTTAATTTGTCAGGATGTAAGGCCCGCACCAGCGACTTATATTTCTTTTTAATGTCAACCAATGCTGCATCGCGCGGCACTTCCAAAATTTCATAAGGATCATCAACAATGCCAACATGCCGTGATCTAATCCGCACAAATTCGGTGCCACTAAAACCAAATATCCCCGCCACATGTTCAAGATAAGTCAGCTCATCTTCGTGAACAACACCATCAGCTTTGGCGATGTGAAACAACCCATCCAAAACATTTTCAAGTACTTTTGATTTTTTGGTGAACAGCTTGGCAACCTGCTGCGCATAGCTTTCAAAACCGACCACATCTTGCTTGGCCAAGTTAAAAACCCGCTCAACAGCCGGCATATCTTTATCAGGCACATGAAACACTTCGCGGAACGCCAGCACTTCATCATCCGTCACCACACCATCAGCTTTGGCCATCTTGGCGCCTAAGGCAATCATGCCAATGGTGAATCCAACTGATTTTTCAGGTGCCGTCGATTTGCGTGAAAAGCCGCCCAGCATCTGGCCGATAGAATCGCCAATGCCAGAAGCCAAATCTGATATATTTGCCCAAACAGTCATGGCCTTAGACTAACTGATTTGCGCGCAGAGAAAAGCCCCTCAGGCGACTTTACGAAAATAATGTGAAAGGCGAAACACCGGCTGATCAATATCAAGATGCTGCGCCAAGCGTCGCTCCACATGCCAAGCACGGCCAGCCGTCCAGATTGTAGCCCACAGAACTGGCAAAACTGAAAGCGCTAAAAGCACATACACAGCTGTATCAGGTAAACCAATAAGCTTGCTAAAAGCCCACACTGAAGCCGCCGCCCCCGCCCCAACCAAACAGGCAGTGAGCAGAGTAACCCCAGCGGCGGCTAAAAAGCAGCCAAGCGGGCTAAAGGCTTGGGTTGATGATTTTGGTGTTGCGTCTGGCTTGAGAAATTCTTGTTCCATGGGCCTGATATGCCAACTTGCAGCAGCGATTGCAAGATGATGAATTATGCCGCCTGCTCATCGGCTGGCGCACCAAGCCCCAACATCCGGCAAATGGCATAAGTCAAATCCGAACGGTTCAAAGTGTAGAAGTGAAAATCCTCCACACCCTCACGCGCCAAGGCTTGCACTTGCTCAGCAGCCGCCATCGCTGCCACCAAGTTCCGCGTTTCAGGTTCGGCGTCCAAACCAGCAAAACGCGCCACCATAGCTGGTGGAATATGCGCGCCACACTTGGCCGAAAATTCTTGCACCCGCGCAAAGTTAGTCACTGGCAAAATGCCAGGAAGCAGCTTGATGTTAATACCGCGTGCCGCGACCCGGTCACGCAGGCGCAAGAAAAATGCGTTGTGAAAAAAGAACTGCGATATGGCGAGGGTGGCACCATGATCGGCTTTATCGGCCAGAAATGCTAAATCTTCTTCTATGGAAACCGATTCAGGGTGTTTCTCAGGATAGGCTGAAACTGAAACTTGAAAATCCGCAATCTCGCGAATACCGCGCACCAGATCAGCTGCATTGCGGTACCCTTGTGGATGTGGCGCAAAGCGCGTGCCAACACCTGCCGGAGGATCCCCGCGCAACGCCACAATATGCCGAACGCCTGAATCCCAAAATTTTTGAATGACAGCATTAAGCTCGTCCTTTGAAGCTCCAACACACGTGAGATGTGCGGCTGGCGCCAGCGTCGTTTCACTGGCGATGCGCCGCACTGTGTCGAGCGTACGGTCCTGCGTGGTACCGCCTGCCCCGTAAGTTACGGAAACAAAACTTGGCTTGAGCAATTCCAACTTGCGCAAATTCCGCCAAAACACCTCATCGCCTTCGCCACCCTTGGGGGGAAAGAATTCAAATGAAACTGAAAGATTATCACTCATGCACGGTGCACCATTTTTTGAATGTCCGACTTTTGTTGAGCGTGGCTTGCCTGATTTTTGGCAAGCCAAATTGAAACTGTGAGACCTTTGCGCGATTTGAGCCAAGGTGGCGGCAGCACTTCATGCTTCACAAGTTCAAGCCCAGCGCGCGCCAACCACGCAACCATTTGCTCACTGGCAAGCCCTAAACGGCGATGGGCATGAGCAACACGCAATTCTTCAAGTTCATGCGGTGCAAAATCCACGATCAACAATCTGCCATTGGCCGATAAAATTCGCCGCGCCTCAAGCAAGGCGCGCAATGGTTCATCAAGAAAATGTAGAACTTGGTGGATGGTCACCAGATCGGCAAAACCATCGGCAAAGGGCAGCGCATAAATATCGGCCTGCCGCACTTGCGCGTTGCGCAAATTTTCGCGCTCTATATTGGCCCGCGCAATGGCCAGCATTTCGCGGTTCATGTCCAATCCGTAGAGATGAGATGCGCGACTGCTGAGAAGCTCCAACACACGGCCTGTGCCGGTGCCCAGATCAACCACATTTTCAAAGCGTTCATCCCCCAATAGGGTGAGCATGGAATTTTCTACATCAGCTTCGTGCACATGCAGTGAGCGGAGCTTTGCCCAATCGGCAGCACTCGCATTGAAATAAGCCGAAGCCATTTCGCTGCGTTGGCGGCGCACTTCCTCAAGCCGCGCCAAATCTCCGGCCAGCAAATGATCACCACCCGGCAAAAGCTCCACCAAAGCTTGCGATAATGCCCCACTGCGACCAGATTCGCGCAAGCGAAACAAAACCCAATTGCCTTCTTTATGGCGGCTGATCAACCCAGCTTCAGTCATCAGTTTAAGATGGCGGCTCACGCGTGGCTGGCTTTGGCCGAGCACATAAGTAAGTTCGGTCACATTGAGTTCGCCATGGGCCAACACAAACAGAATTCGCAACCGCGTCGTTTCTGCTACCGCCTTCAAACCTGACAGAAGTTCTTCCATTTTAGTCTCCACTAAAAACCATATAAACATATCGTTATATAGACAAGGAGAAAATGTGCGCTTTTGAATAAATTCACGTCGTATTTTGCCATATCAGTTAAAATCGACTTGATTTTTTTTGCATCTCGTCTCAATTGCCACAGTTATGTGCGAAATGCCGTCAATAATACACGCACACTACAAGAATCCTATTGAGGCTCCCATGTCGTCAAACCTGTCTCGTCGCACTTTCGCCAGCTTGGTGCTTGGCTCTGGCTTTGCAGTTTTATCTGCTCCAATGGCAATGGCCGACGAAGGTGCAGGTGCCTATGTTGAAAAACTGGGAGCAGAAGTCATCCGGCTTGCCAATGGCGGCACACGCGGCGACAAGGCTTTGCAACGTAAATTTGCAGCCCTCTTCAACCGCTACATCAGCATTCCAAACATTTCAAAATTCGCCCTTGGCACCCACCAACAAGAATTGCCCAGCAGCGATAAAGAAATGTTTTATGACCTTGTGGCCAACTATGCGGCAGCCCTCTTTGTTTGGTATGTGGAAGACTTCCAAGGCAATAACCTAGATATTACAAATATTGCCGAACAAGGAAAATTCACAACGGTTGACGCGACCATCAAAGGTGGCGGACTTGGTGGCGAAAAAATGCGGTGGCGCGTAACAGGCTCAGGCGGCAATTACCGTATCGCTGATCTAAATGTGAAAGGCGTTTGGCTGACCATTTCAATGAAGAAGCTATTTGCCGATACACTAAAATCTTCCGACGGCGATTTTCAAGCGCTCTACGCAAAACTGCGTGAAGCTGAAACTTGGTAATCTAAATTTTTGTTTTACCAATCATTAACCATGGCTGGCTGACATGGCCTCTGGTAAAGCTCGAATCATGATCACACGCCGCATTCTATTTTCACTCACGCTTGCTGCCTTGGTATCGCCTGCACTTGCAGACGATCATCCATCTATAGCTTTCATGAATCAAGTCGGCAAAGATTTGCTGCATGCGCATCGCATTGGTACGGTTTCGGCATTCCAGCGCGTGATCCAACGTTATGCTGATGTGAACGGAATTGCCGATTATTCCCTTGGCCAATATAATGTGAGTGGTGGTCAAAGAGGCCAATATCAACATGGCGTTGCAAAATTTATGTCGCGTTATTTCGCTGAGCAATCACATGATTATCCGGTGGCCAAATATGAAATTGGCGAAGCAACAGTTGCTGATAACAAAGATGTTTTTGTGGACACCAAAGTGTTCATGATGGCAGGGCAAACTTACAGCGTAACATGGCGGCTCTCTTGGATTGGTGGCCAATATAAAGTTGTCGATGCGAAGTTTCTCGGCTTCTCAATGGTCAATCAGCAGCGCAGCCTTTTCACATCCTATGTTGGCAAACATAAAGGCAATGTGAGTGATTTAATTACAGCACTCAACAGATAAACCTCTTTGACCGCAAAACAGGAAGCAGCACTATGCGCAAACTGATGGTAGTGACAGCAGTTCTGGGTCTCACCGCTTGCTCCACTGGTCAACGCAATCCCCTATTTGAAACCGATGGTGTGCAGCAGCCAGAACAATCTTGCGCTGTTGATCCTAGAAGCTTCGCCAAGGCCGAACCGATTAAAGATTTTAGTGAAGGCAATGGCTGTGGCATCACCAATGGCTATCGCATTTTTGCCAGCAGTGGGGTTTCCTTCAGTCAACCAGCCGCAGTCACCTGCGCGGTCGCCAACACATTTAATGAGTGGCTGCAAGACACTGTGCAACCGCGCGCCAGTGACATCTATGGCTCCAAGGTTACGTCCGTCAAAATCGCCGCCTCATATTCCTGCCGCCCGCGCAACAATGTGTCTGGTGCCAAACTAAGCGAACATGGCATGGGTAATGCAATTGACGTGGCGGGCTTCACACTGGCTGATGGCCGCGAAATCTCAGTGCTGGGAGATTATTATGGCTCCCGTGATAACCAATCTTTCCTGCGCGCCATTCGCCGCGAAGCCTGTGGCCCCTTCCACACGGTATTAGGACCTGGATCAGATTCAAGCCACAAAGATCACATCCACCTTGATCTCCAGCGCGAGAGAAGTGGCGGGCCATACTGCCATTAGGCGCGCTTGACTTGCGCCTTGCGGCCAAACCAAACGCACACCGCAACCAAACCTGCAAACAAAAGTGATCGTAAACTGAGTGGCTCGCTCAATATAAAAAATGCTGCCGCTTGCGACATGAAAGTTTGCAGCAATTGCACCTGCCCCACTTTAGCAACGCCACCCAAAGCCAAGCCTTTATTCCAAGCGAAAAATCCAATAAGCTGACTCATTAAACTGAGATAAGCAAAGCACGCCCAAGCAATCCAAGATTCTTGTCCAGTCACCGTGCTGGAGTAATGCCACGTCAGCGGAATTGTAATCGGCAGCGCCACAATCAACGCCCAGCAGATCACTTGCCAGCCGCCAAGTTTGCGCGACAATTGTCCGCCAGCGGCATAACCCATGCCCGCAGCAATCACCGCCAGCACCAACAAACTATCAGCCCCATGAAGCGCCACACCGCCATCCCATAGCGCATAAACGATCACCGTGAATGAACCCAGCAAACTCCACAGCCAGAACGAAAGCGATGGTTTTTCACCAGCAAAGATTGTGCTCATAAACGCTGTGCTTAACGGCAGCAACGCCAACACCACACTGCCGTGCGAGGCAGGAGCCGTTTGCATGGCCAGTGAAGAGAGAATTGGAAATCCAAAAACCACGCCAGCCGCAATAATCATCAAACGCCAAAGGTCTGATCGATCAGGCCGTGGTTGATGGGTTAAAAATAACAGGGGCGCTCCCAGCAAAGCCGCCACCACAGTTCTGCCACTGCTGATAAACAAGGGATCAAACGAGCGCACCGCAAGCCGCGTGAACGGCAGTGTGAGTGAAAAAATGGCAACGCCAATGAAGCCCAGCAGATAGCCGCGTGTTTCTGAATTCATAGTGGCATATTATTCCGCAACCACACCGGCGCAATTTTTGGCCGCCTCGCCACTGCCCAATAGTGTGTTTTGATATTTGGATGACGCGCAAACAATGCGTCAACATCCGGTGCCCAACTCACCAACATTGCAGCATAAATATCAACAGCACTAAATGTATCACCGAGAATAAATATCTTGTCCCCCAAGCTTTCAGAAAAAATTGCAAAATCGCGGTCCATATGTTCCACAGCTTTCGTTTTTATTGCAGCGGCATGATTTGGATCAATCGAATATCGCGTTGGATAATAAAACCGCAAATCAGCCATATAAACTGCGCTAGCAAAATAGAGCATCCAGCGCAGATATTCTGGCCTGAGCAGCGATGTGAGCGAAGGGGCCAAGCCCGCATCAGAATGGAGGTCCGCCAGATAAATCATCATCGCGGCACTCTCTGTCATCACATTGTCATCTGGCAGCCGCAAAGCTGGAACTTCGCCACGGGGATTTACTTTAAACACCGATGCAGGCAACGAGCCATCATCCATGCGCAGCAAATCCTCAACGCGATATTTGGCACCAATCTCCGCTAACAATGCTTCCACTGCCGCTGAACCTGAACCCGGCCTTGCATAGAGTATGAACATGAACTTCTCCTTTGGACTGTCGCAATTAGGCGCTATACACCAGCCTGATCAAGAACCAAGGATGCCAACTCATATGGTGCAGGCCAAGGCCACACGCAGCGTGCGGTTTTCATACTCAACGGCCGATCAGCCGTTGCTGCAGCGCGCCGTGATTCAAGCCATCGAAAAAATTGGCGGCCAGCGCAAGCTTAAGAAACTTTATGTACAACACCAAGAAAATCTCGCACGCGGTGATAGTTTTTTCGACTCGGCCATGCGCCTGCTGCGAATCAATGTAACCCATGATGATAATTTGGCGCTCACTCCCAAAACTGGTCCGGTGGTCTTTATCTCAAACCACCCTTACGGCGTGCTGGATGGCATCACGCTTACATGGCTTGCCTTGAAAGTGCGGCCCGACACCAAAGTGCTGGCCAATGATGTGCTGTGCCAAGCGCCTGAAGCAGCAGCGCATCTATTGCCCGTGGCCTTTGCCCCCACGCGTGAAGCCCGCGAAACCAATGTGATGAGCCGCAAAACCGCGCAAGACTGGCTAAAGCAAGGCGGGGCCGTCGGCATATTCCCCGGCGGCGGTGTTTCAACATCTGAACAACCGCACCGTGGCCAAGCTGTCGATCTGGCATGGGCACCCTTCACCGCAAAAATGATCCGCATGAGCAAGGCAACCGTGGTGCCTGTGTTTTTCACCGGACAAAACAGCCGCCTTTTCCAACTTGCAAGCCATCTCAGCTTAACGTTGCGGCTTTCATTGGTGTTCCGCGAAACCGCACGCCGCATCGGCACTGATTTGGTGGTGCGCGTGGGCAAGCCCATTTCCTTCAGTGAAATTGAACACCTGACCGAGCGCGAAGATTTAATCCGCGAATTGCGCAAACGCACTTATGCGCTTGCACGGCCATCCGACATCAAGGGCAGTGCCAAAGATCTGCATTTGCGCCAGGGCCGCGTTAAAGGCTGGAAGAATAATAATTCTGACTGATGCCCTTGCCAGATTCTTAAATCAGCATAAGCAGTGTGATGGGACAGTGATTTGGGGATACTAGTCATGAAGACGGCTCTAACCGCACTTTTTCTAATTTCCGCGCTGGGTTATGGCGCCCCAGTTAAAGCTGCACCCTGTGCTGCTGAAGGTTTTGTTCAAAATGCGGGCGCTGCTTTTATGGGGGCCGCACGATCAGGCTCCGCCGGAGCCTTCACAGGGGCCGCTTCACGCTACGCTGATTTGCACGGCATTGCCCTCTTTGCTCTTGGCCCATATCGCAAAAATTTGCCTCGCGGCCGCGAGGCTGAATATGTGGCGCTGACTAAAAAATTTATGGGCGAATTCATGTCACAATATGCCAGCCACTTCAGCGGCACCGGTATGATCATAACCAAATGCAGTGGAAACACAGTGGCCACCAAACTCTCATCAGGCCAAGTGCTCACCTTCCGCCTGCAAGGCACAAAACGTATCACCGATGTTAGTGTCTCCGGCGTGTGGCTAGCCCAAACAATGCGCAGCAAGTTCACTGGCGTGATCAGGAGTAACAACGGCGATGTTGGCGCGCTGATGAGCTGGTTGGGGAATTAGAGCCTGATTTCACCGTGCGCCACTTTCGCCAAAACCTTTAATTGCGAGACAAGAATAAAACATGGCGGGTCATATCAATGCACAACGAACTAAAAAGAATACCAAGCAGAATACTTGACGTAGCTAAGGGAGCGCTGACACAAGCCAATCACCGTACGGTATTTTACGATCAATATTCCTCCGGTTGGCCTGAAACTGCAGTTCTTTCGGCTGCCACGGCAGGAGAATTATTTCTAAAAGCAATAGTTGCAAAAGAACACCCGCTACTAATCTTCAAAGATCTGTATCAACTAGATGACGCTTCGCAAAACGAACTTAGAATTGACCAGATCATTGAGCGTGGAAAGACATACGGATTTGAACACATGCCCAAACTTCTTTGGGTAACTACTGGTGACCGAATTCCAAACAACACTTCATTCGAAAAACTCAGGCTCGCCAGAAATTCAATACAGCATTTTTGTTCGCCTGAGACCGAAGCAGGCTTGCAGAGTTTGGCGCGTGAATTCATTTACAAAAATATTGACCCACTCATCAATCGTCACTTTGGAATTTGCGCGATTGAATATCACGAGGACCACGACATTGGTTATGATTACGTCGTTGACTGCATTATTCGCAATGAATTGCTTTTTTCAATTCCAAAAAACTTCTCCATAAGCGAAGTCGATCTTAGCGAGTCGTTTAACGGGACATCCAAAAAATACCAGCAGCAACTCAAGCAGAAGTTTATTGAAAGTGGTGCTGATCCTAAAATACTCAGCAAATCATAGCTCTCATCTCGCAAACTTCTTATACTTAATCCGTTTCGGCATCACGCTGTCTTCACCCAAGCGGCGCTTCTTGTCTTCTTCATAATCTTGGAAGTTGCCTTCGAACCATTCCACATGGCTATCGCCTTCGAACGCTAAAATATGCGTGGC
>JANLPA010000161.1:0-1677 GCA_031366855.1 Hyphomicrobiales bacterium | reverse complement strand
GACCTCATCCGGCCTTCGGCCACCTTCTCCAAAGGAGAAGGGTAAATTTGAGGGCATTGCCAAACTTCACCCTTCTCCTCTGGAGAAGGTGCCCCGAAGGGGCGGATGAGGTCCCTATGCCACAAACGGGGATTTAAATTTTGAAATATATATCCACCCGAGGTGTTGCCCCCGTCCTTGATTTTGAAGGGGCCATGTTGTCTGGCTTGGCGCGCGATGGTGGATTGTATCTGCCGGAAACCTTCCCACAAATTTCGCGTGATGAACAGTTGGCCTTGCGGGGCAAACCCTATGCCGATGTAGCTTTTGCCATCTGTTCAAAATTCACTGCGGGTTCCGTGCCAAATTCTGACCTTCGCAAAATGATCGATGCGGCCTATTCCACTTTCCACCATCCAGCCACCACACCGATCAAGCAAATGGCACCCAACCAATATCTCCTCGAATTGTTTCATGGCCCCACCATTGCCTTTAAAGATGTGGCCATGCAATTACTGGCCCGCCTGATGGATTGGTCACTAGCCAAACAAAAGCGCCGTGCGGTGATTGTTGGGGCAACGTCTGGTGATACCGGCGGGGCCGCTATTGATGCCTTCCAGCACACTCAAAACGCGTCACTCTTCATTCTCCATCCGCATGGTAAAGTGTCAGATGTGCAGCGCCGCCAAATGACCACAGTAAAAAGCTCGTCCATTCACAACATCGCCATCGAAGGCAATTTTGATGATTGTCAGGCCATCGTCAAAACTTTGTTCAATGATTTGAAGTTCCGTGATGACGTAGGTCTTGCGGGCGTGAACTCAATCAACTGGGGCCGCATCATGGCTCAGATTGTTTATTATTTTTATGCCGCCCTGCAATTGGGCGCACCGGATCGCGCCGTCAGTTTCACCGTGCCGACTGGCAATTTCGGCAATGTGTTCGCTGGCCTCGCCGCCAAGCGCATGGGGCTGAACATTGATCGCTTGGTGATCGCCACCAACGAAAATGATATTATGGACCGCACGCTGAAAACCGGCAGTTACACAATTACGGGTGTTCACGCCACGCAAAGCCCATCCATGGATATTCAAGTATCGAGCAATTTTGAGCGGCTGGTTTATTTGGCCAACAAGGGCGATGCGAGCGCTGTGCGCGCCCACATGGAAAGCCTAAAACAATCAGGCAATTTCACGCTGCAAGCCGAGGCCATAAAATCCATCCGCACTGAATTTGATTCAGGTGCCACCTATGAAGATGAAACGGCTACTACAATTGCGAGCGTGCTGAAAGACACAGGCGAACTTCTCGATCCGCACACAGCGGTCGGATACGCCATTGCCTTGAAAACCAAAACATCTTCGCCAATGGTCACACTCGCAACCGCCCATCCGGCCAAATTCCCTGATGCGGTCGAAAAAGCTAGCGGTATAAGACCAAATTTACCACATCGACTATCCCACTTGATGAAAGCTCAAGAAAGTTTCACAATACTTCCAAACAGCGCAAGCGACGTGAAGGCTTTCATCCTTTCCGGTACAAGACGCTGACGGGAGAGTAAATGTCAGTAGAAATTACCAGGCTCAAAAATGGCCTGCACGTGATCACACATAATATGCCGCATCTTGAATCGGTTGCTTTGGGAATTTGGGTTAAAGCCGGGGCCCGCGATGAGCGACCAGAAGAAAATGGCGTGGC
>JANLPA010000130.1:0-32849 GCA_031366855.1 Hyphomicrobiales bacterium | reverse complement strand
CAACGCCCGCAATGCCGCGCGGCTGAGCGATGTCAGGAAGTGCCACATCATCTTTGACAATAATAATTTCAACTTTCTTGCCAAGGGCGCGCGCCTTCTCAGCAGCAAGGCCGAAATTCAATCGGTCGCCCGTATAGTTTTTGAAGATGACCAAACAGCCAGCCTTGCCCGTCACCGCCATAATCGCCGCAAAAACTGCATCAACACTTGGCGATGAAAAAACTTCGCCGCAAACCGCTGCCGTTAAAAGCCCCGGCCCCACAAAGCCTGCATGAGCTGGCTCATGCCCTGAACCACCGCCGGCAATAATGGCAACTTTAGCCGGCGAATGATCGGTACGCAGAACTACTTTAATGCCGAGATAACCATCCAGCCGCGCCAATTTCGCTCCGCCCGATGAGCGCAAAACGCCATCAATGGAGTCAGTAACCAGAGTTTCTTTTAAATTGATAAATTGTGACACCGACTCTTGCTCCAACATGATAATGAGGAGTCAAATGTTAAGCAAAGAATTCGAGTCTGTAAATTGATCGCGGATTATAAAGAAAAATCCCTGCACAATCATAATTGCACTTGCCGTTTTGTAGGTTTATGCGACAACAACTCAAACTGAACGATTGCGAGACTCCTGATGAATTTTGGCCTGAACCTTGCCCCGCACAAACGCGTCTTTGCCGCTTTCGCTTTGCACGCGATTGCCATGGGCAGCATTTTTCCGCGCATGGCTGATATAAAACAACAAATGGGCGTGGGCGAGCAAACTCTAGGATTGAGCCTCATAGGGGTTCCAGCTGGCACATTGCTGGCGCTCACCTTCGCAACACCGTTGATTGAAAAACTCGGTTTTCGCCGAACGATATTGGCGGCCATTCCGCTGGTGGCCATTGGTTATGCTCTGGCAATTCATGCGCCAAGCCCGCCTCTGTTTTTTCTGGCACTCATGCCTGTTGGCTTTTTGATCGGCTGCATTGAAATTATTTTGAACACCGAAGCAGACCGTGTTGAACACATGATGAAGCGCCGCATTATGAATCGTGCTCACTCATTTTGGAGCTTTGGCTTTTTTGGTGCTGGCCTTCTTGGTGCAGGCATGGCTCAGCTTGGCCTTTCTCCACAAATGGACCTGGCCCTCATCGCACCTGCAATTGCGCTGGGTGTTCTGGTGCTCATTGGTAAGTTTGAAGCATCTCCAAGCCGCATTGTTGAAAGCGATATTGCGCGCCCGAAATTCTCGCTGCCAAGTCTGGCAATTTTAGGTCTGGTCACCGTCACATTATCGGCCATGTTGATGGAAGGCGCTGGCATTGATTGGTCAGCTATTTATATGCGCAACATCTTTAGCTCAGGCCCATTCATTGCTGGCGTAGCAGTGGCAACGGTGGCCTTGTCTCAAGCGCTAACTCGCTTTTTTGCTGATACCTACATCGACAAACATTCGCCAGCTGAAGTCTCGCGTCTTCTTTCCGTGGTATTGCTTGGGGGCACAATCATCGTTTTCTTGGCGCTCTCACCACTGCTATCGTTACTGGGCTTTGCCTTGATTGGCATTGGTTGCAGTGTGATGTTCCCACTGGCCATATCCGCCGCCGCTCAAATGACTGATCGACCATCAGCTATCAACGTCGCCTCCATGGCGCAGTCAACATTCATGGTTTTCCTTTTGGGCCCACCACTGCTCGGCACACTTGGTGAACATTTCGGTGCCCAATGGATCTATGGCGTTGGTGCTCCACTGGCTATTCTAAGCTGGTTTACCGCAAGCACTTTGAATGACAAAAATCAGGTTCAAGCAATGATATGATCCGCCAGATATTCTGCATCATGCCACACACCCCAAATGAAGGGTGAGGCCCGACGCGAAAGCCATGGTAAGCCTAAAAAATATAATCCTGGCACCTTGGTCACACCGCGCAGATGATCGGGCCTGCCTTTATCATCAAAAGCAGCCACTTTGAGCCAATTGAAATCGAGGGCATAGCCAGTTGCCCAGATGATCGAGGTCACACCAGCGTCTTTAAGGTCTAACTCCAGAATGGGGTTATTCATGCACTCAGGTGCTTCATCAATATAACGTGCCTCAAGCTCTTCCGGAAAATCGAGTCCGTTTTCTGCAACATAACAATCAGCAGCATCTAGCACTGTCAAGTAATAGGCATCACCCTTCACAATGTTTTGCGCAAGATCAGGTGCCACCTGCAACACCCCATTTGCAAATTCGCCAACCCGCCCCAACAGCACCATGCCACGCGCTGCAAATTTACGGAAATCCACCGTGTGCCCGCCACGCGCACCACTCACAGAAATCGTCACATGTTCTTTGCCCAGCTCACGGGTCTTCGCATCCCATTGTCCAAGCACACCCAGCCACCAGCAAAAATCTTTCCCACGATACCTAATGGGTGGCCGGTCATGGGGGCCAACTGAGAGATATACGCGCTTACCTGCGCGCAATAACTCATCAGCAATTTGACCCCCAGATGAACCGGCCCCCACCACGAGCACCGCCCCCACGGGTAACTGATCAGGGTTTCTATAGGCGTTAGAATGAATTTGAAAAACACCCGCATCTTGCGGCACAGAAGTTGGAATAACTGGGCGTTGAAACGGCCCCGTGGCAGCAACTAAATTTCTGGCTTCAATAACACCATCCGAAATTTCAACGAGAAAGCCTGCGCCATCATCTTTGCGGCGTGCTGATTTAACCGCAACACCACAGCGGATGGGCGCATTGATCTGCTGCGCGAAAATTTCAAAATATTTCACAATGCGGTCACGCGGCGCAAAACTATTGGGGTCAAGGTCGGGGAAATCTAAGGTTGGAAATCGATCATGCCATGCTGGTCCATTGGCCACGAGAGAATCCCACCGCGCCGTGCGCCAGCTTTCGGCGATGCGATTACGCTCAACAATGAGATGGGATGCGCCCCGTTTGCTCAGGTGTTCGCTCATCGCCAATCCAGCTTGGCCACCACCGATGATCAATGTTTCAATTTTTTCGTGTGCCATGACGAATTCCCCTCAGCGAACACTTACGGGCAAGGAGAAATTCTGAAAATAAGCAATTTATGCAGCGCTGATTAGCCTGACCATAATTGCTTCGACGCAATTTCTGTGGCTCAATGTGGGCTAAATATAAGCTGAGGAACCACTATGGCTCACACCCGCATTCGCAAGTTCAACACCAAAGTCACTTACCCTGAGCAGAACCTAGACAATGATTTGTGCCAAGCTGTTGTGACTCGCGGCGGGCGAACGGTTTATCTGCGTGGCCAATGCCCGCAGGATTTAGACACGGGAAAAAACATCAACAGCCATGATGCTGCGGAGCAAACTCATAAAGTGATGCAGAATATCAAACAGCTGATTGAAGAAGCGGGCGGCTCAATGCAGCATCTCGTCAAGATCGTGGTGTACATCACCGATGTACGCAACCGCGAAGCAGTTTACCGCACCATGGGCGAATATCTCAAAGGTGTTCACCCGGTTTCAACGGGTTTAACCGTGGTGGCTCTGGCGAGGCCTGATTGGTTGGTGGAAATTGATGGCACCGCTGTTATTCCAGATGAAGACTATAGAGCATGACATTTTCAATTGTCGCGCGCTGCGCTACCACAGGTCAATTCGGCATGGCCATCTCCTCATCATCGCCAGCCGTTGCCGCCCGCTGCGCCCATGTGTGCGCAAACGTGGGCGTGGTAGCCAGCCAAAACATCACCGACCCAGAATTGGGCATATTAACGCTCGATGCTTTATCCTCAGGTCTGTCTTCCGAACAAGCAATAGCAAAAGTTTTAAAAAACCGTCCGTACACGGATTATCGGCAACTGCTTGCGGTCGATAAACAGGGAAATGTTGCCATCCATTCCGGCCTAAATGTTTTGGGCACATGGAGTGAGGCCAAAGGTTTAGATTGCGCCGCCGCCGGAAACTTGCTGGCTAATACTATAATCGCATCTATAATGGTAAAATGTTTTGAGCAAACCAAAGGCCAATTGGCCGACCGCTTGCTGGCCGCACTAGAAGCCGCAGCAAGCGCTGGCGGCGAAGCAGGCCCAGTCCATTCGGCTGGATTGAAGATCGCTGACAAACTAAGCTGGCCCTATATCGACCTCCGCTCCGATTGGTCGGAAACCCCCATACAAGATGTCAGAGCCGCATGGGAAATCTACAAGCCCCAAGCAAGCGCCTATGTTCAACGCGCCATCAACCCAACACAGGCACCGTCTTATGGTGTGCCGGGGAATCTCTAACCCCTCTAGCATCCTCAAATAATTTGGCTTAGCTTTGCCCTTCTCAATCAAGGCACTCGCTTAGCCATGCCCTTACGATTTACATTGCGCCAATTGGAATATTTTCTCGCTGTTGCTGAGAATGGTTCCATTGCTGCGGCTTCGGAAAAAGTAAACGTTTCCTCGCCTTCTATCTCTGCTGCTATCGTGCAATTGGAAGAGGAGTTTGGCTTGCAATTGTTTGTGCGCAAACATGCCCATGGCCTTTCCCCCACGCAGGGTGGAAAAATTTTCACGGAACAAGCGCGTAAAGTTTTAGCAGAAGCAACGAGGCTCAATGCACTGGCCAATGATATAACAGGAAAAGTGCGCGGGCCTTTAAACGTTGGCTGCCTGCTCACCTTCGCGCAAATCATTCTACCGCAACTGCGCCGCCGTTTTGTTGACCAACACGAAGAGGTGGAGTTCCACCAATTCCAACGCACGCAAACCGAATTGATTGAAGACTTGCGAAGCGCTTCGCTTGACGTTGCTTTGACTTATGACCTTAACATTCCAGCTGATTTGCATTTCATCCCGCTGGTAAGCTTGCCGCCCTATGCTTTGATGGCCGCCAATCATCCGCTGGCAAAACTTGAATCTGTATCAGCCAAGCAATTGGCCGAGCATCCGATGATCTTGCTCGATCTTCCGGTGAGTTCAGAATATTTTCTCTCCTTCTTCGAGCACACAAAACAAAAACCAAAAATCGTCGAACGCACGCGCGATATGGCCGTCACGCAATCGCTGGTGGCCAATGGCTTTGGATATTCGCTGGCCAATATCAGGCCCACCTCTGATCGTGCGCCTGATGGCAAAAAGCTGCGTTACATTCCCGTGGCAGGAACCGTGCGCCCGATGAAAATGGGGTTGCTTCTCTCCACCGCCGCCCAAACATCGCTCACCGTTCGAAAGTTTATTGATCATTGTAAACTGCACATCACTGCTGAAACGATAAGAGGCCAAAAGCCTTAACTTAGGAATGGCCTTATCATAAGATTTATTTTGGATAATTTACCTAAGCTGACCGAGAGTGCAATTATCAAGCATGCGTGATCCTCGTTATGATATTTTATTTGAACGCGTGGCCATTGGTCCCGTGATAGCAAAAAACCGTTTCTATCAAGTACCACATTGCAATGGGGCTGGTTATCGTGATCCGTCAGCCGCCGCCGAAATGCGCGGCGTGAAAGCTGAAGGCGGCTGGGGTGTTATTTTCACTGAGCAAACTGAAATGCACCACACCTCTGAAATCACACCATTCATCGAACTGCGCCTTTGGGAAGACCAAGACATTCCAAGCCTTCGCCGCATGTCTGAAAAAATGAAAACCCATGGCGGGCTTGCTGGAATTCAGCTGGCTTACTCTGGCATCAATGGCCCAAATTTTTACACCAAGGAAGTGCCGCTGGCCCCCACTGCCCTACCCATTCGCACCTTCACCAATGATCCAGTGCAGGCGCGGGCCATGGATAAAACTGACATCGCCAATTTGCGCCGCTGGTTTGTCAATGCTGCCAAGCGCTCACGCACAGCAGGGTTTGATTTGATCTGTTTATATGGTGCCCATGGCTTTGGCATCTTCCAACATTTCCTCAGCCGCGCCACCAATCACCGCTCGGACGAATATGGCGGCTCACTCGAAAATCGCTCGCGTTTTGCGAGAGAGGTTGTGGCCGATATGCGCGATGCCGTGGGTGAAATGATGGGCCTCACTATGCGCGTGTCTTTGGATGAGAGCATCAGCGATCTTGGTTTTTCAAATTCTGAGTTGCGCGAATTCATCGATATGAATCGAGACCTGCCAGATTGCTGGGATTTGGCCCAAGGCAGTTGGGATGAATGTTCCGGCCCTTCACGTTTTAAAGAAGAAGCCGCCCAAGAAGCCTTGGTAAAAGGTATTCGCGATCTCACCTCCAAGCCTGTGGTGGGCGTTGGCCGCTTCACCAGCCCCGATGTGATGGCGCGTATGGTGCGGCAAGGTGTTTTGGATTTTATCGGCTGTGCCAGACCCTCGATCGCTGATCCATTTCTTCCAAATAAAATTGATGAAGGCCGCGTTGAGGATATTCGCGAGTGCATTGGCTGCAACATATGCATCACGGGCGACATGACGCAATCAATCAGCCGCTGCACCCAAAACCCAACTTTTATGGAAGAATGGCGCAAAGGCTGGCACCCCGAACGCATGAATGCCAAAGGTGCGAGTCAAAATGTTTTGATCATTGGCTCTGGCCCTGCAGGCCTTGAAGCCGCGCGCGCACTTTCGCTGCGCAGTTATGAGGTCGCCATTGCTGAAGCGAAAACTGAAATTGGCGGGCGCGTAACCCGTGAACGGTTATTGCCCGGACTTTCTGCTTGGGGCCGTGTGGTTGATTACAGGCAATATCAGTTAAGCCAGCGCTCCAATGTGCAAACCTATCTCGATAGCTTCCTTGACGCTGATAGTGTGCTGGAATTTGGTTTTGAAAATATCGCCATTGCCACAGGCTCCACATGGCGGCGCGACGCTGTAGCGCGGCAACATGTTGTGGCCCCACCAATGGATGAAAGAATGCCCGTGTTCTCGCCTGATGACATTATGGAGGGTAAACTTCCAACTGGAAATGTGGTTGTCTATGATGACGATCATTATTACATGGGCGGGGTGCTGGCTGAACTTTTGGCCCAAAAGGGTTGCACTGTAACCCTGCTAACGCCTTCCGCCTTCGTATCGGATTGGACGCGCAATACACTTGAACAAGGTGCTATCCACCGCAGGCTTGTGGCAACTGGCGTGAACATTGTTCTCAATCGTGGTCTGACTGAAATTCGTGGCGATGGCGTTGAAACTAACTGCTCTTATACAGACCAAACCAATGTCATGCCCTGCAACGCAGTTGTGCTCGTCACCTCACGCACCAGCAATGATGAACTTTATCACGCCCTCCGCGCCCGCCAAAACGAATGGGCTGATGCTGGCATCAAATCTGTAAAACTCATCGGCGATGCCGCAGCCCCCGGCCCCATCGCCTGGGCCACCTATGCTGGTCATCGCTATGCCCGCGAGTTGGATGAACCAGATCGCGGTGACGCTTTGTCTTTCCGCCGTGAGATTACACAGCTGACAGCCGACTGATGATCACTCCCACTCGATCTCGCCCGCAGCCTTCTTGCCGCTTGGAAACATGACTACAATAATAATCGACCCCACTCAAAGCTCGGCTGGCTCACCCCATCTGAGTTTGCCACATCCGCAGCACGTGCCAAAGCAATTGCCACAAACAGGTCAATCATCTATCTCACAACTTACCATAAACACATATTTCTCTAAACCCTGATACGCAACCTCCTGAATTCGCTGGGCGAACGATGTTCGCGTTTGAAGAATAGCCTCGAAAAATAAAAAGAGTCTTCGTAGCCGACTGATCTTGCGATTTCTTCGATTGATTGATTTGTCGACACCAACATTTCTTTGGCTCGATCAATGCGTAACTGAAGTTGATAATGTTTTGGAGCCATGCCTAGAAGCGCCACAGATTTGCGGCGCAGGGTTGCGGGTGAAATTTGAAGGTCATGCGCGAGCTTTTCGAAATCGATATTTTCGAAAGCGCGGTCTTCCACAATTTGTGCGAGCCGCGATTTTTGCGTTTCTACGCCAATCGATCTCTCATACTTTGATTTTGATGCAATTTGCACAACGAGCCTGTGAACCGTGGCTGCGGCTGATGCCCAGCCTATGATGTCGCGCTTTAACATTTCGGAATGGAGTGTGCTAAATGTATGTAAAACTTCAGAAAAATTGACCGGCATGACAAGCGGCTGCACCGGATTCAAAAATCCCTTCTGCTGAAAGTCATCAACCATTGAACCCCGAAATAACGCCCAACGTTCTAACCACGTGGTTGTCTTGTCTGGACCATATGAATGCAAACAATTCGGAAATAGCCAGAAAAGTGCTGGTCCAATAATTTGCTGAATTCCACCCAGCTCCGTGGTGAGTGTGCCGCGGCCTTTTTCGACAAAGACTACGGCATAGTCAGGCAGCCTGCGCTCGGTAATCAATCCAGAAACGAGCTGCTTGCCAAATTCGATGACTGACAGCCCGCTGGCGTTTGATCGGGGATCAGATCTAAACACTTGCACGTTCTCAAAATTCATGAGCGAAAAGTCCAGATAGTTCTTTTGTCCATGGTTAGAATTAGGACTTTTACATACAAGTTTTCAAGCACAAATGTGCTTTGGACATGATCGCGATGTTGAATTTGGGCATTCAGGACCGGTGGCAAGATAAGGCGATTTTCGCGTCCGGCAATCAACTCGACACTGGACCAAAGCGATTTGGCCAATTGCAAGAATCCGATTCACAAGAACCTATCGCTCAACTACGGGCCAAATTTGCAAAAGACGGATACCTTTTTTTGAAAAGTTTGCTCGATCCAGAATTGGTGAATGCATTTCGCGGTTGGGTGTTTGAAAACTTAAATGTGAGCGGATTGCTGCAACCCGAAACTGATCCGGTTTTGGGCCAAGCCAATAGGAATGGGTTTGATAAAGCATTGGCAGATCGGCGTCTCATGTCGATCGTGCGTTCCGCAAAATATGAAAATTTTTGTTCGCAGCCAGATCTTACCAATTTCATTGATGTGTTCATCGGCGGGATATCTTATTTGCATAAACGCAAGTTGATCCGGTTCACATCGCCCAATACAAAAGTTTCAACACCCGCACATTACGATCTTATTTATTTACGTGGCGGCACCAGCAATATTGTGACGGCATGGATTCCGATCGGAGATATTTCAGTATCAGATGGTGGGCTTGTCTATCTCAAAAACTCGCATGCGCTGGGCGTGCAGATGGAAAAAGAATTCCGCCTCAAAAGTGCAGATTTAAGCCCGGAAGAGCAAATCAACGCATACAATAGAAACATGACGGAAGGTGGTTGGGTTTCGAACAACTTGCCAGAGATGGCAGATAAATTTGATACGCAGTGGTTGGCGGCTGATTATGAGGTCGGCGATGTGGTGTTGCACAGTCCCTTCATGATTCATGCTTCAACTAACAATGCCAATCCACAGGGACGTTTGCGCCTTTCGACTGACATTCGTTTTCAAAATGTTGATGACGAAATTGACGCGCGCTGGAACAACCATTGGAGCCTCGATGACATGTTGTGATCACTCTCTCACTTGCCAAAGGAGAGTAGATTTGCAAGGCTGATATTTAGAAGGAGTGCTCAACAAAAGCACTCGGCTAAAAAATAACGTGCGGCAAAGCTCACGGCCGACGCGTTGTTCATTACAAGGAAAACAAACAACTGAGCGGAGGATAAAAATGAAAAACGTTTCAAGGCGTCTTGTTACAAAATTTGCGGGTGCAGCTTTTGCTGCAACGCTGCTTTTGGGAACTTCTTTTTCCGTATTCACAAGCACCGCAGCACAAGCTGACTCAACGATCTTGAGTGCGGGCGACAGCACCAGCGGCACCTATATGGATTATATGAAAACCGTTTATGCGCGCGCCGGCACACCTGAAATCATTCAACTTCCGCTCACAAGCTTCGACAACAATTTTGAACTCAGCCCGATGGCAGCAGAAAGCTGGACCCAATCAGCCGATGGCCTGACATGGACATTCAAACTGCGTGACGGTTTGGTATGGAGCGATGGTAAGCCATTAACAGCCGATGACTATGTGCTTTCGCTCACGCGCGCTGCGACCACAGGATATGATTTTGCATGGTATTGGGGCTATGCTGGCGGTATCAAAAATTGGAAATCTGTGACCGAAGAAAAAGGTGACCCCAAGACACTAGGCATCAAAGCCATTGATGCACACACACTTGAAGTGACAACCGAAACGCCAAAGCCTTATCTTCCCGGTGTGGTCAGCCTTTGGTATCCCGTTCCAAAACATGTGTTTGAAAAATTGGGCGATGAATATGCGGCCAATGTTGACACGCTGGTTACATCCGGCCCGTTCATGGTTGAAAGCTGGGAAAAATCCAACAACTCCATGATCCTGGTCAAGAGCCCAACTTATAAAGGCCCATGGCAAGCGCAAGCTGACAGGATCTCGATTGATCCATCGCTCGGCGCACCGGAAGTTGGTCTTCCTGCTTTCATGGCAGGTGAAGCGGATTTCTCTTATCTTAATGCTGGCCAAATTCCCTTCGTTGAAAAACGCTTCCCCGGCCAGATCGCCCGCAATGCGGTTTTTGCGGTTTCCTATTTGTCATTTGATCTTGAATCAAAACCATTTGACAACATCAATGTTCGCAAAGCGTTGCAATACGACATCAACCGCGATGAGATGACCAACACAGTCTTGAAAAACTTGGCTGTGCCCGGCAAATCATTGTTGCCTCCCGGTTACCCTGGCTACAACGACAAGATTACGTCGCAAGCGGTTTATGATGTGGCTAAGGCCAAAGACTTTATGGCCAAGGCTGGTTATCCAGATGGCAAGGGCTTCCCCGAAGTGGAAATCTGGTATCGTGACCAAGGTGGTTATAACGGTGCCATCTCAGCACCAATGCTGCAATATCTGCAAGCGCAGTTCAAAAAAGATCTGGGCATCACTATGAACATTAAGGTTATGCCCACGAAGGATTGGATGGCTGGTTTGATGGAGCGCAAGAACAACTTGTTCTTGGCACCCTATGAGTATGACTATCTTGATCCCTCAAACTTCTATGGTATCTTTTTCAAAGGTGGCCGCCACCATCACAATGTTGCGGCCTATGATGATTTGGTTGCAAAAGCTGATAGCAGCCCAAAATGGGAAGATCGTAACAAGCTTTATCAAGATGCCGAACAAGTGCTGATCGACAATGCATCAATGGTGCCGCTGGTTCATCCCATCACCAATGCAGTGGTCAGCAAAGCCCTGATGGGCGAAGCAACACAACCCAATAAGCTGGGTTATTCTCCGCTCCGTCAATTAGGGTTGTATTTCTATACCCACGTTAAGAAATAATCATGAGCGCAGGCGCCTTCCGGAGCGATCTGGAGGGCGCATGCATTTTAAGAAGCCCATGAGACTTCTCGACATCGAAAATCTTTCCGTACAGTTTCCCCAGCATGAAGGCCTCATTCAGGCTGTGCGAGGTGTGTCGCTGTATGTTGACGCTGGCGAAAGCCTCGGCATTGTAGGCGAATCTGGATCCGGAAAATCCGTGACGTGTCTTGCAACACTTAGGTTGCTGCGCCAACCACCCGCACGCATATCGGCAGATCGCATGACCCTCGCCAGTATTGACATGCTGAAGGCCGATCGGCGTCAACTTTCGCAGGTGCGTGGCGTTGTTGCAGCGATGATTTTTCAAGACCCCATGACGGCTTTTGACCCCGTCTTCACCATTGGGCACCAAATTGTTGAGACCATCCAGGCGCACCGGAAAGTTTCTCATCAAGATGCGCGTGCCGAAGCCGCAAGCTTGCTCAAGCGGGTTGAAATCAAAAAACCTGATGTGGTGCTCGACAGGTACCCGCATCAATTATCGGGCGGCATGTTGCAACGCGCGATGATCGCCATGGCGCTGTCCTGTCGTCCGCAAGTTCTGTTTGCGGATGAGCCAACCACCGCGCTTGATGTGACGATCCAGGCACAAATCTTACAGCTGATAAAAGACCTGCAAAAAGAATTTGGAATGGGACTTGTCATGATTACGCATGATCTTGGTGTGATTGCAGAAACAGTTGATCGTGTTGTCGTTCTCTACGGCGGCAAGGTGATGGAACAAGGGCCGGTGCAAGATATTTTTGACACCCCGCGCCACCCTTATACGATTGCATTACTGGCCAGCATGCCCGGGGCCGAAGCGGGCCGACATCGCCTCAAAGAAATCAAAGGTGCATCACCTAACCCTGCCAATCCTCCATCGGGCTGCCCGTTTCATCCGCGCTGCGCTCTCGCTGAAGCGCGTTGCCAAGAAATGGCCCCGCCCCTCCAATCATTTGCAGGTGGCAGACAATCGGCATGTTGGGTGGCACAATGACCCCTGTACTCGAATTGCGCCAGATCTGCAAAGACTACGCAATTCGCGTCGGTGGTCACTTTGTGCCGAAATATGAAACGCTTTCAGCAGTTAAAAATGTTGATATCGTTTTGCCGCAAAACAAGATTATCGCTGTCGTCGGCGAGTCTGGTTCAGGCAAGACCACAACTGGCATGTTGGCGCTGCGGCTAATTGAGCCAACGTCAGGCCAAATCCTGTTGCAAGGAACAGACATCACCAAGCTCGATCATAAGGCGTTGAAACCGTTTCGCCGGTCTATGCAGGTCATCTTCCAAGATAGCTATTCTGCACTCAATCCAATGATGACGTTGGCCCAGATCGTGGCTGAGCCATTACATATTCATGGGCTCGGCACTGCATCAGAACAGCGCACATCAGCACTCGAATGGTTAGAACGCGTCGGTCTCCAACGCAGCTATGGCCAACGTTACCCGCATGAACTTTCAGGGGGCCAACGCCAGCGTGTTGCCATTGCCCGCGCCTTGATTCTAAAGCCAACCGTGCTGATTGCCGATGAACCTACATCGGCGCTTGATGTCTCCGTGAAAGCCCAGATTATCAATCTGCTGCTCGACTTGCAGCGTGACATGGGCCTTGCCATCATGTTCATCAGCCACGATCTTAGCGTGGTGCGTTCACTCGCCGATAGTGTGACAGTCATGTTCAATGGCCGCGTCGTTGAACAAGCCGAAACTGAAACCATTTTTGCCAATGCGCGCCACCCTTATACGCGATCTCTTCTTGATGCCATTCCAGTGCGCAATCCAAGGCAGCGTCGCATTCGCAAATTCCTGTCGCGTGAAGGTATTGCGGCAGCTATTCCGCACATTTCGGCTCGCGAACTTTCAATTCCCGTGGAGACGTCAACCACACCACAACTGGTCAGCATCACAAAGCTGCACCGTGTTGAAGCCATCGTGTCGGCATAGGAGGCAAAACCATGGTTATTTTCATCATTAAACGTTTAGTATCCACGCTGATCACATTCTTCATCGTATCCGTCATCATCTTCCTCATGATGCACGCTGTGCCGGGTGGCCCTTTCGATGGCAATGATATGCCTGTGTCTGCAGCCGTGCGCGCCAAACTAATGGCCAGCCTTGGACTCGATAGGCCGCTGCACATTCAATATTTTAATTACATGTATGGCGTGCTGCATTTGGATTTCGGCATCCCCTTCCAAAGCCCCGGTGAAACGGTGCTACAACTCCTTGCCCGGGCGTGGCCTGCCAGTCTTGTTCTTGGTGGTCTGGGCATGTTGATCGGTGTGCCCCTCGGTATTCTGTTGGGCATGGCCGCAGCCCTGAGGCGAAACAGCTGGATTGATTATCTTGCATCAGCGGTTGCAACATTGGGTCTCACAATTCCGGTTTTCGTAACATCAATGTTGTTGATATTGGTTTTTGCAGTCTGGCTTGGCTGGTTGCCGGCCAAAGGTTGGGGCACTCCAAAAAGCTGGATTCTGCCCATCATTGCTTATGCCACAATCCCTTTGGCGACTTACGCGCGTTACACACGGTCGGCCATGCTCGACACTTTGAACAAACCTTTCGTTACGGTGCTGCGCGCCAAGGGTCTTTCAGAAACGCGCATCATTTTCCAGCACGTCTTGCGAAATTCTGCGATCCCCATGGTCACGGTTTTCCTGCCAATGTTTGTGGGTATTGCAACAGGTTCCATATTCGTTGAAGCCATGTTCCGCGTGCCGGGGCTTGGAGCATATTTTGTGTCCTCTATCAGAAACCGCGATTACCCACTTGAAATGTCGTTGATACTGATGATCACCATCATGTTCTGCCTATCTTATTTGATCTCCGATATTCTTTATGCGTGGCTCAATCCGCGCATCCGGATTGAGGGACGCAAAGAATGACAGATGCAACAGACCTTGCGGAAAAACATCGCAGCCCGCTTTATTTCATTTGGTTGCGGTTCAGAGCTAATCGCGCTGCAATTGTGTCGGGCGTTGTTCTTCTCATACTCATTTTCATGGCAATCTTCGCGCCATTGGTTACCATCGCGGGCTATGATGAGCAGAGTTTTCTAGATCACCGACTCGAACCACCCTCATCGCAATTCTGGTTTGGCGTCGATGATCTGGGCCGCGATTTCTTTTCGCGCATTGTGTATGGAGCGCGCGTTTCGTTGACGATCGGTTTTGCATCCGCATTCTTCTCGGTTTTGATTGGCATTCCGCTTGGTGCATTGGCAGGTTACTATGGCGGCTGGGTTGACTGGTTTGTGATGCGCGTTATTGAGCTATTCTCTGTCGTGCCGCCGCTCCTTGCTGCAATGCTGCTCGGTGCTCTGACGAAAGGCGGATTTGTAACTGTTGTGTTGATCGCCTCGCTCTTTGGCTGGGTGCAGGTTTGCCTATTGGTGCGCGCCCAAATCAAAGCCTTTAAAGAAAAGGAATTCGTGCGTGCGGCCGTGGCGCTTGGGGCCTCACCGGCCTATGTTATTCGTCGTCATCTTCTGCCCAATTCAATTTCACCCATTATTGTTGGGTTCGTTTTAGCAATACCATTGGCCATGATGCTTGAGGCCGGACTGAGTTTCCTTGGTATTGGCGTGCAGCCGCCCGTGCCAAGCTGGGGGCAAATGATCAATGTTGGCATGAATTTTATGTACTTCTATTGGCATATGGCCGTTTTCCCGACAATCGCTTTGGCCATTACAGTTCTGGCCACGACATTTTTCGGCGATGGCCTGCGCGACGCGCTTGACCCCACTTTGAAAGATCGCTGAGTTTTATTTTTTCAAGTATTTCTGAAGTGCGGCAACGAGAAGATCCATATGCTTTTGTGTGTTGTAACCTTGCGCAGAAACACGAACTATTGTTCTATCCTGCCAGTTGAACACCGGAATTTCAATTCCATATTGCTGCAACAAAAATAGTTTCAACTCCATCGGATCAGATTTCGGAACAGGCATAGCCACCATCTGCGGCGCACAGAACTCAGGGCTGCTGAGGGCTGGTAACCTTGTCAGTTTTGCAACGCGCGAGGCAGTGTCTTGCACAAGCACGCGGCATTGTTCGGCCACCTTATTCCAATTGTGTTCATGCCCAAACTTAATAGCATCCGGCACAGTCAACCAAGCCGAAGGATCGCGCGTGCCCTGCGTTTCAATGCCGTCTATGAAAGGGCTATTGCCAAATACACCTTTCATGCCGGGCTGGCCAGCATCCTCCGTCCAGCCGTGGCTAATCACCAATGGGTTGACGGCTGGTTGAAGCTCTTTACGCACATAGAGAAAAGCTGATCCTTTCGGAGCCATCATCCATTTGTGGCAATTGCCTGCATAATAATCCGCATCCAAGGCTTTGAGGTTTAATGGAATATGACCGGGCGTATGGGCCCCATCAATCACCGACCAAATGCCCCTAGCCCTTGCTGCTGCAACTGCACGCTCAATTGGGAATACCAGAGCGGTGGCAGATGTGATGTGGCTGAGGAAAAGGACGCGAGTTCGGTCACTCAAGCCTTCCAAAATGGTGTCAGTGAATTGTACTTCCTTTGTCAAAGGCAAAGGAATTTTGACAATCACAATCTTGGCACCTGTGCACCTCGCCACATAAGCCCAAGTCTTTTCCAGGGCTGCGTATTCATGATCCGTTGTGAGAATTTCGTCGCCCGGTTTCAAATCCAGTGATTGTGCAACAATGTTCAACCCCGCAGTCGCATTGGTCAGGCCAACTATATCTTCCGCGTCCGCACCCATCTCACCTGCCAAAGCCACACGCGCATCGCGCATCCAACCACTTAGACCACGGTCAGGATCAAGAAAGGCAACGGGCTGTCTTTCCAATTTCAATTGCCAGCGCTGATAAGATTCAAACACAGGTCGCGGACAGGCGCCAAATGAACCATGATTTAAAAATGTCACATCCGGATCAAGCAGAAACAGCGAAGAAAGATTATCAGTCAAAGTTGTCGCCCCTTTTCATCTATCCCACTTTTTAAGTTGTGATAGAATAAGTCAAGACGTGTATTGGCAATCAAACAATAATTCGAGCTTCACCAGATGACCAGTAATTTGAATTTGTCAGATTTTCACCCAGTTTCAAAGTTGGTAGTAAAACAGACTATTTTGCAGAAACCCCATTGTCGGGTGATTGATGCTCACAAGCATTTAGGTGTCCATTTTGGTGGCGGCTGGGCCAACAAATCAGTTGCTGAACTCACTGGCCGTCTCGATGACGCTTACGTCGATGTCTATGTTGATCTTGACGGTGGCTGGAGTGAAGACATTTTAGAAGCACGCTTGCGGAAATTTAAAGAGGTAGCACCCGTACGGTTCATATTCTTTGGTGGACCGGGCTGGAAGCATTGGCAAGTTGATGGTGATCGGTTCGGAGAATAAGCTGCGCAGCGTTTCAGGGCACAAGTGGCGCGCGGCGCGCAGGGCATAAAAATATGGAAAGATTTCGGTTGCGTTCTTTGATCCGCTAGACGCAGACAGTGAGCGATGGGATGAACTCAACGCACATCCTGAATGGCAATTTGCCGCACCTCAGTTTCCTTCATTCATGTCAATCATGGAAGACTTCGCGCGGTTGGTGATGCTATTTCCAAATTGGAAATTCATTGCGGCCCATGTCGGCTGTTAAGCTGAAAATCTTGAATGGGTTGGTGCTCTTCTGCAGCGCTGTCCTAATCTCTATGTTGATATCAGCGGTAGACTGGGGTTATCGTTTGTCAGGGCGAAGTTTCACCGAATTGCGAACCACAAGACTGGTCGGCACAACGATACTGCGGCGGATTACGGATTTTTTTTCGATCTGATCGAGCAGGATTTTCGTTGTGGCTTCAACCATGGGGGCATAGGGTTGTTCGACTGTGGTCAGCTGATATCCGCCCCAGCCGGACTCCGGCACGTTGTCGAAGCCGACAATTGAAACATCGTCGGGAATGCGCAGCGCTAATTCGTTGCGGATCACGTCCATGACAGCAAAAGCCATGTGGTCGTTCGCCACAAAAATGGCGTCGGGTTTTTCTGAACTGGCAAACAGCTGGCGGGTGGCTTCCGCTGCACCGTCAAATGTGTAATTGCCTAAAGCGCGGGCCCAAAGCTTTTGGCCTGCCTGTTCAAGGCCTGTCAGAAAACCGGACTCGCGGTCGGTATTGGTGGACGAGTCTTCATGTCCCGCAATGTAGGCGATGCGCCGATGCCCGTTGTCGGTGAGCAGTTTTGCAACCAACCGTCCGCCTTCTGCATTATCAGATGTCACACTGCTGGCGGGTGACGACGGAACATATCTGTTCAAGAGAACGACAGGAATTCCAGTTTGGGCGCACTCGCGTGCCAGTGTGGACGACAAGGTAGCTGAAGCCATCACAATCCCTTCAACCTGATACTCCATCATCTGCTGCACAACTTCATCTTGATGCCCAGGATTTGTCATAAACAGCAAGACATGAAAACCTTTGTCCTGCAGAGCGCGAGACAGTTGTTCCAGCACAATGGGGTAGAACTGATTATCAAGATAAGCCACAAGCACTGCGATGAGACGGGACTGACCGCTGATCATCGCGCGGGCAATTGCATTGGGCCGATAACCGAGTTTGCCCGCGGCCTTTTTCACACGCGCCCTCATACCGTCGGACACGCTCGCTCCTTCATTGAAGGCACGGCTGACGGCGGACTGTGAGACGCGCGCGAGTTTCGCCACGTCACCTGATGTAACTTTGCCTTTCGGCATGGATTATCCTGTTTTGAGCACTATCTGCTTCCAGATGGCAACCTCGTCTAACAGGACATACTCGCGGCGCAAGCCCCACGGGCCAAATTCGGCATGGCTAATGCCCATAATGTGCACTTTGGCACCCGAAGGAGCGCCAAAAGCGCCCCAACCCTCGTGGGTGCCATCCAGCGACCAGCGGAGTGCAGCACGGGGCGGCATGTCTTTGTCGTCACGGCCAATGACGTGATGGATCTCAAACTTTGCGGTTGGAAATGCGGCACGGAGGTTCAGCCAAAACTGATCCGCAGCGGAACGGCCATGAGCCGTAACGCCCCCTGGCAATTGCAAATGGCAGGCGCGGTCATACTCAGTTTGAATGGCCGCAAAATCGCCAGTCATAATTCGCTTCATCATATCCACGTAGCGCTGGCCCAAAGGATGGTCGTTGCCTTTGCCCTTATACACAGCTTTGACATCAATCGCCGGGGTAAATGGCTTGCCACAAGCTTTTGGTCCGCCCTGACTTTGGATCAGAGCGGCGGCATAGGCCTTGAGTTCCAAACCCACTTGGCGAACGTATGCACCGGAATCATGCACCAGCCACTCGTCATAAATTTCGTTGTTTTTTGCTGCGCAGTCGGCAATGCAATATTGCCAAAGTCGCTTGCCGGTGGGTGGCCCCAATAGCCCGTCATTGACATGGGGACAGATGATCATGGAGCGATGCGACGACAAATAACCAGTGCTGTCATTGCCAGACCAGATCACGTCTTCGCCCAGAATTTCGATGCCCGGTGCCCAGGCCATGGCCCCAATGCTTTCAGCGATGACCGTTTCTGCGCCTACCACAATTCCATCGGCGGACCTTTTGGCCATGTTTTTCCCATAGTATTTGCGCAAAGTATGAACACCACGGTCTTCCCATATTTCCTTTGTGCAGCCCAAAATATAGTCTGGAAAATCTTTCCAGTGCGGATCAAAACCTTTCATGTAGTCCTCCTTTATTGCGCTAACATTCCATGGCTTGACTACGTATGCAAGGTGCGGCAACGTTACAAGTGGATTTATTTATAACGCAACCAAAACCCTGGGAGGACCGCGATGAAATCCATGTTCAAAACTTTAATACTGATCGGTGCAATGAGCTTCGTTTCCACGGCTGCAATGGCAGCATGTGGAATTGACAAAGGCTCGGTGCGCATACTTTCGAATGACTTCGAAGCTCTTCACGTGGTGGCAGCAGGTGCCGAAGAATGCGCCAGCGACACGGTGAAAGTCACCAAAAATCAAACGACAGAACACAAGAACCTTCAGGTGCCTGCACTCACCGCAAACCCTGCGGAATATACCGTGGCTGTTGTGGCCAACAATTCAATTGTGCCCCTGCTCAATGATGGTTTGATCCGGCCACTGGATGATTATGTGGCGAAATATGGTCAAGATTTACAGGCCAACCAATTGATCAAGATCAACGGTAAAGTGATGGCTATTGCATTCATGGCCAATGGTCAGCATATGTACATTCGCAAAGACCTGATCGAAAAAGCCGGTGCGCAAATGCCAAAGTCTTATGAAGATGTGTTGGCTGTTGCGAAAATGTTGCGTGACAAAAAGATCATGGAGAATCCATTGGGTGCTTCTGATAAGGCTGGCTGGGACTTGGCGGCTGAATTTGTGAACTTGTATTTGGGTTACGGCGGCGAGTTTTTTGATGCGGGCTCTGCCAAGCTTGCCATCAATAATGATAAAGGCGCAGCCACATTGAAAATGATGAAAGACCTCACAGGATTCATGGGACCGGACTATTTGACTTATGATTCTGATGTGCTGAGCAAGGAATATCAAGCAGGCAAGATGGCCGTGATCAATCAGTGGGGTTCCATTGCTGGTGCAGCGATTGACCCTAAGGTTTCCAATAAGGAAGTCGTTGAAAACACGGTCTTCACCATGGCTCCCACGGTGGGTGGGGGCACGATCCCTGCCGCCGCACTCTGGTGGGATGGCTTTGCCATTGCCAAGAACGTGACTGACGAAGATGCTGAAGCTTCGTTCCGTGCCATGGTACATGGAATTCGGCCCGAAGTTGCAGCCAAGAACCCTAATGCGGCCACATGGCTGATCAAGGGTTATCAACCTGGCCCTGCCGCCGTGGGTGTGATTGGCAATGCCAATAATGGTGCACGGCCTTACCCGATGGTGCCTTATATGGGCCTTCTACATACGGCGTTGAGTGTTGAACTTGCTGACTTCATCAAAGGTGCCGAACCAGCCGATAAGGCCATGGCTGATGTGGAAGCAGCTTACAATGCAGCGGCCAAAGAAGCCGGTTTTATGCAATAACTCCAACAACGCCGCAGTGCTGCGATTGCAGTGCTGCGGCGAGGACTGGCTGTGCCGCACAAATATTTCATCGCATTCATTTTACCATCGATCTTGGCGATGCTGTTGTTTATCGCCACGCCGATTGTGTCATTTACTGTGCAGTCACTTTATGTGGAGCACCCCCGCGTTTTGGTCACGTCTGAAACGTGCCAGCCCTCTGGTGGTTGCACCACCGAAACCGTGGTGGATGCTGTGGCTGGGGCCAAGCTTAAGAAAGAGCAACCGCTGGGAAAATTTGTGGGCTTGCAAGTTTATGGCGATCGCAACCACCTTGCATTTGCCGAAATTACCAAAATATTTCGAAACTCTACGGGCTTCAGCGATGTTGTGTCGAGCATTTATAATCTGCCATTTTACCGAGCACTTGTGTTCACACTCACCTATGCTTTGACTGTAACTCCCGCCGCCATGTTTGTGGGCTTTCTATTAGCGCTCGCTGTCAATGTGGTTCCGCGCTTTATCAAAAGTCCGGTAATTTTCTTTTCATTATTGCCGATGGTGATTACGCCACTTATCGGCTCGCTGGTGATTTATTGGATGATCGATGCGGAAGGAATTCTAGGCGCATTTATTCAATATATATTTGGCGATCCAGATCTGACGTTGAAATCTTCCTTAGCTCTAACCTGGGTGACACTCATCAGCTATGGCATTTGGACCAACGCGCCTTTTTCATTCATCGTGTTTTATGCGGGCCTGCAAACTGTGCCGCGCGATACACTGGAATCGGCGATGGTTGATGGTGCCAGCCGGCTGGAGCGCATTCGCTATGTGGTGATCCCGGCGCTTGCCCCCATCGGCATTTTTGTGTTGCTGGTGCAGCTCATGGATAATTTTAAGATCTTTGAACCGATCTTAGGTTTTAATGCAGCGGCTAATGCTACGTCACTCAGTTATTTCGTCTATACGTCGCTCAATAACCAGAGCGCCCAAATGTTTTCGTCGGCAGCGGCTAGTTCGGTTCTGACTGTTTTCGGTGTGCTTATCCTTCTTACGCCAGTTTTAATCCGCACCTCTCGGCAGTTTGGTGGTGCAAGATGAGTGTGGCCTTAAACCGACGACCATGGCCGGTGTCGCTTGTCGCCTTGGGTTTTGTGCTGTTGTGGTTATTTCTTGCGGCGTTTCCTTACATTTGGACGGCGTGGGGTTCGTTCAAAGTGCAGGCGGATTTTTTCTCTAGAGAGTCATGGCAAAACGCTTTTTTTGGCTTCAAGACAATTGAGCAAACAGGTTCAGCCTTCACTGGCGATGGCTATTACGGCACGTGGATTACCAATGCATTCTGGAAGGCGGTAATCAACACGGCAATTGTCACGGTATGTGTGACGACGATATCACTCACCTTCGGCACGTTGGGTGCTTACGCCTTGGCGCGCTCAACTTATCGTTACAAATACTGGATCTTGATTGCGGCGCTGGTGTTCCGCGCTATGCCCGATATCACGCTGGTCTCAGGCTATCTGCTGCCATTTTTTCAGTTCAATGTGTGGGGCTATTTGCCAACATCGATTATTGTTTTGGTGGCCTTGAACCAACCTTTCACACTGTGGATGCTTTATTCGTTCTTCATCAATATTCCACGCGATCTTGATGAAAGTGCGTTGGTGGATGGCTGTTCGCGGTTTCAGGCGTTCCGCATGGTGGTGATGCCGGTGATGTGGCCTGGTGTGGTGACAACGGCCTTGTTCAGCTTCCTGTTGGGGTACAATGATTTTGCGGTCACTTCCATGCTGCTCACCCAGGAAAACCAGACCATGGTGCCAAAGCTTTCAAGTTTTCTTTTCAAAATTCAAGCTGAAGGCCATGTTATGTATGCGGTGGCTGCCGTTGTGTCGACAACAGCACCGCTATTTCTGCTCATCATGATTTTCCAAAAGCGGTTAGTCGAAGGGCTTACCGCTGGGGCCGTGAAGGGATAGCATGTGAGTGACCAACAACCATTGTTAGACCATGAGATCGACAAATTATTGGCGGCCAACGGGCTATTCATTCCCGAAGAGCTTCGGCAGAATGTGCATGAGGCCTGTCGAGGCCTGAAGGCGCTTGCAGTTAGTTTGCGCAAGGTGCCACCGAAATGACGGCGATCCATGAACTCAGTGTGGTGGAAGCCGGCAGGCTTATGCGCGCGGGAGAACTGCGCTCGGTTGAACTGACAGCCAACGCCTTGCAGCGAATTGCTGATTTTAACCGTGAACTTCATGCATTTGTTTCGGTGTTTGCGGATCAAGCCATGTTGCAGGCCGAAGCCGCCGATGCCGAGATGGTAAAGGGCATAGATCGGGGACCACTGCAAGGCATTCCGTTTGCTCTCAAAGATATTATCGATGTTGCCGGTGTTTCAACAACCTGTGGCTCGCCGGCATTTATAAATAATCTTCCCGCAAGTGATGCCGAAATTGTGACACGGTTGAAAAAAGCCGGTGCGGTGTTGCTTGGCAAGTTGGCAACTTATGAATTCTCAACTGTTGGCCCTGATTTCAACACGCTGCACCCCCCAGCGCACAATCCACATAACACCGCGCATATCACTGGCGGCTCGTCCTCGGGCTGTGCCGCTGCTGTGGCCGCGGGCTTCACCCGCATTACGATTGGCAGCGATGGCGGCGGATCTATTCGCAGTCCCGCTGCTTATTGCGGCTGTGTTGGGCTGAAGCCAACATTTGGTGGCTTGCCGCTTGATGGTTTTCAACCCCTTAGCCCCACGCTCGATCACGGTGGGCTGCTTACGGCTACAGTGGAAGATGCTGCAGTGTTATTTGACGTGATCACCGGCGCTCACACGCTTTCATCATTGCGTAAGGGGGTAGCGGGGTTGCGGATTGCCTATGCGCGCAGTTGGTCTGCAGGAATATCCGAACCCGCCATCGAACAGGCGCTCGACGCTGCTGTAGAAATCTTGCGAAAGCGCAGGGCCGCCGTGACTGAAATTGATATTCCGGATTATTCGGATTACGAGGCTTGCGGCACGGTAATTATTCAACATGAAGCCTTGCAAACCTACGCTACACTTTTGAAGAGCGCACGCGCTGATGAAATTGGCCGCTTGGCCTTTCAGAATCTGGTCACGGGTGCAGTGCTAACAAACGAAGATGTGGACATCGCACGGCAGCGGCAAGCAGAATTGCAAGCGGCTTTCGAACATCAGATTTTTGGACCGTTTGATGCGTTGATTTGCGCCAGCACGCTGACCACCGCCCCAGCTTTCAGTTATTTTGATGATGGCCCACGGTGGACAGCGATGCGCACATTTCCCTTTAATGTAACGGGCCATCCAGCCCTAGCCCTGCCGACTGGACTGGCACCCAGCGGATTGCCCATGGGGCTGCAATTGGTTGGGCCAAAAAATGG
Organism: Hyphomicrobiales bacterium; assembly: GCA_031366855.1. Classification (GTDB taxonomy): domain Bacteria; phylum Pseudomonadota; class Alphaproteobacteria; order Rhizobiales; family Aestuariivirgaceae; genus Aestuariivirga. The sequence goes on along the minus strand of JANLPA010000130.1, from coordinate 9,163 downwards.
TGAAGCCATGATCTGCCGCATTGGCCAAGCTCTTGAGTCCTTTCAAAATTTACGCTTTTCACCGATCACTGGTGCAACTGCGCCAATCCTGAACTAACTTCCTCCAAACAAGGACGCTACCATGACCGAAAATAACAAAGACAAGTCTTCCGAAAACCGCATATCAAGGTTGCCGGCCAAGGAAAATGTGCTGCAGGTGGAGCGGCGCGACTATGTTGATCTTGCACCCGCTGATCGTCCACGGGTGCAATCGCTCAACGGGTTTGAGGATATCTACACTGATATTGTTGATTACATTGTGCGTTGCACGCATCGCATTTGGGATGAGCGCAATATTGGCCTCATATATTCGCACTACACCCATAATTGCACCGTGTACGGAACAATGGGCACGGTTTATAACCGCGAGGACATGGTGCTGGACACCATCCAACGCATCGTATCTTTTCCTGAACGGCGCGGCATGGCCACGCAAGTGATTTGGACTGGCAATGATGTTGATGGCTTTTACACATCGCATCTGGTCACCGGATCGGGCCGCCACTCGCAGCCAGGTCCTTACGGCGAGCCTACTGGACGTAGCATTGTGACGCGAACTTTTGCCGATTGCATGATTCTGAAAAATCGCATTTACCGCGAGTGGATCGTCTCCGACACGATGTCACTTTTCCGCCAGTTAGGACTTGATCCCAACCCCTACGCTGAAGCCGCAGCCAAAGCACGCCATGAAAAGGGATTGGACGCTCTCGACATTGGCGAAAACCGCAGGCTGTTAGGCCAGTATCCGCCGGAGGCCGAGGCGGATGTTTCAATTGCCAAAACCGATCTTGAGCAACATACCATCCGCTGGCTGCATGAAGTTTTCAACAAGCGTATGTTTGGCGCGATGAAAGACGTCTATGCCCCTACTGCTATGTATCACGGGCCGATGCTGCGTGAAATAAGCGGTGCCTCGGGTGTGCTGCACCAGTATCTGGGATTGATGGGGTCAATCCCCGACATGGCCTTCCTGCCCCAACATATTTGTTCAGTCGAGAGCGAAGAGACTGGAACCAAGGTGGCTTTGCGTTGGGTGATTGAAGGCCATCATTTGGGCCATGGCATTTTGCGCAGCCTTGGCGCACCAACTGGCAAGCGGGTGCAAGTGATGGGCATGTCACATTTTCATTATAAAAACGGCAAGATTGTTGATGAGTGGACGCTGTATGATGAGATGTCGCTGCTGATGCAGGTGAAACTGGCGCAGATGGGAAACTCTGGTTGAAGTCACAAAATGACACCGGAAAACATCGGCACATATGATTACATCATAGTTGGCGCAGGTTCAGCGGGGTGTGTGCTCGCTAACCGCTTGACCGCTAATGGTCGCCATAGTGTGTTGTTGCTGGAAGCTGGCGGTCGTGGCGTAAATCCTTGGATCCACATTCCAATTGGTTATGCCAAGCTGTTTCAAAATGGCCGTTACAATTGGAAGTTCGAAACTGAACCGGAACCTGAGCTGAACGGACGTAAAATCTATCAGCCGCGCGGCAAAGTTCTGGGTGGAACCAGTGCCATCAATGGGCTGGTTTATATTCGCGGGCAGAAGGAAGATTACAATCACTGGGCGCAACTGGGCAACACGGGTTGGTCGTATGATGATGTGCTGCCACTTTTCAAACGATCGGAAGATCAAGAGAATGGGGCCGATCAATATCATGGTGTGGGTGGGCCTTTGGCGGTTTCAAATCCACGAGATCATCATGTGTTATGTGACGCCTTCATCAAAGCTTGCGCAGAGCGTGGGCTGCCGTTTAATCCAGATTTTAACGGCGCTGCGCAAGAAGGTGCTGGCTATTTCCAGACGACATCACGCGGCGGTATCCGGTGCAGCACGGCGGCGGGTTATCTTAAACAGGCTCGTGGCCGTAAAAATCTGACAATCCTCACCCATGCGCATGTCAAGCATGTGGTGTTTGAAGGCAAGCGGGCCGCAGCGATTGAATTTTATCATAAGGGGCGCACAGCTTGCGCAACTGTTGGCCAAGAAATTGTGCTGTCGGCGGGAGCCATTGCTTCGCCGCAGCTGCTAGAAGTTTCGGGCGTTGGGCAGGCGCAACGCTTACAAAACCTGGGTGTGAATGTGGTGCATGATGCACCCGATGTGGGTGAAAATTTACAAGATCACTTGCAAGTCCGCATGGTGTTTAAGGCCAAGCAGCCCGTGACATTGAATGACGATTTTAACAACCTGTTGCGCCGCATTGGCATTGGGCTGCGATACGCTGTTACGCGTCGGGGGCCACTGGCTGTGAGTGCCGGCTATGCAAATGCGTTTTTCAAATCTGCTGCGCGATTGGCCACGCCTGATATTCAAATCCACTTCATCATTTTTTCAACCGACAAAATGGGATCAGGGTTGCATCCATTCTCAGGTTTCACAGCGTCTGTGTGTCATTTGCGGCCACAAGCACGCGGCAACATTCATGCCCGCACCATCGATACAGCCGATGCGCCATCTATTCGAGTTAATTATCTCTCACAGCCTGAGGATCGCCGCGCCAATATTGCAGGTTTGAAGTTTCTGCGTTCGATCATGCAAGCGCCTGCAATGGAGCCTTTCATGGATACTGAGCTGGAGCCTGGACTGGAAGTTGCAAGTGACGATCAATTGTTGAGTTATGCACGGGCACGCGGCAACAGCATTTACCACCCTTCTGGCACTTGCCGTATGGGTGTTGATGCACGTGGGGTGGTAGGGCCAGACTTGAAAGTTAAGGGTGTTTCCGGATTGCGGATAGCGGATGGTTCAATCATGCCGAGGCTGGTTTCCGGCAACACCAACGCACCCATAATTATGATTGGTGAAAAAGCATCTGACCTTATTCTCAAGGGCTGAAACGCTGCTCTTGCATACGTAGTCAAAATTTGACATTGTTGATGGGAGGTAGGGAAATTCAATGGCGGATATCAAGCTCAAGAACTTGTCGCGACATTGGGGCAATTTTGTCGCCGTAAAAGACGTAACGCTGGACGTAAGCGATGGCGAGTTTCTGGTGCTGCTCGGCCCTTCGGGCTGCGGCAAAACAACGACAATGCGCATGATCGCTGGGCTTGAGGATGTGAGCGCTGGCGAAATCTGGATTGGCGGACGCAAAGTCAATGGTCTTGAGCCCAAAGACCGCGACATCGCCATGGTGTTTCAGAGCTATGGACTCTATCCCACTATGACCGTTTATGAAAATATCCGTTTTCCATTGAAGGTCCGGCGCATTCCCAAAGCCGAACACGATACGCGCGTGCGCAAGGCCGCCGCTATGGTGGAACTGGATGATTTTCTAGGGCGGCGTCCTGCTGAACTTTCTGGTGGGCAACGGCAACGCGTGGCCTTGGCGCGGGCCATCATTCGGCAACCGACGGTTTTTCTGATGGATGAACCACTCTCGAATTTGGATGCAAAATTGAGGGTTTCAACACGGGCGCAAATCAAAAATTTACATCACGAATTAAAGACCACGACAATTTATGTAACCCACGACCAGATTGAGGCCATGTCATTGGCCGATCGTGTGGTGGTGATGAACAAGGGTGAAATGCAACAAGTGGGGCCGCCCGCCGAAATTTATGACAAACCGGCCAATACATTTGTGGCGAGCTTTATCGGTTCACCGGCCATGAATTTGCTCAAGGGCGTCATGCACAACGGAACTTTCACCGGAAAAAATATTGCCATATCTGGTTTGCAGAAAAAATTAAACGGACCTGTCACGTTAGGCTTTCGTGCTGAGGATGCGATAGTTGCCAAGAAGGACGCTAACCTCACAGCGCCGGTTTATAGCATGGAACTATTAGGTGAAGCTTCGCAGGTGACAGTTCAAGCCGGTGATGCCCTTGTCGCCATTAAGGCGGCCAAAGATTTTCGCGCGGCAATTGGCAGTACAGTGACGGTGCATGTGCCCCCTGCCCTATGCCACTTGTTCGATGCTGAAACCGGACAAAGACTGGCCGTGGCGCGCGCATGACCATCAGCTTTCTTAAGCGCAGCAAACCAGCTGTCGAAAAAGACGCTGACGACGCAAAGGTTAAATTGCAAGTCGAAGCGATTCTTAAAGATGTGGAACTGCGCGGCGATGCGGCGGTGCGCGAATTATCGATGCGATTTGATGGCTATGCACCGCAAGCTTTTCGCCTGAGCTCATCCGAAATCGACGCCCTTGTAAATCAGGTGTCCCAACGTGACATGGATGATATCAGATTCGCGCAAGCCCAAGTGCGGCGCTTTGCGGAAGCTCAACGGGCTTCCCTTAAGGATATTGAAGTTGAAACTCTGCCAGGTGTTATACTGGGTCATAAGAATTTACCGGTGCAATCCGTTGGCTGCTATGTGCCGGGGGGCAAATTTCCCATGGTGGCGTCGGCGCATATGTCGGTGCTCACAGCAAATGTTGCGGGTGTGCCCCGCATTATCTCTGCGACGCCGCCGTTTAAGGGGTCGCCTAATCCAGCGGTTATCGCCGCCATGCATTTGGCGGGTGCCCACGAAATCCATTGTCTTGGCGGCATTCAGGCAGTGGCCGCCATGGCGCTCGGCACAGAAACCATTAAACCAGTGCATATGATTGTGGGCCCTGGCAATGCTTACGTGGCAGAGGCCAAGCGCCAGCTTTTTGGCCGCATCGGCATTGACCTGTTGGCTGGGCCAACTGAGACCATGGTAATTGCCGACGACACGGTTGATGCCGAGCTTTGTGCCACTGATCTTCTGGGGCAGGCCGAACACGGCTACAATTCTCCGGCGTTTCTAATTACCAATTCACGCAAACTTGCAGAGGCCACAATTTCTGAAATTGCGCGGTTGCTTGAAATTCTGCCGACGCGAGACACCGCATCAGCCTCATGGCGCGACTATGGCGAAGTCATTCTTTGTGACAGCTATGAAGAGATGCTTGATATGGCAAATGAGATTGCCTGTGAACATGTGCAAGTGATGACCAAGCGCGATGATTGGTTTCTGGAACATATGCAATCTTACGGTGCTTTGTTTCTCGGCCCGCGCACCAATGTAGCCAATGGCGATAAGGTGATTGGCACGAACCACACGCTGCCCACCAAAAAGGCAGGGCGATACACTGGCGGGCTGTGGGTGGGAAAATTCCTTAAGACTCACTCCTATCAACGCATCACCACGGACGAAGCGGCGGCAGAGATTGGTGCTTATTGTTCAAGACTTTGCATGCTCGAAGGATTTGTGGGCCATGCCGAGCAGGCCAATGTGCGGGTGCGGCGCTATGGCGGGCGCAACGTGCCTTATGGCGAGGCAGCTGAATGAAATTGCCGCGCATGCCTTCGTTTCGTTTGGATGGACGCCGCGCACTTGTGGCTGGAGCTTCATCTGGCATCGGTCTTGGCGCAGCGGCGGCATTGGCCGAAGCTGGTGCGCAGGTTATTTGTGCCGCTCGTAATCAGGCTAAGCTGCGTGAAACCGTCGACGCCATCACGGCACAAGGCTGGCAGGCCGAAGCCTTGGTGCTAGACATTACCAACACAGAGGCAACGGCTAAAGCATTTTCCGCATTGGGTGACCTTGATATCTACGTTAATTCTACAGGTGCGGCACGGCATAGTGCGGCGCTGGACACCCGTGAAGAAGATTTTGATTCCGTTGCGGCGATCAATTGGAAGGCAGCGCATTTTTCAGCACGTGAAGCGGCGCGTTTGATGATCAGAAAAAATCATGGCGGATCAATCATCACCATTTCATCGCAGATGGGCCATGTGGGCGGCATTGACCGGGCTGTTTATGCGGCATCCAAACATGCTGTTGAGGGCATGACCAAGGCGATGGCCATTGAGTGGGCATCGCACCAAATTCGCATCAACACTATATGCCCGACCTTCATTCGCACGCCGCTCACTGAGCAAACCTTTGCCAATCCTGAACGCGTGGCTTGGATCACATCAAAAATCAAACTGGGGCGAGTGGGCGAGGTTGAAGACATCATGGGTGCCGTAGTTTTTCTAGCGTCTGATGCTGCAGCTCTGATCACGGGAACTCACTTAATTATTGATGGCGGCTGGACCGCCGACTGAACGGAGAAACGACTATGACACCTGAACAGATGGAAACGCGCATCGTCCGCTACGGCGATCTGAGGCCCTGCCGCACCGCCTTTATCGATGCGCATACACCGGGTTCAAACCAGAAGGAAAATTTCACCATCATTGGTGCCGGTGTTTCCGAAAACCCGGAACAACATGTGCATATTCTTGAGCGCCCTGGCTTCAATATTGGTGCCGCCGGGCAACCTCCGAAGTGCAAGAACTCACTGCATTCACATCGCACGGCTGAAGTGTTTTTTGCCCTCAAAGGACGCTGGCGGTTTTTTTGGGGAAGATGGGGCAAGGCAGGCGAAGTTATTCTGGAAGAAGGCGACATCATCAATATTCCCACCGGAATATTTCGGGCCTTTGAGAATGTGGGAACTGACTATGGCATGGCCATGGCCATTTTGGGCGGCAATGATGCGGGCGGTGGTGTGATCTGGGCCCCGCAAGTGATTACCGATGCGAAAGATTTCGGCTTGGTATTGGGCAAGAACGGAAAAATCTATGACACCAAGAAAGGCCAAAAACTGCCAGACGGTGTGCAGCCGATGCCGCTGCTGACTGATGAGGAGTTGAAGGCATTCCCAGAGCTGACAACGCTTGATGTCATACCCAATCACATTGCCCGATACTGGGATATGATGGCACTGGCAGATAGGCAGCCCGCCAAAGTGATCGGACCAGACGCCATGTTGCGTGACAAGCCTGGGTTTGAAGTGGATTTCATCACGCGAGGTTCACTCGCCGAAACCGCCTACGCCTCCTCCCGCCATGAAATTCTCATGGTCATGCGCGGGCATTGGAAATTAACTTGGGATGGGTATGAAAAGGTGCTTGCACCCGGTGACACTTGCGCAGTGCCACCCAACTTTGCGCACACGCTGGTGCCGAGCATGACCGGCGAGGCCGCGCTGTTTCGCGTGCGCAATACCGATGAACCCGCTGGCCCCACCTGGAAACCACATTGAGGAATTGAACGATGACACAGATTGCCACCACCCATGTTGGATCATTGCCGCGTTCGCAGAAAGTGGTCGATTTCATTTTTGCACGAGAGAAAGACAAACCCTATGAGCAGGCGGCCTTTGACGCGGCCATGGCAGAAGCAGTGGACGAGACTGTGGGCAAGCAAGTGGCTGCCGGTGTTGACATTGTTTCGGATGGTGAAACTTCAAAGATCTCTTACGCCACTTATGTGAAGGATCGCTACACTGGCTTTTCAGGGGACAGCGCACGCAATGCGCCGGCTGATCTTAAATTGTTTCCGTCTTTCTTGCAGCGGCTATCTAATGATGGCGGCACGCCAACCTATGCGCGGCCCATGTGCACCAGTGATGTAAAATCTAAAGGCCAGGACGAGTTACACAAGGACATTGCCAACCTTAAAGCCGCCATGAAAAAACATGGCGCTGAACGAGCTTTTATGAATGCTGCATCGCCGGGTGTTATCTCGCTGTTTTTGCAGAACGCGCATTACGCCACGCGCGAAAAATATCTTGCGGCACTCGCTGATGCGATGCGTGATGAATATAAAACTATTGCTGATGCTGGGCTTGATTTGCAAGTGGACTGTCCGGATTTAGCACTTTCACGCCATATGCTCTTCACTGATTTATCGGATGATGAATTTGTAAAAATTGCGGATATGCATGTTGAGGCCTTAAATCATGCGCTATCAGGCGTGCCGCAAGAAAAAATACGGGTTCATATTTGCTGGGGCAATTATGAGGGCCCGCATGTGTGCGATATTGACATGGCAAAAGTGCTGAAAACTTTTATGAAGGTGAAAGCGCGTTACATGTTGTTTGAAACTTCAAATCCGCGTCATGGCCACGAGTGGACGACGTTCCGTGATCGCAAACGCGACGTGCCGGATGACCGCATTCTGGTGCCAGGGGTTGTTGATACCACGACCAACTTTGTTGAGCATCCAGAGCTTGTGGCACTGCGGCTGGAAAACTTTATCTCCATAGTTGGAAAAGATCGCGTCATAGCAGGTTCAGATTGCGGATTTGGAACTTTCGCAGGTTTTGGTGCGGTTGATCCTGCCATCTGCTTTGCCAAACTTAAGGCTTTGAGTGAAGGAGCCGATATCGCTGCAACGCGAGCGTAAAGTCATGGTTCGTGAAACCCTAGTGATGTTGCCGGGCATGATGTGCGATGAGCGCTTATTCGCGCATCAGATTGCCGTGTTAAAAGAAAATTATCATATCATAGTGCCAAAGCTCAACATGCCCGCCACAATCGAAGGTATGGCGCGTCGCACTCTTGCGGAAGTTGAAGCTCCTATTTTCAATCTTCTGGGTCTTTCAATGGGCGGTATCGTGGCGATGAGTATGGTCACCATCGCGCCGCAACGCATCAGAAGATTGGCTTTGCTTGACACCAGTCACTTAGCGGACTCGCCAGAACGTATCACAATCCGCAACCGTCAAATTGAAGACGTAAAAGCTGGAAAATTGCGGCAAGTTTTCGCAGAGGAAATGAAGCCAATCTATCTGGCAAAAGCCAATCGTAAAAATAGAATATTGCTCAGTCTTCTTATCGATATGGCATTGGACATGAGCGCTGACACTTTCATCGTCCAATCCCTCGCATTGCGTGATCGTGCCGAGCATTCAGCCACTCTCAGTAATTTTAGAGGCCCTACGGTTTTGCTGTGTGGTGCCGAAGACAGCCTCTGCCCGCCCAGTCGCCATCAGGAAATGCTAGGCCTTTTCGAAAATGCGGCGCTGAACGTTATTGAAAATTGCGGTCATATTTCAACACTAGAGCAGCCAACAGCGGTGACCCGAGTATTGCTTAAATGGCTAGACCTGACCTGTGATAACGTTTCTTGAATCCGTCGTTGAATTTTAGATGTTCAGTCCCGACATTTGATGGTGATTTCAAGTCAAACGCAAAACATTATTCACACTACACATTTGATGACGGTCAACTTGATCTCAATGGTTTCAGCGGCGGCGCTGTATTTTCACTTGTTCAAGGTTCAAATGGGTTTGAAATTGTCTTTGACGGCATCGTCACTCGCGCAGGAAGTGGCAATGCATATGCTGTAAACTCAACATTTTTAAGAGCT
>JANLPA010000119.1:0-9997 GCA_031366855.1 Hyphomicrobiales bacterium | reverse complement strand
GGCTCAGCATCGCTCAAAAAATACGTCATTTCGTTTTCAGTGTAGGCGGTGTTGAGCGGCAGAAAGATTGCTCCGCATCTGACAACGGCCAAATAGAGTGCTAGGGCGGTCACGGATTTTTCAACTTGTGCCGCTACTCGGTCATCAGGCCTTAATCCGCTTTCCACAAGAGCGTTGGCAATTTTACCGGAGAGGTTGAAAATATCGGCGTAAGTGAAACGGTCACCTTTCTCGGTTTCAATGAAATGATCGGTAGGATTTTTCTTGGCATCAAAAAAATGTTGAAAGATGTTATTGTTCATGGTCTCGTTATTTCACAGGCCGAGAACAGGGGCAATTGTTTTGAAGAATCTTCACCAAAGAACAGCAGTTGAATTGACGGAACTGATCCGCGCCAAGCAGGTTTCGGTGCGCGAGGTTGTGACCGCATTTCTGGATCAAATTGAAAAGTTGAATCCCGCTCACAATGCCATTATCTCGCTGCGGGCGCGCACGAAAATTTTAGCTGAGGCCGATGCTTGTGACCTCACTCCAGCCAAGGGCGCACTGTTTGGCTTGCCGATTGCGATCAAGGATTTAGCACAGACCAAAGGTTTATGCACCACGTTGGGCTCGCCAATTTACAGAGATTTTGTGCCCGATGAGGATGATCTGCATGTGGCGCGCATTCGCGGCGCTGGTGCCGTTATCATCGGCAAAACCAATGTGCCAGAATGGGGCTTTGGTTCGCAGACTTATAACCCGGTGTTCGGGCCGACGCGCAATGCTTATGATCGCAGTTTAACTGCGGGCGGTTCCAGCGGTGGGGCGGCGGTGGCGCTAGCTTTGAACATGATGCCGCTTGCTGATGGGAGCGATATGGGTGGTTCACTTCGCAATCCAGCAGCTTACAATAACATCTATGGCTTTAGGCCGTCGCAGGGGAGGGTACCTGCCTATCCCTCGTCCGATATGTTTATGACGCAAATGGCCACCGAAGGACCCATGGGACGCTGTGTAGATGATGTGGCGTTGCTCTTGTCAGTGCAGGCTGGATATGATGAGCGGGTGCCACTTTCGCTTGAGGGTGATGGCCAAGAATTTGTGCCGCCAATTTCTCCACATGCCAAGGGAGCCCGTATTGCGTGGCTGGGTGATTTAGGCGGCGCTTTGTCGATGGAGTCGGGGGTTTTGCAGCTTTGCGATGCTGGCCTTGCTTGCCTTACTAAAGCGGGCGCGGCTGTTGAACATTTCGTTCCATCATTTGATTATGAACTTCTTTGGCAAGCCTTCAAAGTTTTGCGTCAGTTTAGTGCGGGCGGTGGGTTGATGGCGCACTACAATAATCCTGCTGAACGCGCCTTGCTCAAGCCCGAAGCCATCTGGGAGATTGAAAAATTGTTGAAGTTGACAGCGCATGATGTTTATAAGGCCGCAGTTGTGCGTTCGGATTGGTTTGCGTGCGTGATGAAGGTTTTTGAAAAGTTTGATTTTCTCGCCATGCCATCCGCGCAGGTGTTTCCTTTTCCTGTAGAACAGCACTGGCCACAGCAGATCAACGGTGTTGCGATGGATTCTTATCACCGCTGGATGCAAATTGTTTCGCTTGGAACCATGTCTGGCTGCCCGATAATCAGCGTGCCTGTCGGTTTTGCAGGCACTCGCGCGATGGGAATTCAGCTAATGGGCAAGCCGCGACATGATCTTGCTGTTTTGCGGCTGGCGCGGATGTATGAGTTGAACTGGACTCACAAATAGCCGCTTGTAAGACTGTCATATAAGAGTCATAAATGTTGGGGAAATAACCCTAGAGCCATTTTTATTGGCCAGTTATTGCATTGAGCGGAAGGCATTGTGTCTGCCGCACTATCGGAGGAGTGAAACTATGAAGACATCTAATACGCATGATACTCTGCGCGCCGCGCAAATTTCGCGCCGCAGCTTGATGAAGTCAGCGGCTGCCCTTGGCGCTGTTGGTTTTGCGAGCCCACTTTTCGTAAAGAACGCTTTCTCATCCTCAGGCGAAGTAAACTTCACCGGCTGGGCTGGCTATCCTGCCTTGGCTGAAAAAGTATTTCCAGCCTTCACTGCTGCAACTGGCATTAAAGTGAAATTTACTGAGCAGCCAGACAATGATGGCATTTTTGCTGCGGCAAAAATCGCGTCAACTGCTGGTGGCATTGATATTATCGAACCAACAATCGACACTGTTGGCCAATATGCCACCAACGGCTTGGTTGCTGCGTTTGATGAAAGCAAACTGGCCATGAGCAACTATCTCCCAGGTCTTGCAGATGGCAAGGCTGGCGAACGGTCGCGCAAAGATGGTAAGCTGCTTTATGTGCCATCAAACTGGGGCACTGAAGCACTGGTTTATAACAAGGAAAAAGCAGTCCTCGGCGATCCTCCAAGCTTGAAGGCATTGTTCGATCCAGCCAACAAAGTTGTTGTGCGTCCACGTTCAGCTCTCACTGCGATGGGCCGCGTTCTCGAAGCAGCTGGCAAATTGCCACGTCCATGGTTGGATGGTTACACTGACATGGGTGCTATGACCCAACTTTGGGATATCGCGCTTGCTGAATGCGTAAAAGCAAAAGGCAACGTGGTGCAATTCTGGGCCGGTGAAAACGATGCGAACGCTGGCTTTGTTGCCAACGGTGCAACTGTTGGCCTGTGCTGGGATTCAACTGGCTATAACCTCCGCAACGATGGTTACGGTTATATGGCTCCTTCAGAAGGCGCATTTGCTTGGCATCAAGGCTTTATGATGATGAAGAATGCGGCAAACGTTGAACAAGGCCACGAGTTTGTTAAGTGGGTCTCAACCGCAGAAGGTGCTGCCGGCTGGGCAAGCGCATTCTCGTCAAACGCAGTTGGCAAAGGTGCAGCTGCACTGATGAGCCCAGATGTTGCAACCTACTATAACTCCGCATTTGATGATGCCAAGTTGGCAGCTCTCTGGTGGTGGCCTGACCAATCTGCTGAATTCGTTGCCAAGCGCGGCGAATATTCAGACAAATACAAGGCTTCGTAATCGAGCAAGAATTATAACACACCGGGTCCGAAAGGGCCCGGTGTATTGCTTTATCTAGATGTGGGACTAGACTGGTAGAATTATTGCATCATAAACGTTGCCAGCTAGAGTGACGGAGATGCCTTTAAATGACCGAGGGGAAGGCAAACTATGAGTGCAGCTATTGAGCTTGATAATGTCTGCTGTGATTTTGACAAATTTCGCGCTGTCGATCATGTGACTGTGAGTATCCAGCCTGGCGAGTTCTTTTCGTTTCTAGGGCCATCTGGCTGTGGCAAGACCACCATTCTCCGTATGATTTCTGGCTTCACTGAACCCACCGAAGGTATTATTCGCATTGGTGGTAAAGATATGAAGGGCCAGCGCGCCAACCAGCGCCCAACCGCTTTGATATTTCAAAACCTCGCCTTGTTCCCATTGATGACAATCTGGGAAAATATTGCCTTCGGATTAGAAGTTCGTGGTGTTGATAAAGCCAAACGCCGGGCGCGGGCTGAAGAGCTGTTGGCGCTTGTCGATTTGCATGGCGCTGCCGACAAAATGGTGAGCCAACTTTCTGGTGGTCAAAAGCAACGCGTGGCCATTGCGCGCGCTCTGGCGGTTGAGCCTTCGGTGATGTTGCTCGATGAACCATTGTCTGCACTTGATCTTAAACTGCGCCAGCATATGCGCGCTGAACTTCGCGCCATTCAAAAACGCACAGGCGTTACATTTATCTATATTACGCATGACCAAGGCGAAGCCTTAGCCATGTCAGACCGTGTTGGCGTGATGAGCCAAGGCAAGTTACAACAGGTGGCCAACCCACGCGATATTTACAATCGGCCCGCCAATGGCTTTGTTGCTTCGTTCGTGGGTGAAAACAACATTTTCACGGGCAAAGTGAAAAATACCAGTGCTGGGATGGCTGGTTTTGAAACGCCCGTTGGAACTTTTGAAGCTCGCTTTGCTGGTAAAAAATCTGACCCAGACCTAAAGCTCTATGTGCGCCCTGAACACACAGTGCTATCTGCCAAAGCTAAGACACAGAATTCGGTGCCGGTAACAATTGGCGATGTTGCCTTTGAAGGTTCGTTCATGGTGGTTTCGGCCAGCAGCGAAAATGGCACGCTGCTGACAGCTGAACTGCGCAATGATGGTTTGGCCACAGTGCCAGCGCGCGGCACAAAAATGCACATGTCGTTTGATGCTGCCAATGCTGCAATCCTCCCTGATACTTCACTAGCGGGGGCTTGAGCCATGCAACATCTTTTGCGGCGCTATGGCACAACACTCACCTGGGTGTGCATCGGGCTCACATTTTTCTGGCTGGTCATTTTGGTGCTGCTGCCCAACTTCACAATGTTGGAAAGTTCATTCCGCCCTTACCTTGCGAAGGTTGATGAGGGCGGCCCACTCGATTTTTATTCGATGGGCAATTATATGAAGGTGCTGGGCAATAACGTTGATTTCACAGTATTCGGTTATGTTTTCCAAGTTCCAGTGCGGCTCAAAGTTTTCTTTTTAACAATTGTTTATTCAGCTTTGGTAACAGTGATTACTTTCGTCATGGCCTATCCGCTGGCCTATTATTTGGCCAAGATTGTTTCGCCAAAATCTCTGCCAACATTGTTCTTGTTGTTGTTCGTGCCGCTGTGGGTGTCGGAGATTTTGCGCTCATTTGCATGGTGGATTATTCTTGCTTTCAAAGGACCGCTCAACGCCTTGCTCATGTCGCTTGGAATAATTGACACCGAAATCCGCTGGATTGCTGGCTTCAGTCCGGTGGTCATTGGTTTGGTTTACACTTATGTGTTGTTCATGGTGTTTCCACTTTATAATTCCATGCAATCATTGGACACTAATCAGATCGAAGCTGCGGAAGATTTAGGTTCGCCATGGTGGCGCACGCATTGGCGGGTGATTTTACCTCATGCCAAGCCTGGCATCGCATCTGGTGCTGTGATGGTGTTCATGCTTTCTGCTGGTTCTTTGTTGGTGCCGTCTTTGCTTGGCTCCACCACCTCCGGTTGGTTCACGCAAACTATTCAAGGTATCATGTTGGATTCTCAAGATTGGAATGCGGGTGCTGCCTTTGCATTCATGCTTCTGCTTGCTTGCACACTGTTTGTCAGCCTGATGATGCGGGTGTTCGGCGTTAAACTTTCAGATATCGCAAAGTAGGAGGGAGCCATGCAAAACAATAGAAACTTCCTCTTACACCTCTATATGGGTTTGTTTTTGCTTTATCTGCTGTTGCCTTTATTGGTGATGGGCGGAGCAGCGTTCAATGTCAGCAAGCTGCCTACAATCTATCCTTGGAAGGGCTGGACAGATCACTGGTTTATTGAACTTTGGAATGATAACCGCATCTGGGGGGCTTTTCGCAACACCTTGTTGGTTGCCATTGCTGTGGCGGCGATTGCAGTTCCGATTGGAACGGCGGCGGCCATATTGATCAACTCAATATCTGGTCGCGTTCGCTCAGTGCTTTATGGTTTGATGGTGGCCCCTATTCTAATTCCTGGTGTAGTGATCGGCATTTCCACATTGCTGTTCTGGAATCATTTATATGTGAGCCCTGGCTTGCATTTGTCTGTTTTAGGGCAAGTGAGTTACATCGCCTCATTCGTTATGTTGATGGTGTTGGCGCGGCTGCAAAGCTTTGATCCCAGCCTTGAAGAAGCAGCTTTGGATTTGGGTGCCAGCCATGCCCAAGTGATGCGCCGCATTTTGCTGCCACACCTTTATCCGGCCATTGGGGCAGGGGCGGCAATTTCGTTTTTTCAATCGATTGAAAATTTCAACGTAACCCTGTTCACGCGCGGTGGTGCGGATACGCTTACGGTCTATGTGTTTTCCAAAGTCCGTTCAGGTATTACGCCTACGATCAATGCGCTTGCACTGTTGCTCATTCTGTTCACACTCGGGCTGGCTGTGTGGTACGAAATCAGCCGCCGCCGCAAGGAACGCATTGCGCTGGCCCATGAGGCTGAGGGATTGCGGGCTGAAGCGGCGGCCGCGCATTGAAATGTGGAGCAGCTTTTGCTGCTCCCTTTTTTGACTAACCCATGGCCTGATCAAGATCAGCGATAATATCACTCACATCTTCAATGCCGATTGAAAGTCGCACCACATTTGGTAAAGCACCTGAGGCTTTGAGTTGCTCGGGTGAAAGCTGGCGATGGGTGGTTGAGGCGGAATGGATAATCAATGAGCGCGTGTCGCCCAAGTTGGCCACATGGCTGAACAGCTTCACGCTATCCACCATTTTCACGCAGCCGTCATATCCGCTCTTCAAAGCAAAAGTGAAAAGTGCGCCTGCACCCTTTGGGCAGATTTTGGCAACCCGGCTGTAGTACGGCGAAGACTTCAATCCGGCATAGGTTACGAACTCCACGCGCGGATCTTTTTCCAGCCATTCTGCCACTTTGATGGCGTTGGCCACATGGCGCTCCATGCGCAGGGACAATGTTTCAATCCCCATCAACGTGTAATGAGCACCTTGTGGGTTCATGGTCATGCCAAGATCGCGCAGGCCAATGGCGATGGAATGAAACGTGAAGGCCATGCCGCCCAAGGTGGGGTAAAACACGAGGCCGTGGTAAGCGGGTTCCGGTTCGGACAGCGATGGGAACTTGCCCGATTTGGCCCAGTCAAATTTACCGGAGTCCACCACGCAGCCGCCCGTCACCGTGCCGTTGCCCGTGAGATACTTCGTGGTGGAATGGACCACCAAAGTTGCACCATGTTCAAAAGGCTTGCATAGATAAGGTGTGGCGGAAGTGTTATCAACGATCAGTGGAATTTGTGCTGCGTCAGAAATTTTCGAGATGGCATCAAGGTCGGTGATATAGCCGCCGGGATTGGCGATGGATTCGCAGAACACGGCGCGGGTGTTATCATCAATGGCGGCCTTCACTGCGGCCAGATCATCAAAATCCACAAACTTAGCAGACCAGCCGAAGCGTTTAATGGTCTGGCCGAATTGGGTTATAGTGCCACCATAAAGGCGCGTGGAGGCCACCACATTTTTGCCAGGGCCCATCAGTGGAAACAGTGCCATAATTTGAGCGGCATGGCCTGATGAGCAACAGATGGCACCGGCTCCACCTTCAAGGGCGCAAATGCGATTGGCCAATGCTGATACTGTGGGGTTGGTGAGGCGCGAATAGATGTAACCAATTTCTTGAAGGTTAAATAATTTCGCCGCGTGGTCACTGTCACGGAACACATATGCCGTGGTCTGATAAATCGGAACTTGCCTCGCACCGGTTGCAGTGTCTGGGGCCGTGCCTGCATGAATTTGCAGTGTATCAAAACCAAGTTTACGTTCAGTGGTCATATTACTTCTCCATTTAGATGTGGCAGCTTATGGGAAGAACTGTGCGGCGGCAACTGGGCGAAATAAATGAACTGCCTAGGCGATTATTTGTCGTCTTTAAAATGTTGATAAAATGCCGTTAGAGATAATTCAAATCTAATTGCGGCTGCTCGAATTGCCAGTGCTGCTAAAAAGCCAATCACCAGTGCGGCCTCGCGTGGGGTGCCAAGCGTTTCGGCAATTACCAGAACAGTCGTTCCCAGCATGGCAGCTGTTAGATAAATTTCACGGTGAAGAAGAGCGGGCATTTCATCACCTGAGAGGTCAAGAATTACGCCACCAAAAGTGGCTGTGGTAACATCCATCGCAATTGTAATTGCGCTGCTCGGATTTATGTCGAAAGAAATCTGTGCCTCCGTTACCGAGAACAACGCTAAACCAATTGCATCACACCAGACCACAATGCGCATGCGCGAATAAATGAGGTGCGGAATTTTCATAGCGGTCAGCGCTCACCAATTTGCCTTTACCAAAAACGTGATCTGCTTTTGAAATTGCCGTAAAAACCAAAAACCCGCCGTCGGCCAATTGATCATAACAATCGCGGATCAATTTTCTCCGTTCGTCCAAATCCAGCAAATGAATAAGCCCATAGCAAAAAATTCCATCATAGCGGCACGTGTCAAACGGCATGTCGGTGACTGCCCCGTGGTGGCTCGTCATATCGGTGCCGTAATGTTTTCCAGCCAGTTCAATTGCCGTTTTAGAAATTTCGATTCCGATGATCGCCATTCCCGCGTCCTTAAATATCTGGGCATTGCGCCCGTAACCAAAACCCGGAATGAGAACTGTCTTCACTGATTTTTCGACAAAGAAATCCCTAGTCAACACAGCCGAATGCGCAGGTTCCAATCCCCACATTTCCTGCTTGTCGATAAATGCAGCTTCCCAAAACTCTGGCGTTTTGTTTTCCATATTCACCTCAAAATTCTGAGTTACGCCAATCATTTGCATCAATCACTTCCCCTCAATTCACAATTGCAAATGTGTCCAAAATTTGTCATAGCTGCCTAATCTTCCAGCACCGCGCAGTGAAGCGTGAGTCTATCGCGGCCATCGGTCAAGGTTCTGGAGCAACAACAACTTTTGACCAAAGGTTTCATCATGTCCAACACACTCTGGCTGATTGTGCTCGCAGGCGTTCTCTCGCTTGTCTATGCCATCATCACCAATCAACGCCTCATGGCAGCTGATCAGGGATCAGCAAAAATGCAAGAAATTTCGGCCGCTGTGCGCGAAGGCGCATCAGCTTATTTGAAACGCCAATATCAAACCATCGCAGCCGTGGGCGCGGTGATTTTTCTCATCGCTTGGTATCTGCTCGGTGGTTATTCCGCTGCAGGCTTTTTGATCGGTGCAGTGCTTTCTGGTGCTGCTGGCTTCATTGGCATGAACGTGTCGGTGCGGGCTAACGTGCGCGTGGCGCAAGCTGCAACCAAGTCTCTCGGTGGCGGATTGGATCTTGCATTCAAGGCCGGTGCCATTACCGGATTGCTCGTCGCAGGCCTCGGCCTTCTCGGCGTTACTTTATATTTCGGCTTCCTCACCAACACCATGCATCTTGAAGCAACGTCACGCACGGTGATTGACGCGCTCGTGGCACTCTCCTTCGGTGCATCGCTCATCTCGATTTTCGCGCGTCTCGGCGGCGGCATCTTCACCAAGGGTGCAGACGTGGGCGGCGACATGGTGGGCAAGGTTGAAGCTGGCATCCCAGAAGATGATCCGCGCAACCCTGCAACCATCGCTGATAACGTGGGTGACAATGTGGGCGATTGCGCCGGCATGGCTGCTGACTTGTTTGAAACTTATGTGGTGACAACAGTGGCCACCATGGTTCTGGCTGCGATTGTTCTGCCCGATGCCATGAAGCTTGCAGGCATGGTTCTGCCGCTCGCCATTGGTGGCGCTTGTGTGATCACTTCGATCATCGGCACGTTCTTTGTAAAGCTTGGTGCATCTAACAATATCATGGGTGCCTTGTATAAAGGCATCATCGCAACGGGCGTGTTCTCGCTCGCAGCTTTATATCCAGTGATCCAATATATGTTCGGAGACATGCACGCTGATCTTGGTGGTTTCACCCCAACCAGCTTATTCTACTGCGGCATCGCAGGTTTGGTGATCACGGGTCTCATCATCTGGATCACTGAATACTACACAGCAACTGGTAAGCGTCCGGTAAACTCAATAGCCGAGGCCTCCATCACCGGCCACGGCACCAATGTGATCCAAGGTCTCGCTGTTTCGATGGAAGCAACCGCAATTCCAGCCTTGATCATCATCGCTGGCATCTTGGTCACCTTCAACCTCGCAGGCCTGTTCGGCATTGCGGTTGCGGTAACAACAATGCTCGCACTCGCTGGCATGGTTGTGGCCCTCGATGCGTTCGGCCCAGTGACCGACAACGCAGGCGGCATTGCTGAAATGGCGGGCCTTCCTAAAGAAGTGCGCCATAATACTGATGCGCTTGATGCAGTTGGCAACACCACCAAGGCCGTCACCAAAGGCTATGCCATTGGGTCTGCTGGTCTTGGTGCATTGGTATTGTTCGCCGCTTACACACAAGATTTGAAGTTCTTTGCGGCACACGCTTCACCGGGCTCATTCTTCGAAAACGT
>JANLPA010000077.1:0-20950 GCA_031366855.1 Hyphomicrobiales bacterium | reverse complement strand
TGATGCAACAAATGGCTTGGATTTATAAAGTTTATTAGATGAGGCTAAATCTTATCGACCGCGCAATTTTGTGACAATTTGAGGTTTGCCTTGGTTGCTATCATTGGGCATTTCGAAATAGCATCCACCGCGCGGCTTGGGGTTTAAAACCAATGCTTGTGCAACGGGTGCCACCTCTTGTGCAAGTGCGGCAGGTTGTTGTTGCTTTCTGCCTGTGCAAACAACAGCTGTATTGCAGCTCAGGTTATTTTCAGTAAACCAAATTGGCTTTTTTTCGAGATGTATAATGTGCTCACAACACTTCACCACTTTTTCTTTCGTAAATGCACGGCATTGCGAAAGCTTTGTTGCAGTGTTGGCCTGAGCCGTTGAGTTAGAAATTGCTATCAACCCAACAGCCATCAAAAAGGCAGCCGTAATGGTTTTGCGAGAAGCAAATAAGTTTGTCATGGAAACTCCAGTGTAAAGGGTTTAATTGGGTTTGTTAGAGGACAAAAAATCAATCTTTGTTATAGGTATTGTTTCCACGCTTAAGTGGCGTTTCTTGACCACCTTGACCATCTGAATGTGGAATGCTGAGATTGCAACGGTAAGGAACCATTGCAACAAATGAAAGTGGCTGTTTAGATTTTTTGCACACAACAACCGTTTGGCACGATGAGTTGTTTTCAACAAACCAAAATGGCTTGCCTTGATGGCTAATTACAGTTTCGCAGCATTTCACAAATCTTTGTTTCGAATTTGCATGGCAAAGACGAAGATCATTTGTTGTGCTGGCATTGGCACTGAAGCCTGAAAATGCAAGTGCACCTAATGCAACAACTGCGGCAAGAGTAAATGTTTTGGTTGATACATAAAAGTTGGTCATGGTATTCTCCTATTGGGTTGAACGATCATGACTGATCGATGGCGCGAATATGGCAAACCTGAGATGAGAACACCCTGAACATAGCATTCATCTGGCATTCATTCAATCCAGCATCATGGAATAAACATAAAGCCAATGCGTAACACAATTATTGCAACCCTCAATCGGAGAAGCCTCTATGAAGAAGATCACCGCACTCACTTTAAGTTTTGGATTATTATTTACAACATCAAGTGTTTTTGCTGCAGGCGGCGGTAGCAGTGGTGGCACCATGGCATCACCCACACAGCTCGTTTGCAAAACTGGCGAAGTAATAAAAACCATTCGCAAGAAAGGCAAAAAAACTAAGAAAATATGCGTAAAGGCAACTGCCGGAATCATTCCAGATTCTGAAATGTATGAGCAAGGCCGCTTGCTCGCCAAGCAAGGTGAATATGAGTGGGCCCTCACTGTGCTGGCCGCAGTGCAAGATAAATTAAACCCCGACGTTTTAAATTACATGGGTTATAGCAACCGCAAAGCAGGCCGCCTCGATGTGGCGATCACCTATTATCAGAAAGCCCTCACCTTGAAACCAGATTTCACTTTGGCCCGCGAATATCTCGGTGAAGGTTATGTGGCTGCCGGCAAGTTGGATTTGGCCCGCGTGCAACTTGATGAAATCCAAAAAATTAGCGGCACATCAAGCGAAGAGTATATTGATCTTGCCGCCGCAATTGACGGTGCCAACATTTAATTAAGCTGGGGGCGTTAGCCAGCGCAACGTGCTGCGCCCCCATTCTCCAAGCCCAAGCCGTGTAGCCAGTGCGGGCAGCACAACTTTCAAATCCGCCTCAAGGTTCCACGGCGGATTGACGATAATTAGTCCTGATCCCGCCAAACCTCCGCGCTCGAAAGCAGCCTTCACACGCAATTCCGCTTGTAACATATTGGGCATTGACATGGCTTGCATAGCATCGATAAATTTTTCCGCAAAAGCTTCCGTCGTCACTGGATACCAAATCACAAACACTCCCGTTGCAAAACGGCGATGACCAAAAGCTAATGCCTTCACGGTGCGCTCCGTCTCGTCCAAAACTTCAAATGGTGGATCAATCAAAACCACACCGCGCCGTTCAGCAAATGGCAATTCCGCTTTCACGCTTTGCATGTAATCCACATTGCTCACGCGCAAACGCTTGTCTCGTCCACAAAGCTCCTGCAATATTTGCACATCTTGCGGGTGCAACTCATTGGCAATCACGCGGTCATTCGCCCGCATCAAATCTAAAACCAATTTTGGCGAACCCGGATAAAATCGTGTGCCCCCGCTTGAATTCATGCCTTCAATAATGCTGCGATAAGGTGCCAAGATTTTTTCGACGTCACTGTCAAACAGTTCAGCCATTCTGCCAATGCCGCCCTGCCATTCTCCGGTCTTCAAGGCTTGCACACTTTCAAGATCATAGACGCCAATGCCCGCATGAGCATCGAGAAATGTAAACGGTTTATCTTTGCCCTTCATCAAATCTATAATGCGCGCCAGCACCGCATGTTTCAAAACATCAGCGTGGTTTCCGGCATGAAAGGCATGGCGATAATTCATGCTGCGCTGGATAGGACGCAGCAAGCCCGTGGGTCAACCCCCGCAGCTTATGGTTAACGGGATGGCAACCTTTTCGCCGCAATCTCTAGGCCTGAAGTAGTTGAAGGTGGAGTTTTAAATGCGTTGGTGTGTTGCATTGGTTTTGGTGTTCAATCTGAATTCCCTAGCTCAGGCTGAAGCTTTATCACCTTGGTTTGGCAGCCAAGCATCTGCCCCAGTACAATTGAATGTTTTCAACAATGACCAGCAGATCATTGATTCTACACAGGTTTCTGCAATGGATATAGAAACTATCTGCCCAATTGAAGGTTGTCCAAGCGATGAAAACTTTGGTAAACAACCCAAATAAGCCTTACCACTCCACAATGCTGCCACAGCTTTGGTGTTGTAAGGCATCATATCAAGGGGGACTTTGACTGTGAACATAACTTTTAAACTTATTTCGCTGCTGGCTTTAAGTGCCAATCTTTCAGCCTGTGCCAACATGAATGTGTTCAAGGATTCGCCTTCTTCACAGCCCGTGGATTTGGCCGCCCAGCCTGATGCAACACCCATGGCACCAACTCTGGTAACGGCTGGCCAAATTAAATCCATGCTGGCTGGAAAAAGCTGGCGCTGGGTTGGGCCTAAGAACAGCGGCGTGACACTGTATTCGCCAGATGGCACTTCACTAGTCGAAGTAACGGGCAAAGGCACAACTGGCGGCAAATGGACCGCCAAAGATGGCCAATTGTGCGAAAGCTTCTCGCCAGCACCCTTCCTGCCGCAAGGCGCACCCATGACGTGTCAGCCTTTCAGCGCAACCGGAACCCCAGGGCAATATCGCAATGGCCAAGCATCTTTCTCCTTGGCTTCCTAACATAAACCTTTTTCCTGCCACAAGTTAACCACGCTTTAGCCCCCTCGCCCCGCCATCATATGATGGGGTGACAGCGAGGCAACATGACTAAAGTTTTGAACCGCAGAAATTTAATGGGTGCAGGTATGGCGTTTCTGACCTTGGCCACGACTGCGCGGGCCGAACACCCATTTTATGGCGGAGTCGATTTCATCCGAAACCCAGCATTAATTCCTCCGGCGGAATCACCGATTGATTTTCCTATCCCCACTGGCGAAGCAGAAAAACTTCCGGCAAAATTCCGCCGCCAGCAAGTCACGTTCGGTTCCCAAGAGCCAGCAGGGTCCATCATCGTCGATCCTGAACACAAGTTCCTCTATTTCATTTTAGGACCTGACCAAGCCATTCGTTATGGCGTGGGCGTGGGCCGAGACGGCTTTGCTTGGTCAGGCCGAGCCGTTATCGGCATGAAGCGGCGCTGGCCACGTTGGGTGCCACCGGAATCAATGGTAGAGCGTGATGTGCATGCAGCAACATGGGCCAATGGCATGCCCGGCGGCCCAGAAAATCCGCTTGGCGCACGCGCCCTCTATTTGAATGCCAATGGTATCGACACTCTTTATCGCATCCACGGCACCAATGATCCTTCATCCATCGGCAAAGCTTTGTCATCGGGGTGTGTGCGCATGCTGAATGAAGATATCGCTGATCTTTTTGAGCGCGCGCAAATTGGCACGCAAGTTTTAGTGCTCGCTCCCGGCGCATTATAGAACCCTTGCGATAACACCGCTGCTGTGGCACATCGGCCCATGGAAATGATGATGAAACGAACACCACTCATATGCAAGCTTGCAGCCATTGCAGGTGTGCTTTTGCTTGCCGCCTGCACTAACGGGCCTAAGGGCGTGCGCATCGTGAATGGTGGAACCTCGGCTTACACCGATAAGCAAAGCGCACCCATTCGCTCTTTAACTGCACCGGAGATTGGCCAAGCTATTATCGGCAAGAACTTCCAATACACCAGAAAAGATGGCAGCGGCTTTGTGGTTTATGCCGCTGATGGCACTTTCACTTACACTGATGATCAAAAAGGCCAAGGCACTGGAACGTGGCGTGTATCTGGTGATCAGTATTGTGAAACCTATGGCACAGGCGGCGTGCAAGAATGTGGTGTATTCAAAAACACTGGAGACGCCTATTTCGCCGCCAATTCACGGCTAGTTGAAATGCAGATTTAGAGCGCGACGATTAGAGCGATAAACCTGTCGCCGCCAACCCTTCGAGGCCCACTTAGCCGAAAACCCGAGAGGGTTTTGCGGCATAGTGGGCACCTTAGGGTGAGGGTGTATTAATTTTCCTCAGCCTGAGGTGCGAGCACTAGCGAGCCTCGAAGGATTGGCGACAACATATTCAAACTTTCACAGAGACCTTACTTTGGTTCTGGCGGGATTTTGCCGTTCGGCGTCAAACCATCCACAACTTGCGGCAAGGTTTTCACAAGGCGGGCCAGCAATTCTTCAGGTGTCAAACCTGTTTGCTTAGCAAGCATGGCCACAATATCTGGTCCTAATGCTTGGCTCAATTGACCACCATTGATAGCGGTATTTTGGCCAGTGCCAACCCAAGAGCCTGCAACATCGCCGTGGCCATTCTTTTGAAATTGCTCAAGCAAGCCGCCAAGTGCACCACCAATGCCGCCAGGAATGGAGGCTGAAGACGTTGATGGAGCAGCGCTGCCGCCCAAGCCTTTTACAAATTCGCTAATCTTGTCGCGGTTTTGATAACCCGCAATTGCAACCAAACCCAATAAAGCCGTGAGTGAAGGCATCTTATTCGCCATTGACATTCCCTTTCATGAAACGAAACCGATAAATATGATCTCCAAGTGTCAAATTCAAGACCGACCCCCAACCCGACCATTGTAGCTTTCATAAATGTAATGCTAAGCTTAGTGCCATGCCCGATTGTGGGTCTAACTGGGAGCGCTAAGATGGGAATTATCTGGACAATTATTATTGGTTTTATTGCTGGCGTTGTTGCCAAATTCATTATGCCAGGCAGCAATGAGCCACAGGGCTTTATCCTCACCACAATTCTAGGCATCGTGGGCGCTATAGTTGCTCAATATATCCCAGTGGTCCAAAATTTCGGCCCAATTGTTTCGGCAATCATTGGTGCAGTTGTAGTTCTGTTCATTTGGGGCATCATCGCCAAGAACAAAACTGCCGCCTAATTAGTCTTGTATAAACGGATTTGTCAGCCGCTCGTCACCGATGCGGCTGGCATTTCCGTGCCCCGGCAAAAACATCACATCATCGCCAAGCGGCAGAATTTTTTCTTTGATTGATGCGATCAAGGTTGCGTGTTCGCCGCCCGGCAAATCGGTGCGGCCAATTGAATTTTGAAATAATACATCGCCCATCAAAGCGAATTTATTCTCGGCATTGAAAAACACAACCGAGCCCGGCGAGTGGCCCGGCGCTTCAATCACGGAAAAATTTAATCCGCCAACTGTCACCACATCACCATCCTGCAACCAACGATCTGGCGTTACAACGCGTGAACCTTGTATGCCAAAAGCCGCACCGCGCGCCGGCAAATTATCAAGAAAAATTTTATCCCGTTCATGTGGGCCTTCGACTTTTACGCCTAGCGTTTCAGCGAGTTCGGCAGCGCCACCTGCATGATCAATATGGCCATGGGTGAGCAGAATTTTTTCCACTTTTACGCCAGCTTGCTTAATAGCAGAATGAATGCGTTCCAAATCGCCTCCAGGATCAACCACTGCCGCAACCTTCAAATCATCATCCATGACCAATGAGCAATTTTGCTGAAAGCCTGTGACTGGGATAATGAGAATCTTGAGTTTTGGCATGATGCCATCTGAATAGCGATTGGGCCCACGTCTTGCAACCCGCTTGCCGTAAGAGTGCCATCAAGCTACAGCCACGCCATGAGCACCACTAAACCACATTATGGAAACCTGATCGCCGCCATTGCCACGGTGGGCGCTTGCGATATGGCGCTGGGCTTAACCTTGCAGCTCATTCCGTTAATTCAACATAATTTGGGAACACCGGCTTGGTTGATCGGCCTTGCCGCCGCCATGGGGCCACTGGGCATTTTAATAACCGGTCCAATTTTGCCCAGTTTCATCAATAGAGTTGGTGCAAAATCTGTGGCTTATGGAGCCATCGGCTGCATTCTCATCAGTCTTCTAGGCTTTGGCACTTCAACGTGGTTGCCCTTATGGTTTCCTTTGCGCCTGATTATGGGGGCTGCCACGGGTGCATTGTTCACCGTGAGCGAAACCTGGATTATCGGCACCACCAATGACCAAAACCGAGGTCGCATTATGGGGCTTTATATTTCCATTTTGTCGTCCAGTTTTGCGCTTGGTCCACTCATCCTTCCGTTCACAGGCATTGAAGGCTGGAGGCCATGGATCATTAGCGTGGTCTGCATTGCCGCGGGTTCCATTCCTCTCACATTGGTGAATGTTAAAAGCCATCTGGGGGAACGCGCACATGGTTATTTCAGCGTCTTCCGCCGTGCACCACTTTTATTTGCAGCCATTGGCGCAGCCACATTTTTTGACTCGGTGTTCATTTCGTTTTTCACCATCTTCGCAACTGCCAAAGGTGTGCCCTTGGCAACCGCCAGCACCATGCTGGGTTTTGGTGTGATCGGCTGTGCGGTTTTATTTTATCCTATGGGTTGGCTGGGCGATCATTGGTCGCGAGAGAAAGTTGTGATCTGCAATGCGGTGATCACTGTTGTGTGCTGCTTACTTTTGGCAAGCTTCATTACAACTTGGGTGGCATGGCCGCTTGTGTTGGTATTGTTCGGAACTGCAGCCGGAGTCTATGTCATCAGCTTGGCTCTTATGGGCGACATTTTTAAAGGCGCAGATGTTGTTTCAGGCTCGGCCGCTGTAGCAACCATGTGGGGTGTAGGCGGCTTGGTGGGCCCACCAGTTGCAGGTCTCGCTATTGACGCATTCGGCATCAACGCACTGCCTTATACGCTTGCACTTCTCTATGCTGCATTGCTTATTGCTTTGCTATTCAATGGCGGAAAAATTGCTTTGCCAGAAAAGGATTCACTATGACCGACACATCCGCGCTCCTCACCATCCGCGATTTTCTGCGTTATTCCATAAGCTCATTCCGCAAAGCAGGCTTAGCCCATGGTCACGGCACCACATCGGCGCTGGATGAAGCCGCTTTTATTATTCTTGAATCTTTGAAGCTTCCCGTCGATGATATTAACCCATGGCTGGAAGCCAAATTATTGGCCAGCGAACGCGCCGAACTCACCCGCCTGATTGAAGCCCGCGTGACCACCAGGAAGCCAGCAGCCTATCTTATGCAGCGCACCTATATGCATGGCATTCCATTCTATGTGGATGAACGTGTGATCATTCCACGTTCCTTTATTGGTGAACTGATGGTGAAGGGCCTGTTTGATGAAGCAGGCCTTGGCTTTGATGTGCACCCTGATGAAGTGTCATCAGTCTTAGATCTCTGCACAGGCTCCGGCTGTCTTGCAATTTTAGCGGCCAGTACCTTTCACAACGCCAGCATTGATGCGAGTGATGTGTCTGCTGATGCGCTTGAAGTGGCAAAGATCAATTTGAAAGAACATGATCTTGAAGACCGCATCACTTTGCACCACGGCAATCTATTTGAAAAACTGAAGGGTCAGAAATTTGACCTGATCATTTCAAATCCACCCTATGTGGCAACTGCCGAGGTTGATGCTTTCCCCGCCGAATATGCCCATGAACCAAGATTGGCCCATGAAGGCGGCGAAGATGGATTTGATCTGGTGCGTGAGATTATCCGTCAGGCTCCAGAACACTTAAATATGGGCGGCGGATTGCTATGCGAAATTGGCCTGGGCCGCGAGATTTTAGAAGCTGAATTCCCACTGCACAATTTCTTCTGGCTCGACACCGAAGAAGCCGAAGGCGAAGTGTTTTTCGTTAAGTTTTGAGACCTGACACGCGCTTAAAATTATCCCACATCGTCTTGGTCATGCGCGCCATATGAGGCATTTGCGGAAAGCACTCAGCTTTCAAGCGTTCATAGGCACCCACACCATGTTCGCGCTCCAACACCTCAATATATCCCGGCAGCGAAGACCAAGTGGCCACCGTCTGTGGGCTGAACTCACAATGAAACTGCGTGCTCAAAGCGTGAGTATCAACCGCCAAGGACTGCACGGCAGAGGCCGGCGATTGCGCCAACACCAAAGCCCCTTGCGGAGCGCGTTTCACTTCCGCATGGTGCCATTGCATCACGCGGTTAGACTGATCGAGGCCTTTAAAGAACGGATGCGCCTTGCCATCCGCTGTCATCTCAACATCAAACACACCGACTTCAGATTGCGCAGCGTTGGCCACTTCACCGCCCTGAGCAGTGGCTAATAATTGATGCCCAAGGCACACACCCAGATAGGGCTTAGCCCTATCCCACACCCATTCACGGATGGCCGCCTTCTCATCTTTTAAATGCGGAAATTGATCTTCCTGCCAAGTGTCTTGCGCCCCGCCCAAAACGAACAACAAATCATAAGGCGCCAGAGGCGGAATGGCCTCACCTTCAAACAAACGCACGAATTCTGGCAGAATATCATCCTCGGCGAAGTAATCCAGAAACCGGCCTGGATGATCGTAATTCATATGTTGAAATATCAGAGCGCGTTTCATTTAGAGCAACTGCAAATTTATAGCCTGTGGCCCGCGCCCACGAGAATCATCCTCAGTGGCATAAGACATGCGCATGCCTTCTTCGAGATGCGGCAAGCCAGAGCGCTGCACGGATGACACATGCACGAACACATCGCGCCCGCCTTCCTCGGGTGTCACAAAGCCAAAGCCACGATCTTTGTCAAAGAACTTAACTTTTCCAATCTGGCGGCGATTTGGGCTTGCAACATTCATAAGCTCAGTTACTCTGGTCTCTGAGTGAAAATCAACAGTCGAAAAGTAGGTACTTATGTGCATAAAATATCTTTTGCTTATTCTTCTGTTTGTGTCTCTTGGACAATCTGCCGAAGCAAAAGTCTCACAATCCACCAGTTACAATTATTTCAAGGTGCAAGGAAAAATGCCGCGCGAGATTTACATTTCATTGCTAAAACATGCCAAAGGCCCTAGCGGCCATGATGCCTATGCCACCACAACCACGCGCATCTATCAAAAAACCAATTTTGCAGTGGGGAAAAATTGCAGTTTTAAAAATTACGGCATTATTGGCAGATTCAAAATCACCTTGCCAAAACTGGTGGGCGCTGATGGCGCATCTGCTGCCACCAAACAAAGTTGGGCGGGCTTTGCCAATGTGTTGAAGCGCCATGAAGAACATCATCGTGATTTGTGGATGGCTTGCGTGCGAAGTTTTGAAAACCAAGTGCGCGACATGTCAGCCAAAAGCTGTGGACAGCTAGCAACAAATTTCAAAAAACTTTGGAAAGCTATGCAGAAAAACTGCGATGCGCAAAACAGCGTTTTTGACAAACAAGAACAGTTCAACTTTCTACGCCAGCCCTTTATTCAAATGGTGCTGCGCGGAAAATAGTTTTGAGTTTTGCAACCAAGGCCGGATCGCGTTTTTCCCGCGCCGTCATAATTGCACCATCCAAGGCGCGGTTTGAACCGCCGGCACACTCCACATGTTCGCGCGGGAAATCCTTAGCCAGTTGCAATACAAATTTTTTTGCCAGCGCCACATTGGAAGCCATTACAGCCACAACTTGAGAAACATCAACGGCTTCATGGTGTGGATGCCAAGCATCGAAATCAGTCACCATGGCAACATTGCAATAGGAAAGTTCGGCCTCGCGCGCCAGCTTCGCTTCGGGCATGGCCGTCATCCCGATAACACTGGCACCCCATGAGCCATGCAACTCAGATTCAGCACGGGTTGAAAACTGCGGGCCTTCCATCACCACCAATGTGCCGCCACGCGCATAGGGTGTTGCCGTTGCCTGCAATGCTGCCTCCGCAGCATCCAGCAATGTTGGCGACACAGGTTCAGCAAAAGGCACATGGCCCACACAGCCAGTTCCAAAAAACGAGCTTTCGCGTTTATGTGTGCGATCAATAAATTGATCCACCAACACAAATTTGCCGGGCGGCAATTCAGCTTTCAATGAGCCCACCGCCGAAAGTGAAATTAAATCAGTCACTCCCAATATTTTCAGCGCTGCAATGTTAGCGCGGTAGTTGATTGAACTGGGTGTGAACACATGACCCCGGCCGTGGCGCGGCAAAAACACCACGGGCAAACCATCAATGGTGCCATTACGCAATTCATCCGATGGCGCACCCCAAGGCGTATCCACCTTCACCCAATGCGCATTGTCCATCGCAATATCATAAACGCCGGAGCCGCCAATAATTCCAAGAACAGATTTGACCATTGTGATTTGTACTCCATAAATCCAAAAGGAAAACGTTATGCGGGGTGGGGGTGGGGGTTGACACGCCCTGTGAAAGGATTGTAAAAAGTGAATAATACAAAAATGCGAGGTAAACCATGGCGACCTTTTTGAACAATGACGACAACATCTGGATCAAGCATGTTTCCGCCGATTCCGACACCATTGCAATGTTGCATCAAATTCCTGGCGGCACAAAGCTGAAGTTAGAAATTGAGGGTGTACGCGGGGAGTGGGTGCGCACAAAAGACGGAAAGGACGGACGTCCTACCTTTGCTTTGCGGCCTGTTGGCAAAACTATCGATTTCTGGAAATCTATGAAGTCGCGACGTGGCGAACATTTAGAATTTAATATCGTCAACCCTCGCGATACTTATTTGCAAAGCATAGAAGCAACATTAAGCGAATGGAATTCCGAGGAAGACGAAAAGGCTTTTCATGATCTGTAAGCACTGGCAAATTGCCATCGTTCCCTTTCCCTTTATGGAAAGACCAGCTGTAAAGAGACGCCCTGCTCTCGTTATTTCTAATATTGAATTTAACACAGCTAACAATCATTCAGTAATGGCTATGATAACATCAGCGTCACAAGATCCTTGGCCAAGCGATTACGCAATCTTGAACCCCAGTGCCGCAGGCCTAATGGTAAATTGCTATGTGCGTTGGAAAATTTTTACAATTCCAAACGAAATGATTATTCGAGTTGCAGGTGATCTCGACGATGAAGACCGCGAAGCACTTACAATTCAAGCCCGAACCATTTTTATTCGGGCCTGAATTTATCCTTTAATGTGCATCGCGCCAGATCTTCTTTTTAACAAAATACATCAGGCCCGCAAGCACTGACAAGAAGATCATAACCATAAAGCCAAGCTGCTTGCGCTCTTCCATTTTGGGTTCGGCCGTCCATGCAAGGAAGGCTGAAACATCGCGCGCCATATCATCCACTTTATTTGGTGCACCATCATCAAATGTCACCTGACCATCAGCAAGTGGTGGTGGCATGGAGATGAAATGGCCGCTTACAAAATAAGGATTATAATACTTACCTTCGGGCATTTCTTTTTTAATGTCTTCGGATGGCTCTTCATAGCCTGTCAAAAGCGAATAGACATATTGTGGACCACCAATGTTATTCCATAACTGATTGAAAGTGCCGTGCCAGCCTTCGCGGGCCTTCGTTATCAAGGTGAGATCAGGCGGGGCAGCGCCACCATTGGAAGCAGCAGCTGCTTGCTCATTGGCAAATGGCGAAGGCATACGGTCAGACGCCAAGCCGGGCCTGTCAAACATATTGCCGTCAGCATCAGGCCCATCTTTCACAGTGAAAGTTGCAGCCAAAGCTTTGACTTGCTCTTCGCTAAAGCCTGGACCACCATGATCAGCAAGATTGCGGAAGGCCAACAATTTCATCGAATGGCAATTGGCACAAACTTCTTTGTAAACCTTATAACCGCGTTGCAGTTGCGCCTTATCGAACGTGCCAAACGGTCCTTCAAAGCTAAAAGATACAGGCTTGGCAGGCTTAGCATTTTCAGCGGCGAATGCTGCGCCAGTGAAAGAAACAAGACCAGCAATCAGGAGGGTTGTAAGTTTTTTCATCATCTTTCTCCTGCTCATTTGTGCTTGGCCAACACATCATCAGAAATTGATGATGGCAGCGGC
Organism: Hyphomicrobiales bacterium; assembly: GCA_031366855.1. Lineage (GTDB taxonomy): Bacteria > Pseudomonadota > Alphaproteobacteria > Rhizobiales > Aestuariivirgaceae > Aestuariivirga. Next base: position 8,548 of record JANLPA010000077.1, on the reverse strand, counting down.
TTTGGTGTTTCCAGCAACCCCAGCAATGGCAAGATCACAATGAAGTGGAAGAAGTAATAGAATGCCAAAATGCGCCCCCACAACACATATGATCCTTCAGGTGGCTTGGAACCAATAAAGCCCAAGCCAACGCACACCAATGCAAACACCCAGAAGAAGCCTTTGAAGATTGGGCGATATGTTCCTGAACGAACCTTTGATGTGTCCAGCCAAGGCAAGGCCAGCAAAATCAAGATCGAGGAGAACATAGCAATAACACCGAGCAGCTTATCAGGCACCGCCCGCAAAATTGCATAGAATGGCAGGTAATACCATTCAGGCTTAATATGCGCAGGTGTGACCAGCGGATTGGCTGGAACATAGTTCACTGCATCGCCCATATAGTTCGGGCCGTAAAATACGAACAGACCGTAGAATATGAAGAACACCACAATCGCGAAACCATCTTTCATCGTATAGTAGGGATGGAACGGAAGCGTGTCCTGTGGGCCCTTCACTTCAATGCCAGTTGGGTTGCCGTTGCCGGGCACATGCAAGGCCCAGATGTGCAAGAACACAATACCAGCCAAAACAAATGGCAACAGATAATGCAATGAGAAAAAGCGGTTCAAAGTGGGGTTATCAACTGAGTAACCTCCCCACAACCATGTCGTCACAGTATCGCCCACAAATGGAATTGCTGAGAACAGGTTGGTAATAACCTTAGCGCCCCAAAAGCTCATTTGACCCCAAGGCAAAACATAGCCCATAAATGCAGTAGCCATCATGATGAGATAGATAATCACGCCGATCATCCACAACACTTCGCGTGGCGCTTTGTAAGAACCAAAATACATGCCACGGAACATGTGAATATAAACGGCAATAAAGAACATCGAAGCGCCATTCATATGCATATAGCGCAGTAGCCAACCATAATTCACATCACGCATAATGTGTTCAACCGAGTTGAACGCCATATCAACATGCGGAGTGTAGTGCATAGCGAGAACAATGCCGGTAACAAGCTGCACAACCAGCATGACAGCGAGAATACCGCCAAAGGTCCACCAATAATTCAAATTCTTTGGTGTGGGAAAATCAAGCGCATGGTCTTTTACAAAACCAACAATGGGAAGGCGCTCATGGAACCATTTTCCAAAGGCGCTGCTCGGCTGATATTTTGAAGGTCCGCTCATGTTGTTTTTTCCTAATTAGCCGACGCGGATTTTAGTGTCGGTGAGATAGACATATGGTGGCACTGGCAGGTTCTCAGGCGCTGGGCCTTTGCGAACGCGACCTGCCGTATCATATTGCGAACCATGACACGGGCACAGCCATCCACCAGTTGTGGAATTGCCAGTGACCACGCCATAATCGCCTTGATCGCCCACAGGCACGCAACCCAAATGGGTGCAAACTCCAAGCACAACGAGATACTGTTCTTTGCCAGCCACAACGCGGTTTTCGTCGGTCGCATCCAGATTGCCCTTGGCATTGGCATTGCGTGAAGCACTGTCGATGAGATCAGCAACATTCACAGCCTTTGCCGTATCAATATCAGCCTTGCTGCGATGGCGAATAATCAGCGGATTGCCACGCCACTTCACGGTGATGGCCTGGCCTTCAGCAATGGGAGCCAAATCAACTTCAATCGAAGCAAGTGCCAACACCGAAGCATCTGGATTCATTTGGTTGATAAACGGCCACGCGGTGAGGACAGCACCCACACCGGCAACGGCACCTGTAGCGATCATTAAAAAATCGCGCCTATTTACGTCTGCATGATCTGCTATGGACACTGTGCCTCATCCTTCGTCTAATAAAAGGGCGTGCGGACGCGATTCTAAAACCAGCCACCCACCCAAAGATGAGGCGTTTTTGACATTGGCGAAAGCTAAAGTCTAGCCACGGGATGTCGCAGATGCGTAATGCTCAAAAACCAGTATAAAATAGCGGAATCATGATCGAAATCGCCCTCTATCAACCCGATATTGCCCCCAATGCCGCCACGATAGCGAGGCTATGTGCCTGTTTCGGCCTGAAACTCACAATTATTGAGCCAGCAGGCTTTGTGTGGACTGATTCTTCGTTCCGTCGGGCAGGCATGGATTATCTTAAACATGTGGAATTAAATCGCGCTGCAAGCTGGGAGGCCTTTCAGATTGCGAATGCCACAAAGCGCATTGTGTTGCTTTCAACAAAGGCCCAGCAAAGCCATGTGCAATTTCAATTCGCATCTGGTGATGTTCTACTATTGGGCCGTGAATCAGCTGGTGTTCCAGATCATGTTCATCAAGCCATTGAGCATCGCTTACGCATACCCATGGCACCAAATATGCGCTCGTTTAATGTGGCTGTCACCACGGGCATTGTTGCAGCTGAAGCGCTGCGACAGCTTGGTGCGTTTGATACAGGTTTACTTCGTTAAGCGAAGTTGGGTCAATTGGCTGGCAATATCACCAAAGGCAGTTAGCAGCGCTGCATTGTTCTGAGCATCAAAAGCCTGACTTGGCGACGAGGCGCAATCCAACAACATCTTCTTTGACGAAGCCTTTTCAACTTTGAAGGCCACTGTATAAACGCTGATGCCATCTGCTTTAATGTTTGCACATAATTCTTTGGTCTTTTGGTCGGCTGCGGCGGCATTGTTGCCCCAATGATATGGGTAATCCGCTGAAACTGTATTATCCCCGTCAGTCATAAGAACTAACGTCTTGGTGCCTTTCAGTGCCGCCATTTCAGCAGTAGTCTTGACGCCGCCAAAAGCATCGACAGAACTAATCAATTCCCAGCCCCACAACAAACCAGAGGGAATATAGGTTGCAGAATTTGCAGTGAGTTTGGAAATGCTTGTATTCAATATGGATTGACTATCAGTCATCTCTGTAATCGCCTGTGGTCCCCACGCATCAACTAAGCCGGGGTATTTTGCACCAGAGCCCACAATCTTTGTGTCCAGACCATTGTTGCGCGAACCCACAACACCGTTCCATTTATGATCGATCATGCCGCACTGTTTTACGGCCGCACCATAATTGGTATCACAAACGTTTTGTTGATAGGTAACTGGCACACCATCATTGTTGCCGTTCACAGTTACCATATGGCAGTTCGAATAGGTTACATTGGGATATGTATCCCAACATTCAGATTTCTGCGTGTCAGCGGGCGCATCAACCCAAAATTTATTACGGTTGGCAACACCAACATTCACATAGTCGGCAAACGGCACAATACCAATTTTGACATATGAATCCGCAGATTTGTCTTTCAACAGTTTATCAACCAAATCTGTTGCGGCAACCTTCAAAGCAACTAAACGGCCTTCAGCATTCATTGAACCCGTGGTATCAAGCACCATTGCTAGTTCTAACGCGCCCGACCCAAGCTCAACTTCCGAGTAGCCGATTACATCCATGGTCGAATACCCAGCAAGCGCCATGAAGGTGGTTTCAATTTTGCCAGTCAGCTTAACACTAAATATCCCAGTCTTACTGTCGTAACCAGATTTCTGGACTGTAACAGACTTCAAAAATTTGTTGGCACGGTTGCTAATGAGATAATCATCCACAACTTGTTGAAGTTGCGCAGCACTCAATGAATGTTTTTTGCCGGCAGCTCCGGCCAAAGCCGCAGCATCAGTTGCCGCTTGCAACAAAGTGTTGGCATTATTGGCCCGCAAAATATCTGTTGCAGCCCCGGCTCCCAAAAGCAACGGAACCGCCGCAATTGAAAACATAATGGCCATATTGGCACTGCAATCTTTCAGAAAGCGCTTGTATTTCACCGCAGTATTCCCTTTGAATATCCTGATTAAAGCAATTATCTACACGCCAAGATTTAAGGAGCGGTTTTGAAACACCATGAACAAAATCTTACCTATTTGGAATAAAAGCGGCGATGGAGCCTAAAAACCCAATGAAAACCAAAGCCAAGCAGTGGTTCGAAACTCTGCGCGATCAGATTGTTGCGGAACTTGAAGGGCTAGAAAGTGAATTCACGCCTAACCAATCCGTGCATAAATTTGTAAGAACTCATTGGACACGTGCGCATGATGGTGGCGGTGGTGTGATGAGTATGCTCAACGGAAACCTGTTTGAAAAAGCTGGTGTGCATTGCTCAACGGTACACGGAGAGTTTTCACCCGAGTTTAGAAAGCAAATGCCGGGTGCCGAAGATGACCCACGTTTTTGGGCTTCAGGTATTTCTCTCATCGTCCATCCGCGCAATCCAAACATTCCGGCGGTTCACATGAACACCCGCTTTGTTGTTACAACAAAGTCGTGGTTCGGCGGCGGAGCCGATTTAACGCCCGTGCTCATGCGCAGGCGAACCCAAGATGATGTGGATAGTGTTGCTTTTCATGCTGCCATGAAGGCCCCCTGTGAAGCACACGCAGTGGCCGACTATGAACGCTATAAGAAATGGTGCGATGATTATTTCCACCTGCCTCACCGCGGCGAGCCGCGCGGCATTGGTGGCATATTTTTTGACAATCTCAACAGCGGTAATCAAGATGTAGATTTCGCATTCGTGCGCGATGTGGGAACCGCCTTTAAGAATATCTATCCGCAAATCGTTCGCGCCAACATGAATACTCCGTACACGGACGAAGATCGTGAAGAACAACTCATCCGTCGTGGTCGCTATGTTGAATTTAACTTGCTTTATGATCGTGGTACAATTTTCGGATTGAAAACCGGCGGCAATGTGGAAAGCATTCTCTCCTCCCTCCCCCCAGAAGTAAGGTGGCCATAATGGACTTAAGAAACGGATTCGACATCAGCCGCTACATCAGAAACATTCCGGATTATCCAAAACCCGGCATCATGTTCCGCGACATCACCACACTGCTTTCAAACCAACACGCCTTCCGCGCCGCAGTTGATGAACTGGCATGGCCATTTCTTCATGGCCAGTTTGACTATGTGGCAGGCATTGAAGCGCGTGGCTTCATTTTAGGCGGAGCCGTTGCGCACACACTGGGCCGTGGCTTCATTCCCATCCGCAAAAAAGGCAAATTGCCCGCTCGTGTGATCGGCCAAGACTACACATTGGAATATGGCGTGGACACCATCGAAATCCACGCCGATGCGATTAACAAAGGCGACAAGATTCTGTTGATCGACGATTTAATTGCAACTGGCGGAACCGCTGGCGCTGCCATTGATTTGATCCACAAAACCGGCGGCGAAGTCATCTCCGCCGCCTTTGTGATTGACCTGCCAGATTTAGGTGGTGCCGATAAACTCCGCGCCAAGGGTGTTAAGGTGCACACGCTTGTGGGCTATGGCGGGCATTAGGTGTTGAAGCGGAAATGCATCACATCACCATCGGCCACCACATATTCCTTGCCTTCCAGCCGGAACTTGCCTGCGAGCTTTGATCCAGATTCACCTTTGCCTGCAACATAATCATCATAGGCAATGGTTTCGGAACGGATGAAGCCTTTTTCAAAATCGGTGTGGATCACACCTGCGGCAGCGGGAGCCTTGGTGCCTTGGGTGATGGTCCAAGCGCGAGCTTCTTTTGGGCCCACTGTAAAATAGGTGAACAGGCCGAGCAACTCATAGCCTGCTCTAATCACACGGTTCAAACCGGGTTCAGCCAAGCCAACAGCATCCAGAAAATCTTTCTGGTCGGCCTGCGCCATCAAAGCGATTTCACTTTCGATCTTAGCCGAAACCACAACCGCCACATTACCTTCGGTTTTGGCAAAAGCCTTCACTTTGTCTGAAAAATCATTGCCCTTATCGGCAGCGGCTTCTTCCACATTGCACACATAAAGAACTGGCTTTGAACTCAGGAGACCCAAGCCTTGGAAAATCTTTTCCTCATCGGCGGTGCGCTCGGTAATGCGCGCTGGCTTGCCTTCACGTAGCAGCACAAGAGCGCGCATCATCAGGTCAGCCAATTCTTTCTGTTCTTTGTCGCCCTGCTTGCCTTTTTTCTCAGCAGCAGGCTGGCGCTTTTCCAGCGCGTCAAGATCAGCCAGCATCAATTCTGTTTCAATCACTTCAATATCCGAAAGCGGATCAATCTTGCCCGATACATGCGTAATGTCGCCATCTTCAAAACAGCGCACCACATGTGCAATCGCATCAGTCTCACGAATGTTAGCGAGAAACTGATTGCCCAATCCTTCGCCCTTGGAAGCACCCTTCACAAGGCCAGCAATATCCACAAAGGTAAGACGCGTGGGGATAATTTGTTGGCTGTTCGCAATTGCGGCCAACACATCAAGGCGCGGGTCCGGCACACCCACATCGCCCACATTGGGCTCAATGGTGCAGAACGGATAATTCGCCGCCTGCGCCGCGGATGTTTGAGTGAGCGCGTTGAACAATGTCGATTTTCCAACATTCGGCAAACCCACAATGCCACATTTAAAACCCATGAAACTATTCCTTTATTTCAAAACCGCCACAAACCATGCGGACTGTTTAAATTGAGCGGGCTATAAGCGATGGAGTGCGGCAGTGCAAGGATGTGAGAATTGAGGGTGGTGCTAGGGACCTCATCCGCCCTTCGGGCACCTTCTCCATAAATGGAGAAGGGTAAAATATCTTAGGGCGGTGCTTGAATTCACCCTTCTCCACGCCAGTGGAGAAGGTGCCCGAAGGGCGGATGAGGTCCCTTTGGCCACAAGTGAATCTTGCCCAATGAATAGAAAACTTCCTCCTTTCTCAAACCGAGCAAAAAAAGGTAAACACCAGCATGACCCTCACCCGTGATTTCAAAGAAACAACCCAAGCCCGCGCCAATCGTGACCCAAAATTCCGCGACGCCCTTTTGACTGAAGGTTTGGAAGCCTTGCTCACAGGCGAGGTCGATCTCGGCAAGGCCATCCTTCGGGATTACATCAATGCCACAATAGGCTTTGGTCCACTGGCCGAAGCCACTGGTTCGCAACCCAAAAGCCTCATGCGCATGTTGGGGCCAAGCGGCAATCCAACGGCGAAGAATTTGATGGCGATCATCGGATATTTGCAACGCGAGCGCGGGTTGAGTTTGCAGGAGCGGGCGAGTTGAGCAATGGCACTTCCCGTTCAAAATTGGACTAGCAAATCTTATGCCCCTATTCGCATTTGCATTTACTGCGGCTCGACAGACAATTTAACCGACGAACACATTATCCCATATGGCCTCTTACCAAAAGGTGGTGATTGGTATCTGCCCAAGTCAAGTTGTCCCAATTGTTGTTCCATAACCAAGAAATTTGAAGGCAGTGTCCAACAAACAATGCTTGGTCCTCTGAGGTACAAGCTAGGTCTCAAAACGAGAAACAGAGGAAGTAGAAAAAAGAAAACCAACAAATTTGTCACATTGTTTAATTACCCGGATGGTCGACTTGAACCAAAAGAAATCTCTGGTGATGATTTTCCGACGGTTTGCATTGGTTTCAAATGGCTTATGCCAGCATTCCTACTTGGCTTAGAAGCTACTAATATCTTCGAAGGAAGCGATGTTATTAAATTCAACGAAATAGAATTGAAGCAATATGCTAAGTCAGATCAGGCTATCTCAATCGGTCGGGTTTATCCAGCAGACTTTGCTCGAATGCTCGCTAAGATCGCGCACACTTATGCAATAGCTGAGTACGGCATGGATTCATTCGAACCAATGCTGAGAGAAATGATACTGGGTAGAGACGACCGATTGCCATTCTTGGTTGGTGGAGACGAAACTTTGCCAACTCCTGAGTCTGAACCATATCTGCACAACATATATCGGCAAGACTGCGCAATAAGCGGAGTTCACTACATAATGGTAGCAATTCGTCTTTTCGCCTTCATTGGAATGCCGCGCTATCTCGTAGTTGTTGGCAAGAAAACAGATCAACGACCGCCAGATGGTGCTCAAATCGTTAGAGCTGAATAGATTCGCTTGTCTCGAACTAAAAAGCAAAAGTAGGTATTATCTTTTTGCTTCTCACCTTGGCGGCACCGGGTTCACTTTCAAATGCACATGGCTTTGAAACTTGGCTTCCGCCCCTTCAATTAACATCGCGGCGTTATCTGCCACCGCGTCTAACAATGCAACCAGCCATTCACGATCACTCTTGGCAAAATCACCGAGCACATGCGGGGTCACCATGCGGGCATCACCCGGGTGGCCAATGCCGAGGCGCACGCGTTTAAACTCTGGTGTGATGTGCGATGAGATTGAGCGAATGCCATTATGCCCCGCAGCACCGCCGCCAAGCTTCACGCGCAGCTTGCCCGCCTCCAAATCCAGCTCATCGTAAAACACAAAAACTTTATCCAGTGAGATATTATGAAACCGCACCGCTTCACCCACTGAACGGCCAGACTCATTCATAAAAGTTTGTGGCTTCAACAGCAGCACTTTTTCGCCAGCCAAACTGCCTTCGCAAATCTCGCCGTGAAATTTTTTCTTCCACGGCGAAAAGCGATGAGCCGCCGCAATTACATCAACTGCCATGAACCCAATGTTATGGCGGTTAGAAGCGTATTTAGCTCCCGGATTGCCAAGGCCAACAAACAAAAACATATGGCCTCCTTTTCCTTGGCAAGTCGTTGCCGCCATATAGGGGAAAGGGTAA
>JANLPA010000059.1:0-11705 GCA_031366855.1 Hyphomicrobiales bacterium | reverse complement strand
GCCGCCGAAGTGCTGGCCGCTGGCGGCATAAAAGTGACTATTGTAGATCACATGGCAAAACCAGCGCGCAAATTTTTGCTAGCGGGCCGGGGTGGCTTAAACCTCACACATTCCGAACCGATGGAAGCGCTGCTTGAACGCTATGGTGATGCCAAGGAATTTCTAACCCCGGCTATCCGCGCCTTTCCGCCTTCAGCTTTGGTGGAATGGGTAAACGGGCTGGGCATTGAAACATTCGTGGGCTCCTCAGGCCGAGTGTTCCCAAAACAAATGAAAGCTTCACCCTTGTTGCGGGCGTGGTTGAAGCGTCTCGAAGGCTTGGGCGTTACTTTAAAATCGAACACGCGTTGGGAAGGCTTTGATGGCAACACCACCATCCTTGCGATGGGCGGTGCCAGCTGGCCGCAACTAGGTTCTGATGCGGAATGGATTCCAATTTTGCGTGGCGAAAATATCCGCGTAAATGCCTTCCGCCCCGCCAACGGCCGCTTCCTAGTGGATTGGACGCCAGTGTTCCGCAATCGCTTTGCTGGAACACCTGTTAAAAATGTCGGTCTCAATTATGCTGGCACCAAAGTGCGTGGTGAATTGATGATTTCAAGCGAGGGCATTGAAGGCGGCGCCATCTACGCAATCTCGCGCCATATGCGCGATGCGCCGGGCCAAATTTTATATGTTGATTTGCGCCCTGATCTCACAGCAGAAATTTTAGACCAACGCTTGAGCGCCCGCCCGCAAGGCAAAGATACGAGGTCCAATTGGCTGCGCAAAGTGGCGGGCCTTTCGGCTGTTGGCATTTCATTGCTGCGCGAAACCAATGCGCCGATTACTGGCGCAGGAATGAAAGCTGTTGAAATAAAAATCATGCGGCCTGCAAGCTTGGTGCGCGCAATATCATCAGCAGGCGGTGTGGCGCTCACAGAATTAGACGAGCATTTCAAAATCAAGTCGCTTGGCAATGCCTATGCCATTGGCGAAATGGTGGATTGGGAAGCACCCACCGGCGGCTATCTTTTGCAAGCCTGCTTTTCATCTGCCGTGGCCGCCGCCAAAGATATCTTGGACCATCAAGCCTAATCATCGCCTTAATTCGGCGCTTTAAAGACCTTCGGACGGCAGCGACGGAGACACGATCATGACACACGCCCGCATCATTGCGGCGCTGTTCTGCTGCATCATAGCAGCACCAGCCAACGCCAATAAAGCCGATTACTGTGCTGCCTATGCCCGAGATTTCGCCGATGCCCGCGCCACTGACAAAGCGCTGTGGCAACATAAATTTGATATAGCTCAGGCCTCCTGCATGGCCCCTCCGAAGGCAGCACCGGTCGTAAGAGTTCAAGCACCCAAACCGAAGCCGGTGGTCAAGGAAGTCGTGGAAATTCCACCTGAGCCAACACCCGATCCTGTGCCAGCACCCATTATCGAAAAGCCAACCAAAAAACTTCGCCTCGTATTAGAACCCGGTTCTGCAGCGTGGAATGTCTATTGCGGCAAGAAATACACATCCTTCAACCCAGTAACCGGAACCTACAAATCCCGCACAGGGGTACAGCGCAAGTGTTTGGTGACGGGTTAATGCGGCTGCCAACCCTTCGAGGCCCACGATGTGGGCACCTCAGGGTGAGGTAGTTTTTGCTTCGCCTCATCCTGGGGTGCGAGCGTTAGCGAGCCTCGAAGGATTGGCTTGGTTAACCCGCATCCGCCAAAATCATCTCTGCCGCCCGCCACGCCAGCATCATCGTGGGAGCGTTAATATTGCCCGACGTGATCGCAGGGAATGCAGAAGCATCAACCACGCGCAAACCTCGCACACCATGAACGTGAAGCCGCGCATCCACCACGGAAGTCTTCGCATCAGGCCCCATGCGGCAGGTGCAGGAGGGGTGATAGACCGTACCACTGCGTTTGCGGAAATCGGCAATCAACTCATCATCACTTTGCAAAGCTGGCCCCGGGCGCAATTCTTCCGCTATCAAATCCGCCAGTGGTTTCTGCGCCGCAAGCATCCGTAAAAATTTCACAGCCTCTAACATCTCTTCCGTATCGTGAGCTGTTGAAAGCGCATTGGGTGTTATGCGCGGATGCTTGAATGGGTCCGCCGATGAAATCATAATTTCTCCTCGGCTGGTGGGCAGGCAATTTGAGAGGCCCAACGACAGGCCGGAAAAAGGATCAGGCGACAGAATGGGCCGCTCGCCAGGCTTTGGCAGCAAGGTTGAAAACGCCTGCATATAAAGCTGCATATTGGACCGCTTGTGTTTGGCACTGGTGCGGAAAAAGCCACCACCATGATTGATGCTCAAACTTAAAGGTCCAGTCTGCGTGAGCAAATATTTAAGCCCCACGCGAAGCTTCCCCCACCAAGGCCGAAGCTCATCATTCAGCGTTGGCACTTTCATGCGGAATGTATAATTGATCCCCACATGGTCTTGGAGATGCGCACCCACATTGGCGTTAGCCTTGACGACTGCAATTCCCAAAGATTTCAATAGCGGGGCAGGGCCAATGCCTGAAAGTTGCAACAGCTGTGGTGAATTTACGGCACCCCCAGAAAGGATAACTTCGCGCGTTGCCTTCGCGATTTTTGCCACGCTATTCTGCTGATATTCAACACCAGTGGCCCGCGTGCCATCAAACAAAACCCGCATAACATGCGCCCCAGTTTCCACGCGCAAGTTCTTGCGCTTCATGGCAGGCCGCAAAAACGCCCGCGCCGCAGAATTGCGCCGGCCATTTTTAATAGTCATTTGATAATGACCAACACCTTCTTGCACGGTGCCATTGAAATCAGAATTGTAAGGCACGCCAGCGGCATTAGCCGCAGCAATAAATGGATTACACAACGCGTGTCGATCTCGCGTGTTATGGCTGATGAACAGTGGCCCGCCAACCCCGCGATAATCATCAGCACCAGCTTCATTATCTTCCAAAGCTTTATAAGCGGGCAGCACATCATCCCAGCCCCAGCCTTGGTTTCCTGCGCGCTTCCAACCGTCAAAATCTTCAGCGGCACCCCGAATATAAACCATGGCATTGATGGAACTCGATCCGCCCAAAACTTTGCCACGCGGCCAAAAATCTTGTTGTCCGGCCAAACCTTCGTCTGGCTCAGATTTATAAAGCCAATTCACAGTTGGATCATAGAATAGTTTGCCATAGCCAAGCGGCATCGAAATATAAAATCGGCGGTCACTGCCCCCAGCTTCCAAAAGTAAAACCTTATGGCGGCCACTAGCAGTCAAGCGCTCGGCCAGCACACAGCCAGCCGAACCTGCACCCACGATAATAAAATCATAACTGTCGCTCATCGCCACTGTGTGGACCAGCCCACGCTGCTTTGGCAAGACGGGTGAGTGGTGAAAAAAATTGCATGGGGGTTCAATTCATAACCGTATCGAAGCGCGGAATTATCTGAGATAGTGAATTGAATTGTGATGAGGGACGACCCATGAAAATTAAAGATCTCAAAGTCTTCATCGTCGGTAACCCACCACCGGGCTGGGGCGGGCGCTATTTCACCTTTGTGAAACTCACCACCGACAATGGCATTGTGGGCTATGGCGAATGTTATTGCGCAACCTTTGGCCCCACTGCGATGACCGCGATGATTGAAGACACATTCGGGCGTTATGTGGAAGGCATGGACCCATTCCACATCGAAAGTCTGTGGCGCAAAGTTTATGGCTCCGGCTTCACCCAGCGCCCTGATGTGAGCTTGATGGGGGTTCTCTCTGGTTTGGAAATTGCGCTGTGGGACATCATTGGCAAATCTTTGAACAAGCCGATTTATGAATTGCTCGGGGGCCGCGTTCACGAGAAGCTGCGCTCATACACTTACATTTATCCTGATCTTGCCAAAGGCCAAGACGATTCAATTTATTGGAATGCCGAAGCCTCAGCCGAACGCGCCGCACACTATGCCAAGTTGGGCTTCACGGGAATTAAGTTTGATCCAGCAGCACCATACTCATCCTTCGACCCGCGCCAGCCTTCATTGGAATCGATGGAGCTTTGCGCCAAATTCTGCAAACTCATCAGAGAAGCCGTGGGCAATAAAGCGGACTTGCTGTTCGGCACCCATGGCCAATTCACTGCCTCAGGCGCCATTCGTTTTGCTAAACAAATAGAAGCCTATAATCCCTTGTGGTTTGAAGAACCCACACCACCAGATCGACCCGAAGAAATGGCTTTGGTGGCGCGTGGCACATCCATCCCCATTGCGACAGGCGAACGCCTGACTACGAAATATGAATTTGGCCGCGTGCTCGAATTGCGCGCCGCATCAATTCTGCAAATGGCCTTAGGCCGTGTGGGAGGCCTGTGGGAAGCCAAGAAAATTGCTGGCATGGCGGAAGTGAATTACGCGCAGATCGCGCCCCATCTTTATGCAGGCCCCATCGAAGCTGCGGCCAATATACAATACGGAACTTCACTGCCAAACTTTCTAATCTTGGAAAGTATCGAAACTTTCGGCGGATTTTATTCCAAGCTTCTGAAAAAACCGATCCGCTGGGAGCAGGGCTATGTGATCCCCCCAACTGAACCTGGCCTTGGCGTGGAATTGAATGAGGAGGTGGCTTTGGCTCATCCTTACACCGGAACGAAGCTGCATTTGGAAATGACGAATCATCCGATCAATGTTTAACCACATCATTGAGCGGCCACTCGGGGTGAGGGCTTCTCAACTTCCCTCATGCTGAGGTGCTCGTAGCGAAGCGAAGAGCCTCGAAGCATTGGCAGCAATTTAAGCGAGTAACAAAAATGAAATACGGGTACATCGGCCTTGGCAATCTTGGGGGTCACATTGCGATGAGTTTGATCAAGGCTGGCTTTGACCTCATGGTCTATGATCTCAACCCTGCCTTGGGCGAAAGGCATGTAAAGGCCGGAGCGAAATGGGCGGCCACACCAAGAATTCTGGCCGAGCAAGTTGACCACGTTTTCACCTGTCTGCCATCCCCTATAGTATCCGAAAAAGTCCTCACCGAACTTCTCCAAGGTTTGAAGCCCGGCTCCACCTGGATTGAAAACTCCACCAATGGCCGCGATGAAATAATCCGCTTGGCCGCCATGGCCACAGCCAAAGGTGTTCGCACTCTGGAAGCACCTGTAACCGGTGGCGTACACCTCGCAGCGCGTGGGGAAATTACCGTTTTAGCAGCTGGAGACAAAAATTTATTTGAACTCCATCACAAAGCACTTGAAGCCATAGGCAACAAAATGTTTCACATGGGGCCCATTGGCTCAGCCGCTGTGATCAAAGTGATCACCAACATGTTGGCCTTCATCCATCTGGTGGCCGATGCCGAAGCTTTAATGTTGGCCAAGCGCGGCGGACTTGACCTCGGCCAAGCATGGAAAGCTATAACGGCCTCCAGCGGCACCAGTTTTGTGCATGAAACCGAAGGCCAACTCATTCTGAATGGCAGCTATGATATTGCTTTTACGATGGATTTAGCCTTGAAAGACTTGGGCTTTGCCATGAATTTTGGCAAGGAATTCGGCGTGCCCTTGGATTTGGCCAGCCTGACCAATCAAACTTTCGTAAAAGGCAAAGCGGCTTATGGTGGCCAAGCCCAATCCACACAAATCGCCAAATTGCTGGAAGATGTGCTACAAACTGATTTGCGTGCGACAGGTTTTCCCGCCCGCCTCGAATAATTCATATTCAGTTCATATACTGTCATTTAAGGTTGCAACATCAAAACTGGAGAAGTTAATATGAAACGTACATTATCAGTCATCCTCGGCCTCGCACTCGCTTCTGCCTCAATGGTGGCAACCGCTGACGTGAGCTTTGCTAAAAGCCCACGGCAAATTTGCAAAGCCTATGCGAAAAAACAAGCAGATCATTATGCCAATGGCAGCGTGGGCACTGGACTTGTGGCAGGCGCTACGGGTGGTGCACTTTTAGGTGGCTTGCTAAATGGCAAAAAAGGTGTTGTTCCTGGTTTGGCATTTGGCGCAGTCGGCGGCACCATGCTTGGCGCAATTAACGGCGCTGAAAAGAAAAAGCAGATTTACTATCTGGCCTATCAAGATTGCATGGATAACTACTAAGCTGGTCGTTTAACCCAGCGTTAAGCCAGTACCAGCATTAATCGCCCTTGATATGCGCGAAGCACCAAAGCTTCGCGCAGCCAAGGGCTTTTTATATGGAATTTTTTGCGGGTCTCTTAAAGAATCTTTCATTCCCACTGTTCCTGCTCACCTCGCAAGATTCGCAATTCTATGCGCCAACATATATTGGTGCTGCCCTTACGGCCATTGTGCTTTATCTGATTGTGAAACGCCGCAGCAAGCTTTCGGTTAAGGGTGCCTTGCAAATAATTTTGCCGCGCCGCATCGTGCGCCACGCGTCCACATTGCTTGATCTCAAATTGTTTTTCTTCGGCGCTTATTATATTTTGCTGCAAGTTTTGTTGGTGGGCGGGCTCACATATTTCACTGTGCCAGGCACAGTTGCAGCGCTTAGTGCCATGTTCGGTTCTCCTCCCGCTGCCCATGGCCCAAGCTATCTAATCACTGCAATCACAATGGCGCTGGTTTTTATGGCAGCCGAATTTGGTTATTGGATATCGCATTTTATGATGCATAAAATTCCGGCTCTCTGGGAATTTCATAAAGTGCACCACTCTGCCGAAGTTTTAACCCCCCTCACTGAATGGCGGCAGCACCCACTGGAATTGGCCCTTTTCCCGCTTCTTATGGGCGGCGCATCCTGCTTCGTGCAAGGACCCATGGTTTGGTATTTTGGCGAAGCTGCTCAAGTTGTAAACCCGATGACGGCAAATTATATTTCCATGGCCTTCTGGTTTACAATTCTGCATTTGCGTCACTCAGAACTGCCAGTTTATGCAACAGGTCTTCTTGGCCACATTGTTCAAGCGCCAGCCCATCATCAGGTGCACCACTCCACCAACCCAAAACATTTCGACAAAAATCTAGGCTATTGCTTGTCAGTTTTTGATTGGTTATTCGGCACGCTTTATGTGCCGCGCAAAGGCGAAATATTTAGCTTCGGCTTAGGCCATAAAGATACGGCTTTAGAAACAGCCATCGGCAGCATGATAACACCAATCGACCGCGCGTTTCGTTTGCTGGTTGCGCCCCTACGAAAATAACGCCTGCAATCCGCATTCAAAGCGGTTTGACTTGACCTCAGCTAAATTTGCGGCTCTACTATTTCCAAGCTGCATTAGAACAGCGAGCAATCGATACAATGGGATTTAAGCGTTTTAGGGAGAATGACTATGAAATTATTTAAAGCACTGGTTCTGGCATCCGCATTCAGCGGTTTAGCCGTTGCAGCCAACGCCACCACACTCGATGATGTGAAAGCCAAGGGCTTTGTTCAATGCGGCGTTAGCCAAGGTTTGATTGGGTTCTCCAATCCTGATGAAAACAACAACTGGACTGGCCTAGACGTTGATTTCTGCAAAGCCGTAGCCGCTGCTGTTTTGGGTGATGCTACAAAGGTGAAGTATTCTCCTTTGTCGGCTAAAGAGCGCTTCACAGCATTACAATCTGGGGCCATCGATATGCTTTCGCGCAACTCAACTTGGACCATGAGCCGCGATACATCTTTGGGCCTCTCGTTTGCTGGCGTAACTTATTATGATGGTCAAGGCTTCATGGTTCCAACCAAGCTTGGCATAAAGTCGGCCAAGGAACTGAATGGCGCTTCCGTTTGCACCCAAACCGGCACCACCACCGAATTGAATCTTGCCGATTATTTCAAGTCTAACAAGATGGAATATAAGATCGTGGCTTTCGAAAAGAACGAAGAAGTTCTGAAGGCCTATCAAGAAGGCCGTTGCGATGTGTTCACCACGGACCAATCAGGCCTCTATGCTGAAGTGCTGAAATTCGCGAACCCAGCTGATCATATGGTTCTGCCCGAAATTATTTCGAAGGAACCACTTGGTCCAGTTGTGCGCCAAGGCGATGACCAATGGTTCAGCATTGTGAAGTGGACTTACTACGCAACATTGAACGCTGAGGAACTGGGCGTAACATCTGCTAATGTTGATGAAATGAAAACCTCAACCAATCCTGAAATTCAACGTTTGCTATCTGTCAAAGTGAAGAATCCAGACGGCACCGATGCCGACAATGATTTTGGCAAAGGTCTCGGCCTTGGCCCAGATTGGGCCTATAACATCGTCAAGCAAGTTGGCAATTATAGCGAAATCTTTGAGCGCAATTTGGCTCAATTGAAAATCGCTCGCGGTAAAAACGCGTTGTGGAACGCTGGCGGCCTGCAATACGCTCCGCCAATCCGCTAACATCAGAAATAGAGAGCCTGTGCTGAGCACGGGCTCTTTTTTTGACAGGTCATCTTCATGACAACAAATTCTCCACACTTAGAATCTGCGCCGCCGCCTGCCGCAGCTGGCGGTGTTTCGTGGTTTTACAATCCAAAAATCAGAGGTTATGCCTCGCAGATAATTGTCGTGCTGTTGTTATTATGGGGTCTTTATGAAATAATTGGCAACACGCAAGCCAACCTCAAAAAACTCAATCAGAATTTTGGCTTTGATTTTCTCACGCAAGCCGCGGGTTTTGATCTCAGCACTTCGCTGATTGAATACACATCTAACTCCACATATGGCCGCGCCATTGTTGCGGGCTTGTTAAACACCATTTTGGTAGCAGTGCTTGGCATTATCTTCGCCACCATCATCGGGTTTATTGTTGGCGTTATGCGCCTTTCAAAAAACCGCGTTGTAGCAGGGGCAGCAACGCTCTATATTGAGCTCATTCGCAACATACCTTTGCTGCTGCAAATTTTTATGTGGTATGCGCTGGTGTTAAAACCTTTGCCTGGTGTGAAGGATGCACACAGTCTTTTTGGTGTTGTGTTCCTCAGCAAAAAAGGCATTGTTATGCCGCACCCAAATTTTGGCTCGGGTGCGTGGATTGGGTTGCTGTTTTTAGCGGCAGCGCTGGTGGGCACTTGGCTGTTCCGCAAACGCGCCCGCAAGCGCCAAGATGAGACCGGAAAAATTACACCCGTTTGGTTGATTTCGATTCCCATCATTATTTTATCACCCTTCGTTGGCTTGGCACTGGCGGGCTGGCCACTGAACTTTGATTATCCTCAATTGAAAGGCTTCAATTTCGCTGGCGGCATGACCATGGTGCCTGAAATGGCAGCGCTGTTAATTGCTCTGATTGTTTACAGTGCCACCTTCATTGCCGAAACTGTGCGCAGTGGCATTCAAGCCGTGAGCCATGGTCAATCGGAAGCCTCAAGCGCTTTGGGTTTGAGCCGTGGCATGGCCTTGCGATTGGTGATTATCCCCCAGGCCATGCGCGTTATCATCCCGCCACTGGCCAGCCAGTATCTTAATCTCACCAAGAACTCATCGCTCGCCATTGCGGTTGGTTTTCCTGATTTGATGTATGCCGGTGGCACGGTTAACAACCAATCCGGCAAGGCCATCGAGGTGGTGTTCATTCTCATGGTGGTTTATTTAAGCCTGAGCTTGCTCACGGCGGCCTTCATGAATTGGTTTAACAGCCGCATGAAACTGGTGGAGCGCTGAGCGATGACGCTAAATTATGTGAGAACGATTGACGCTCCTAAACTGCCAGCTCCCACCAGCACAGCGGGTCTTTTGGCAAAGCTGCGTGAGCGTTTTGCCCCAACACCCCTCAGTGGTCTTGGCACAATCGTCATCGCGTTATTCTTGGCTTGGGCCTTTTGGTCAATCTTCCAATGGGCTGTTGTCAATGCAGTTTGGACAGCGGCTGACCGCGAACCTTGCAATGCGCCGGGAGCAGGGGCCTGCTGGCCTTTCGTTCAAGCCAAGGCCTTGCAATGGGTTTACGGATTTTACCCTATCGAAGAACGCTGGCGCGCCAACACTGTGTTTTTGTTGGGCGGCCTATCAATGGCAGGACTGCTCATTCCAAAGATTCCTTACAAAGGTTGGAATGCACTATTCTTCTTCGTGGCTTTCCCAATCATCGCCTATGTTCTGCTAACAGGTGGCCGCTTTGGACTTGAAGCTGTTGGCACTGAACAATGGGGCGGCTTGCTGGTCACTCTCATCGTAGCGATCACGGGAATTGTTGCCTCTCTCCCATTGGGCATTCTACTGGCATTAGGCAGGCGCTCGGAAATGCCAGTGGTGCGCACGCTTTGCACAGGCTTCATTGAAATTGTGCGCGGCGTGCCCTTAATCACGGTGCTGTTCATGGCCTCGGTTATGTTCCCGCTGTTCATGCCCCCCGGCATCAACCCCGATAAATTGTTGAAGGCGCTTGTGGGTGTTGGCCTCTTCTCCGCTGCCTATATGGCCGAAGTGGTGCGCGGTGGCTTGCAAGCCATTCCTAAAGGGCAATATGAAGCCTCAATGGCGGTGGGCCTCTCTTATTGGCGCATGATGTTGCTCATCGTTATGCCGCAAGCTTTGAAGGTGGTGATCCCCGGTATCGTGAACAGCTTCATCAGCCTGTTCAAAGACACAAGCTTGGTTTCCATCATTGGCATATTTGATTTGTTCAACATTGTGCAGTCAGGCTTCAACGATGCCAAGTGGGCTTCCGCGCAAACCGGCAACACAGGCTATTTTACACTGGCGCTCATCTACTGGGCCTTCTGCTTTTCCATGTCGCGCTATTCGCAATTCATTGAGCGCAAGCTCAACACCAGTTACACGAGGTAAACATGACTGAATCCGCCGTCGTTATGAAAAGCGTTAATAAATGGTATGGCCAATTTCATGTGTTGCGCGATATCAACCTTGATGTGAAAAAGGGCGAACGCATTGTGATCTGCGGCCCGTCCGGCTCAGGCAAATCCACCATGATCCGCTGCATCAACCGTCTGGAAGAACATCAGCAGGGCGATATTCTTGTGGACGGTATTCCGCTCACTACCAATATCAAGAATATCGACGATGTGCGCCGCGAGGTGGGCATGGTGTTCCAACACTTCAATTTATTCCCGCATTTAACAGTGCTAGAAAATTGCACGCTTGCTCCCATGTGGGTGCGGAAAGAACCCAAAGCGAAGGCCGAAGAAACTGCGATGAAGTTTCTCACACGCGTAAAAATTCCAGAGCAAGCGCTGAAATATCCGGGCCAACTTTCTGGCGGTCAACAGCAACGCGTGGCGATTGCGCGCGCACTGTGCATGAACCCAAAGATCATGCTGTTTGATGAACCCACCTCAGCACTTGACCCTGAAATGATCAAAGAAGTTCTCGACGTGATGGTTGATCTCGCCCAAGGCGGCATGACCATGCTCTGCGTAACCCACGAAATGGCCTTCGCGCGGCAAGTTGCCAACCGCGTGATCTTTATGGATCAAGGTCAGATCGTTGAAGAAAATGAACCAAATGAGTTCTTCCTAAAGCCGAAGAGCCCGCGAACGAAATTGTTCCTCGAACAGATTTTGCATTGATTATTCTTCAACGCCGACGATAAATAAAACAGCGTAGTCTTGTGCGTCACATCCGCTGATCATTGGCATTTTATCACCCGGTGGCACCGGAAATCTATTTGCATCAACCATGCCTGGCGTACAGGCCTTGCTGTTCGCACTGGCAGTATAGCGCGCTGCACGGCAGCGTAGGTGTGTTACATCGTAAAGTGTGGCACCATCGGCAAGTTCCCAATTTTGTTTGCCATTCGCATCTTTGGGATAGATGGTGAGCACCGTTTGCACGGTGCGGTCCCCCGTGACCAGA
>JANLPA010000046.1:0-3874 GCA_031366855.1 Hyphomicrobiales bacterium | reverse complement strand
CCATAGAACTGGACGCGGTTGCTCACGCCATCAACACAAGACCTCGGAAGACCCTCGGCTGGAAAACTCCCGCCGAAGTCCTCGACCAATTCCTTGCGAGGTAGTAGGATGTGGGTGTTGCGACGACCGCTTGAATCTGCCCAATACCTCTCCATCAAATACACTGAACGATTGGCGGAAGCTGGTATCGAGCCTTCGGTCGGCAGCGTTGGCGACAGCTATGATAACGCTCTCGCCGAAACTATCAACGGCCTTTACAAAGCCGAAGTGATCCACCGACGTGGGCCTTGGCGCTCATTTGAAGCCGTTGAGTTTGCAACACTGGAATGGGTTGATTGGTTCAATCACAGAAGATTACTGGAGCCCATCGGCAACATTCCACCCGCCGAAGCCGAGCAAAACTACCACGCCGCCATCGACAATCCGCCATGGCAGCATAACTTAAATAAATCAGTCTCAGGCAATCCCGAGCGGTTCAGGTTTTTATTTCTTTTGATGTTAATCGCGACTGAAGGATGACGACAGCTAGTAAGAACAAACCGCGGATAACTGATTGCCAATAGGCAGATAGTGAAATCCAACCTAGTCCATTCTCAAAATTCAAAACGTTAAAGATGATCCCAAGCAACATGACACCTGCCAGCGTGGCTCCTACCGACCCGACGCCGCCGGTCAGCAACGTGCCGCCTACAACGACAGAGGCGATTGCAAAAAGCTCCCAGCCCACGCCTTCAATAGGTTGACCCGCGCCAAACTGAGAAGCAAGTATGACGCCAGCCAATCCTGACAGGCCACCGCTCAGACCGTAAACCAAGAATTTTACCCGATCAACGGGCAGCCCCATCATTCGGCTCGCATCTTCATTTCCGCCAATTGCGAGAACTGCCCTCCCAGTACCGGTGAAGTTTAGAACAACGGAACTAATCAGATAAGCGACTACTGCGATCAATGCCGGGATTGGAATATAGGCTAGGTCACCTTGCCCCAAACTGACAAAAGTGCCGTCATAGGAAACTGATACTGACTGATCCTGAGCGAGCAGGAGAGCAGATCCATTTGCTGCTAGCATCGTTGCCAGTGTAGCAATGAAAGGTAGAATGCGGAGCCGGACAATTAGAAATCCATTCAGGATACCAATGCAGAGGCCTGCAGCGACTCCGCCTAAAGTACCAATAAGCATTCCATATTGGCTCAGCAGTGCAGCAACAACACTGCCCAATGCTGCGGTAGAGCCCACTGACAGATCAATGCCACCCGTCATGATGACGAAGCACATTCCCAAGGCCACAAGAGCGAACATGGAGTTGTAGCGCAGCACACTTGTAATATTGAAAAGACCTAAGAAATTATCGTAGCGTAGCCAACCAAACAGGAGCAGCAATGCAAGTGCGATGACTACACCTTGACTGGACAACAACGAGAGCAAAGACGTTTTTTTCATAATTTATGCTCTGCTCTGACGCTGTAACCAAACAGCAAGTACGATCAACAAAGCCTTGACCAATTTTGCAACGTCATCGGGCACACCATTGGCAAGCAGCGTGTAGCGCACGAGTTGAATGATCAAAGCACCAATCAATGTGCCAGTGACTGTCGCACGCCCCCCGCTCAGCAGCGTGCCGCCGACGGCCACCGCTGCAATGGCATCTAACTCCATCCCCAAGCCCACAAGATTGGCATCGCTGGATGAGTTTATGGCAATCGTTACGAGGCCGGCAATTCCCGAACAAAGTCCGCTTATGCAATAGACCCAGCGCTTGACACTGGCGACGGGGATGCCAGCCAAGCGGGCTGCATTTTCATTGCCACCAATGGCTAATATCTGGCGTCCGAACAACGAACGGCGCAAGACCCATGCTGCGGCTGCAACGAGGATCACCATGATAATAACTTGCGCCGGAATACCAAACAACCGCCCCAATCCAATCCACTGGAACTCAAAAACTTTGAAAGGTTGAAGATTACCGTTGGTTGAAACTTGCGCGATACCGCGCCCTGCTATGAATAACACAAGCGTGGCAATGATGGGCTGAATGCGAAAGCGTGTGATGAGCCAACCATTGAACCAGCCAAAGGCACCTGCTGCCAATACGGCGGTTACCATACCAACAGCAACCGCCAGGTGGATTTCGTTGATCTTGACTGCTGTGCCAAGGAAAATTAGGGGGGCAATGGCCCCTGAAATGGCCATCAATGAACCAACTGAAAGGTCAATTCCGCCGGTGGCAATAACGAGTGTCATGCCGACACCAACGATGACAATTGTGGCGACCTGCGTCAGGTTAACATTCAGAGTCTGGATCGAAATGAAATGGTTCGTGAAAATGACATTGAACAAAATCAGTGCCACCAATGCAACCAGAGTTGCATTTCGCGTGAGGAAGCTCCCGATTCTAAAACCTTCTTCCGTATTGCTTTTTGTCACTACAATCTCGCTCATGGGTTTAGCCCTTTTTCGTCGGAACTGCCGTGAGCCATGGCGCCCATGACTGCTTCTTCGGTGATACCCTTTTCCGCAAATTCAGCCACATTGTGACCTTCACGCAGCACAAAGACCCGATCAGACCCTTCGATGATTTCTTCCAGCTCGGATGAGATCATAAGCACTGCCAATCCCTGGTCTGCCAGCTCTTTTATGATGGTCTGTATTTCAGCCTTCGCTCCCACGTCAATGCCGCGCGTGGGCTCATCCAAAATGAGAAGTTTGGGATTCATTGCCAGCCATCTGGCAAGCAAGACTTTCTGCTGGTTGCCGCCCGAAAGCTCACGGATACGTTGGTCTGGGCCACTACATTTCACCCCAAGCCTTTTGATAAACTTTTCAACGAGAACGCGCTGTTGGTCAACATCAACCACGCCCATCTTGGTCAATTGTGGCATCAAAGCCAGCGTCATGTTTTCGGCCACCGACATGTCCGGGATAATACCTTCAACCTTGCGGTCTTCTGATGAAAACCCAACACCAGCGCTAATCGCGTCAATAGGTTCCGCAGGATTGAAAGCTTTACCCTCCAGTGTCAGCGATCCTTTTTGGGCTTTATCGGCTCCAAAGATCAGTCGCGCGGTTTCGGTACGCCCGGCACCAAGAAGGCCGGCCAGACCCACAATCTCGCCGCGCTTGACGCTGAGCGAAACATTCTGGACCTTATGCCCGGCAGCGAGATTGAAGGCTTCGAGAATGGTATCGCCAGTTGCGTTTTTGCGGCCACCAAACGCCGTGGCATGTTTTGAAACCTGAGCGACGTCACGACCTAGCATACTGGCAACCAGTTCGATTTTGCTGATTGATTTCATCTGTGCAGTTTTTATCGTCTTGCCATCGCGCATAATTGTTACTCGGTCACATACAGCATAAAGTTCATCCAGTTTATGGCTCACAAAGATCACAGAAATGCCTGAGTTCTTGAGCTGGCGGATCACCTCAAAGAGAACGGCTACCTCACGTTCGTCAAGCGATGAGGTTGGTTCGTCCATGATGACTAGCTTCGCATCAAAGCCTATGGCGCGGGCAATTGCCACCATTTGCTGCGTGGCAGTGTTGAACGCCATAAGTGGCTTGCGCACATCAATATCAATGTTGAAACGCGCCATCAGGTGCTTTGCTTCGGCATGCATGGCACTCCAATCAAGCAAGCCAAATCGGCGCTTTTCACGGCCCAGACAAATGTTTTCGGTGATTGAACGGTACGGAACGAGATTGATTTCCTGGTAAATCGTACTGATGCCCTTGGCCTGCGCATCTTGTGGAGAACGGGCAGAAAATGCCGCGCCATCAAAACTGATTTCGCCGGAATCTTTCGATACATAGCCAGTCAAAATCTTGATCATTGTAGACTTGCCTGCACCGTTTTGTCCGATCAAAGCATGTACTTCG
>JANLPA010000036.1:0-7546 GCA_031366855.1 Hyphomicrobiales bacterium | reverse complement strand
TGCGCGCCACTGGCAGCCATATGGCAATCTTGACCACCAGTTTTAATCTTGCTGCCGCGCAGAACAGATTTAACTTGGCCAATTAAAGTTGCTGGCGGGCAAATCATCACATCGCATTTGGCTTTGGCGCTGCGCAACATGCTGGCCAGTAAACGTGGCTCTTTCAACATGGTGGTGTTGCCATTCATTTTCCAGTTGCCAGCCACCAGTGGTTTAATTGCGATTGCAGCCATAATATCCTCTTGAATCTGTTGCTTTCTGGCTACATAGCAAACACATGCCGCACTTGCGAGAAGAAACGCGGTTACCTATGATGAATCTACTAGCGATTTGCCTGCCCCTGCCTGAAAGGAACTATTGATGGAATTCTTGCGTGTTGCCGCCAAAACTTGGGTTGCCAAGGTGTTGATGGGGCTTTTGGTGATGAGCTTCGGCGTTTGGGGCATTAAAGATGTGTCCACGTCCTTCTTAGGCGATATTTTGTCTTGGTCTGGCTGGGGCCCGAAAGATTTGGTGCATGTGGCTGGGCAAACCATCCGCCAACCAGAATATAATGTAGCCTTGCAGCGCATGCTAAAAAACTTGTCGGCGCAATCTGGGCAGAACCTGACCATTGATGATGCCAAGCGCATGGGTGTGGACAGAACAGTTTTGGAAAACCTGATCAATGCTGCCGCTGTGCAAGCGCAAGCGGCTAAATTGCAACTGGCTGTTCCCAACAGCGCCATTGGCCAATCCATTGCTGACAATAAAATGTTCCATGATGCTAAGGGTAATTTTGACCCCGCATTGTTTCGCAGCTTGTTGCAGCAAAATGGCATTGCTGAAACTGATTATGTGGCGAACGAAAAAACCGTTGCCTTGCGCAACTTTGTGATCAACCCAGCCGAAGCAAAAATAAAATTGCCAAAGGTTTTAAACCTTGCCTTAGCGCAATATCGTGGTGAAAGCCGTGAATCAAAATATTTCACTTTCACCGTGACCGAAGCTGATCTTCCGGCCATCACCGATGACGAACTTAAAAAGCAATATGAGCTGACGCCTGCGGCCTACACCGCGCCTGAATATCGTTCGATTGCCGTAATGTCCGTCGATCCGGCCACAGTTTCAACACGCATGCAAGTCTCCCCTGAAGAAATTGCCGCAGGCTATGAACAATATAAGTTGGATTATTTCGCTCCCGAAAAGCGCACCATTCTGCAACTCACATTTCCAAATCTTGATGCCGCAACCAAAGCCAAGGCACGCCTTGCCGCTGGCGAAGACTTTATGAAAATCGCTGGTGAACTGAAAGCGACCGAAGCTGACATTACATTAAAGGACCGTCAGAAAGGTGATTTCCTCGATGCGAAAATCGCTGATGCTGCATTTGCTTTGCCTCTGAATGCCGTGAGCGATCCCGTGGTTGGAAGTCTTGCGACAGTTATTCTCAAGGCAGCAGTCATTGCCCCAGAAAAACAATCAACATTGGATGATGTGAAGGATAAGCTTGCCACACGATTGAAGATCGAAAAGGCCCGCGAAGAAATCACCGCGATTTATAATTCTGTTGAAGATGCGCGCGCTGCTCAAACTCCATTCGAACAAATTGCTGAACGCGCTGGAATTCCCTTCGTGCTGGTTCCAGCCATCAGTGCCGTTGGCCAAGACAAGGCGGGCAAGGATATTGAACTTGTTTCAAAGGACGAAGTGCTTAAAGCCGCTTTCCTAAGCGATGTTGGCAATTCGGAAGATGCTTTGCCAATTGGCGATACTTATGTGTGGTATGAAGTGCGCGAAATAACACCACCTGGCTTGAAACCATTGGCTGATGTGAAGGCTGATGTGACCAAAGATGTGGTGGCGACAAAATTGCGCGAACTTGCCACAAGCAAAGCCAAGGCGCTTCTGGTTGAGGCGAAAGCTGGCGCAACTCTGGATGCACTTGCAGCAAAATTATCCGCCACCGTTAAGACTGCAAGTGGCTTAAAGCGCAACGAAACCTCTGAAGATTTTGATGGTGCCGCAGTTGTTTCATTGTTTGATCAACCGGATCAAGGCTTTGCATGGTCACTCGAAGGCGACGGCAAAACTGCGCGCGTGATGCAGGTTGCCAAACTCACGCTCCCTGCCCTCATGGCAACCTCACCAGAGATTACCAAGCTGCAAGAAGAAATTGGTGCTGCCTTCGCCAACGAAATTGCCAATAGCTTTGTGGCAGCCTTACGGAAAAATGCCAATGTGACCGTAAATGAAGAACTGTGGAAGCAAAATTCCGGCTCCAACTTTGATGAACCTTGAGCAAACTAACCGCCCATGATTATCTCGCCAACATATGAAGAATTTGCGCTGGCTTATGATAAAGGCCAAGCGCAAGTTGTTGCCACAAGGCTGGTGGCCGATTTAGAAACGCCAGTTTCTGCCATGCTTAAACTCTCGCGCAATGCCCGTTATTCATTCCTGCTGGAATCAGTTGAAGGTGGTGCCGTGCGCGGGCGTTATTCCATCATCGGCATGAACCCTGATGTGATTTGGAAAGTTCAAGGCAATGCAGCCAGCCTCAACCGCCATGCGCTTAGTGATGGCGATGGGCCATTTGAAACAACAGCCCAAGACCCTCTAAGCAGCCTTCGCACATTGCTCAAAGAAAGCCGCATTGAACTTCCCGAAGATGCGCCCCCAATGGCCGCTGGCGTGTTTGGCTATTTGGGCTACGACATGGTGCGCCTGATGGAGGATTTGCCAGAACCAAATCCAGACACCATGGGCCTGCCCGATGGCATGATGATCCGCCCCACGGTTATGGCAATTTTTGACTCAGTGCGTGATGAAGTTACCGTCACCTCGCCAGTCTATCCTGATAAAGCAGTTTCGGCCCGCGCCGCCTATGCCCGTGCGGGGGAACGTATTTCTGAAGTGATCGATAGCCTCGACCGCCCTATAGACATGACCATGCGGGAGGCTGATACACCCGCCATCACAGCGCCGATCTCCAACACCGATGCTGCCGAATATCGTGCCATGGTTTTGAAGGCGAAAGATTACATTGCAGCAGGCGATATTTTCCAAGCCGTGCTCTCGCAGCGCTTTGAAACCGATTTCGCTCTGCCACCCTTTTCGCTCTACCGCGCTCTGCGCCGCGTCAATCCTTCGCCATTTCTCTATTACTTAAATTTTGATCGCTTCGCAGTTGTTGGCTCCAGTCCTGAAATTTTAGTGCGTGTGCGCGATGGCAAAGTGTCGATCCGCCCTATTGCAGGCACACGCCGCCGGGGTGCAACACCCACTGAGGATCGAGCACTCGCCGAAGAACTTCTCGCCGATCCCAAAGAACGCGCCGAACATTTGATGTTGCTTGATTTAGGCCGGAATGATGTGGGCCGTGTGGCTGAAATCGGCTCTATCAAAGTCACTGACAAATTCATCTTGGAATATTACAGCCAAGTGATGCACATTGTTTCAAATGTTGAAGGAAAACTCGACAAAAAGCATGACATGATTGATGCTTTAGTAGCAGGCTTCCCAGCTGGCACGGTTTCAGGCGCTCCCAAAGTGCGGGCCATGGAAATTATCGACGAACTAGAGAAAAATAAGCGCGGCATCTATGGTGGCTGTGTGGGCTATTTCGGTGCCGATGGCGAGATGGACACTTGCATTGTGTTGCGCACGGCAATCGTAAAAGATGGCAAAATGTATGTGCAGGCGGGTGCAGGCGTTGTGGCCGATAGCAACCCGCAAAGCGAACATGAAGAATGCATCAACAAAGCCAAAGCCCTGTTCCGCGCCGCTGAAGAGGCCGTGCGCTTTGCGGGCCGCGCTGGGAGAGCCCAATGATTATTCTGATTGATAATTATGATAGCTTCACTTGGAACCTTTATCATTTTCTCGGTGACCTTGGCGCTGAAACTGTGGTTCACCGCAATGATAAAATCAGTGTTGGCCAAGTGATGTCCGCACGGCCCTCCGCCATTGTCATTTCACCGGGCCCCGGCACGCCTTCGCAAGCGGGCATCATTATTGATCTCGTCAAGGAAGCCGCCGGAAAAATTCCGCTGTTTGGTGTGTGCCTCGGCCAGCAAGCCATGGGCGAAGCTTTTGGCGGTAACGTTGTTCGGGCACCAATGCAAATGCACGGTAAAATTTCTTCGGTTCAGCACGAAGGCAAAGGCGTTTTCAAAAACATCCCCAATGGCTTTAATGCCACGCGCTATCATTCACTGGTGGTTGATCGCGCAACACTGCCAGATTGCTTGGAAGTGACCGCCGAAACTGATGGCATTATCATGGGCCTGCAACACAAAACGCTCAATGTGCATGGCGTGCAGTTTCACCCTGAAAGCATCGCCTCTGAACATGGCCATGCCATATTGAAAAACTTCCTTGATATGGCGGGAGCAAAATAATGCCTGATATGAAACCCCTCATCGCCAAGGCAGCAAACGGAACGCCGCTCACTCGCGCTGAAGCCCGCGAAGCCTTCAACATTATGATGTCAGGCGATGCCACACCGTCTCAGATCGCAGGCTTCCTGATGGCCTTACGTGTGCGTGGCGAGACTGTGGATGAAATCACGGGCGCTGTAGAAATCATGCGCGAAAAAATGCTGCGGGTGGCGGCCCCTGCCGATGCCATTGATATTGTGGGCACCGGTGGCGATGCGTCTGGCTCTTATAACATTTCAACCTGTGCTGCGATCATCGCGGCAGGCGCTGGCCTTAAAGTGGCCAAGCACGGCAACCGCGCACTCTCATCTAAATCAGGCGCCGCCGATGTTCTCATGGCCTTGGGTGTGAAGCTTGATATTTCACCAGACAAAATTTCAGAGTGCATAACTGAAGCCGGAGTGGGTTTTATGTTTGCACCCGCTCATCATTCCTCGATGAAATTTGTGGGCCCAACCCGCGTAGAACTTGGCACGCGCACCATTTATAATTTGCTCGGCCCGCTCTCAAATCCCGCCAGTGCAAAACGCCAAGTGACCGGAGTATTCTCTAAAACTTGGGTAGAACCACTTGCTCGCGTCCTGAAAAACCTCGGCACTGAAGCCTGCTGGATTTGTTATGGCGAAGGCGACATGGATGAAATTGTGCCGACTGGAACCACTTGGATTTCCGAACTCAAGAATGGTGAAATTCGCAATTTTGAAATGACGCCAGAGGCCGCAGGAATTCAGCGCTCTAATGCTAATGATTTAAAAGGCGGAGATGCCGCCCACAATGCTGAAGCCTTGCGCGATGTTCTCTCCGGCAAACCCTCCGCCTTCAGTGATGCCGCTGTGATGACGACGAGTGCGGCCTTAGTGGTAGCCGGAAAAGCGACGGACATTAAAACTGGGGTGATTGCGGCGCGGGATGCGATAAAATCTGGTGCGGCTTCAAAAGCATTGGCGCGCTTGGTTGAGGTTTCAAACAGCTAATGGCCACCATTCTCGATAAAATCGCCACCTATAAACGCGAAGAAGTAGCCGCTGCAAAACTTCGCGTTTCACACAGCGCGTTGGAAGCACAAGCCAAAGCTGCGTCCGCACCGCGCGGATTTTATAGCGCCCTGCAAAACAAAGTCGCAGCTGGCCATTATGCCTTGATTGCCGAAATTAAAAAAGCCAGTCCATCAAAAGGCCTCATCCGCGAAGACTTCAATCCACCCGCTCTAGCAGCTGCCTATGCCGAAGGCGGAGCTGCTTGCCTCTCAGTGCTCACCGACATGCCCTCATTCCAAGGCGCACCAGAATTTCTCACCGCCGTTCGCAACGCTTGCTCGCTGCCCGCCTTGCGCAAAGACTTCATGCTCGACACTTATCAGGTGGCCGAAGCCCGTGCTTGGGGTGCTGATTGCATTTTGCTCATCATGGCAATGATTGATGATGGCTTAGCAGCCGAACTTGAAACTACCGCCTTCTCGCATGGCATGGACGTTCTCATTGAAGTGCATGACGAAGCAGAAATGCTCCGTGCACTGACATTAAAGTCCCCCATGATCGGCATTAACAATCGCAACCTGCACACATTTGAAACATCCCTCGCCACAACCGAACGCTTGGCTCCAATGGTTCCGAAAGACCGCATGGTGGTGTGTGAAAGTGGATTGTTCCTGAATACGGATCTGGCACGTATGGCCCAAGCTGGCGTCAACACATTTCTGATTGGCGAAAGCTTGATGCGGCAGGAGGATGTTTCTGCCGCCACCCGTGCTATACTAGCCAAATGAGCAAGCTCACGCACCTTGATGCCCTCGGCAATGCCCACATGGTTGATGTTTCGGCCAAGGATGTGACCACACGCAGTGCCACAGCCCGGGCCCGTGTTTTAATGTTGCCGGAAACGTTAGTCCTCATTACAAGCGGCACTGCAAAAAAGGGCGATGTGCTGGCAACGGCCCGCATCGCGGGAATCATGGCCGCGAAGAAAACCTCTGATCTCATTCCGCTCTGCCACCCTTTGATGATTTCCAAGGTCAGCGTCGATTTCACCATCATTGAAAACGTCATTGATGTTGAAGCCACCGTAAAAGTGGAAGGCAAAACTGGTGTCGAGATGGAAGCGCTCACCGCCTGTTCAGTGGCCTGCCTTACGCTTTATGATATGGTCAAGGCGGTAGATCGTGGCATGAAAATAACCGACTTGCGCCTCATCGAAAAATCAGGCGGCAAGTCTGGCCTGTTTAAGGCGGAATAATAATGGCGCTCATGCCCGTGGCTGAGGCGCTGACCCGCATTCTCGCAACGGCAAAACTCTCCGCTGCCGAAACAGTAAAGCTCGAAAATTCTTATGATCGTATTCTCGCAAATGACCTCAAAGCCAAACGCGATCAACCGCCCTTCCCGTCCTCAGCCATGGATGGTTATGCCTTGCGTCACGCTGATATAGCTGCCCCTCTCAAGTTGATCGGAGTTTCGGCTGCAGGCCACGCGTTCAAAGGCACAGTTAAAGCGGGTGAAGCTGTTCGCATCCTCACAGGCGCACCCCTGCCCAAAGGGGCAGACACTATTGTCATTCAAGAGAACACCAAAATCGAAGGCTCCACACTCTTCATCACCGAGCCAACTAGCTTGGGCAAGAATATCCGCGTGCAAGGATTAGATTTCAAACGAGGCGATGTGCTGGTGCCTGCTGGCACCAAACTTAATGCGCGCGACATTGGCTTGGCCGCCGCAGGCAATGCAGAAACGCTCCGTGTACGGAGGAAACCACGATTGGTGATCTTCACCACTGGTGATGAGCTGGTGTTGCCTGGCCAAAAACCGCGCGCCGATCAAATTGTCTCGTCAAACAGTCACGCACTCTCGGCGATGGCCAATGCGTGGGGTGCAAAAGTCATAAATCTTGGCATCATTGGCGATACGCTCAAAGCCACCATGGCCGCAATTAAAAAAGCTGAGGGAGCAGATATTCTCATCACCACTGGTGGAGCATCAGTTGGCGACCACGACTATGTGCAAGAGGCACTGAGGAAATCAGGCGTCAAAATTGATTTCTGGAAAATTGCGTTGCGCCCGGGCAAACCCTTAATGTTTGGCACCAAAGGAAAACTGCGCGTTCTCGGCTTGCCCGGCAATCCAGTTTCTGCT
>JANLPA010000168.1:0-9848 GCA_031366855.1 Hyphomicrobiales bacterium | reverse complement strand
CTTTCACAGCTCCACCAATTGCGTGGCCGCGTGGGCCGGGGCACTGCCAAATCGAGCTGCTTGCTACTTTATCAAGAACCCCTTGGCCAAGTGGCAAAATCGCGCCTTGCCATCATGCGCGAAACTGAAGATGGTTTTCGGATTGCCGAGGAAGATTTGAAATTGCGCGGCGCTGGTGAAATGCTCGGCACACAACAATCTGGCCTGCCCCTATTTCGCCTCGCTGATTTAACCCTGCATGGTGATCTGCTGGCCACGGCGCGCGATGATGCCGGATTGATTCTCGCGCGTGACCCCAAGCTCACTTCGCAGCGAGGTGAGGCCTTACGCACTCTGCTCTATTTATTTGAGCGCGATGAAGCAATTAAGCTTTTGTCTTCCGGCTAAGCTTTTTCACAGGTTTTGCCACAAGCCGTTCTGCATCAGCACTCAAAGGTGCATCAGGGAACACCAAACCCATGGAAATCACCAGTTTCAAACCATCTTCAACACTCATGGTGAGAAGTTTAACTTCAGCCACATCCACAAAAAAAACATACCCCGATGTGGGGTTCGGTGTGGTTGAAACATAAACCGAATACATGGCGCGACCTTTTTCCAAACCAATGCTGCCGCCATCCACATCGCGCGAGATAAACCCAATGGACCAAGTGCCCTTGCGGGGCCATTCCACCAAACACACTTGCTTGAACGATGATCCCTTCTCTGAAAAAATCGTCTCGAATATCTGCTTGGAGCCTTTGTAAATCGACCGCACAATCGGCGTGCGGTTCAATAATTTATCCCACCACCCAAGCAGCGTGCGGCCCACCAAATTGGCAGCCAAGGCCCCAACCAACGTGATGAAAGCCAAAGCAAAGACCAAACCGTAACCTGGAATTCTGAATGGCAAATAGTTGTCAGGATTATAGACATAAGGAATCAGTGGCTTCACCCAGCCATCAAATGAACTGATCACCCAGAGCGTCGCCCAAATGGTAATGACAGCAGGGGCGGTGATCACCAGTCCGGTAAAGAAATACGTCCGCAACCGCGACAACAGCGAGTTGCGCGTTGCTACAGGTTTCACATTTTCGGGCATCTCACTCATCTTGCTTGCTTGCCCCAACGCCTCATAACTTGCAAGTTTCTTCCGTGACCAACCTATTCGGTTGGAGCAGGGTTTTCTTCTGCCCACACCCGCGCCCGCGCTTCCGCTTCAATTCTGGTTTCTTGGGTGGCCCCAAAGCGCAGTTCATTCATACGCGCAGAAATCATTGGATATTCGCCAGCAGGTGCCGCATCCGCTGCAATAATATACCACATCAATGCGCGTGTTTCATCAAAGCGCACCACTTTGCCAGACACATAAAGTTCCGCCAAATAAGCAGCAGCTTGCGGGCTATGTTTGCGTACGGCGGCATTCAACCATTTTAATCCCTGCTGCGGATTCTTCTTCATGCCTTCGCCTTCAATGCTCATCACACCCAAGGCATAAAGTGCGCCGGGGTGGGCATAAGCTGTAGCAAGGCGCAAGAACGTGCGCGCCGCAAGTTGCGGGTTGGCTTTCAATTGAGCATCCGCAATTCCAACACGTTGATAATTGGCAAGCTGCAATTGGCTGTCAACTGTCACCCGCAAGCGATTTTGGTCAGGTTCGTCTGCATCAAAGTTTTCAGCAACGCGGCTATAGTAAGAATAGGCCACAGCCTGATCCATCTGCACACCGCGGCCAAGCCGATACATATGGCCCAAATACCAATCGGCGATAAAATTGCCATCATCTGAGGCGTTCTTAAAATATTTTAACGCCCTTCCATAATTGCCTTTGTTGTAAGCTTTCTTGGCGGCTTTGAAATCATCCGTCCAAAACGGAACAATATCAATGCTGGGCATCCGCAACTTCGGCGGTGCCGGAAAATACGAAAAAAAGCCGCCTTCACTGTCGTCAGCTAAAGCATACGTGGAAGGTCCGGCAAAGAGCATCGCAAAAAGCACCGCCAGAACGCGCAAAGCTAATATAATCGGCGTAGCACCCACCCGAAGCCGACCCTCTCTGCGTTGAACCTGTGACACGAAGACCTACAATCAAATTTTAAAAAAAGTGCTAACCGCCACAAAGCTCGCAACGGATTAATCCATGCCAGTCAAATACTTGGCAATTGCGGCGGATCATGGCTAAATGCAGGGCGCAAAACTGTCTGGATTACAAATCTTATAACTGTGGCATAGTTGCCACAGCGCACTCAGGCCACGCAGATAAATCTTTGCAAAACCAAACCATCATGCCAGTTTCAAGCCATGATAGATTCCCTCGCTCCGCAGCCAGAAAGCCTCACTTTTAAATATGTACCGCGCCCCGGCCTTCTCAAAATCGCG
Source organism: Hyphomicrobiales bacterium (assembly GCA_031366855.1). Taxonomy (GTDB): domain Bacteria; phylum Pseudomonadota; class Alphaproteobacteria; order Rhizobiales; family Aestuariivirgaceae; genus Aestuariivirga. The sequence goes on along the minus strand of JANLPA010000168.1, from coordinate 7,490 downwards.
CTGATCAATTTCTTGCTCGGTTTGATCACCTTAACCATCTATCGCTTTTGGGCGAAAACCAACACGCGCAAACATGTTTGGAGTTGCATTCACATCAACGGTGAACCGCTTGAATACACTGGCACGGGCGGCGAGCTTTTCCGTGGCTTCTTGATGGTGTTCGGTCTTTTTATTCTGCCTTACATTGTCATATTAAAAACTTTGCAGCTCACGCTTGGCGAAGTCCACCCAATTGTCACAGGTCTAAGCTTGCTTTTTGCCTTTGCGGTTTATTTTCTGTGGGGTTTTGCTATTTACAAACAGCGCAAATATCAACTTTCACGCACCCAGTGGCGCGGCATTCGCGGCACCATGGTGGGGTCTGCCATGATTTATAGCCTCACATATTTTGGCTCGATTCTGGCAAAGTCATTTTCGCTTGGCTGGGCCACGCCCGTGATGAACATGGTGTTGCAAGAGCAAATCATCAACGACATGCGCTTTGGCGATGCCGCATTTAAATTCAAAGGCCGCGCTGGCCCACTTTATCCCACTTATGCCCTGTGCTGGATTCTGACGGCGGTGTTTGTGATTGCCGCAATCTCATTCGTTTCTTATGAAGCCACCACATGGTTTGGCACCGAACTCAGCACATTATTTGATCGTATCTTCGAACGACCCCATGCCCCCAAGCCAACCGAGTTGGACTATTATATCTTTGGCATCATCGCCTTATTGGTCGTTTCAGCCTTGGCCATTTTCTTCATCGTCATCCCGATGCTTTGGGCAATTTACACTGCTAAAGAAATTCGCACCTTTGCAACTTACACAAGGTTTGATGGCGCCCAATTCCAACTCAGTGTAAAAGCTTGGGGCATGGTGTGGCTCACGCTCTCTAACATTCTTTTGTTCATAATAACGCTTAGCATTGCGCGCCCTTTCATCATTCAGCGCTCAATGCGCTATATGGTGGACCGTTTAAGCCTCGAAGGTACAATTGATATTGACCGCATTCAACAATCATCAGCGGCCTTGCCAAAACGTGGCGAGGGTCTGGCCGATGCGTTCGATCTGGGAGCTTGGTGATGGCTGCTATTGCAACTTATTTTGACGGGCAATCAGCCAGAGACCATCAGGTTACACTTGAAAAGGTTGGAACTGATTTGGTTTTTTCCAGTGCAACTGTCCCTAAAACAAACTGGACTATCAAAGGCCTGCACCCGCTCGATCCGCCAACGCCGGGCCAACCATTCCGCCTAACCCACGAGGATAGGCCAGGTGCGCGTCTCATTGTTCGCGATGATGCTTTCATCAAAGTATTGGTTGCCAATTCACCACATTTGAAAGGCAGCTATTCTTGGCGAGACATAGCCAATATTTTCGGCTGGACGATTGGAGGTCTCGCCGCCGTTGCCGCCCTCACTTATATCAGTATGGTTTTACTACCCGATAAAATTGCCAAAGTTTTGCCAAATGAGTGGCGAAACCGCATTGGCCGCGAGATGGAAACCGTCGTTGTGGAAGGCGCCAGAATTTGCAGCACTCCCAAAGGCGATGCGGCCTTGGCAGCGATGATTAGTAACCTTGCTCAAGGTGCGCCGGATATGCCAGCCATCAGCGTTCATATTTATGATGTGCCCATTCTCAATGCCTTTGCGGTTGCAGGCGGCAACATTATTATGACCCGAGAATTAATTGAAAAAGCCGATGCCCCTGAAGAAGTGGCAGGTGTTTTAGCTCATGAAATTGGCCATGTTTATCACTTACACCCGGAGGCTCAATTGGTGCGCCTCACCGGCATGCAAGTTTTGGCCAGCATTTTTACAGGCTCAAATGGTGGCAACACCACAACCAACGCCGCCCTTCTCGCCACCATTTTAAAATATACGCGCAGCGCCGAAGCGGAAGCTGATGCCTATGCCCGCGAAACCATGGTAAAAGCATCTATCGATCCCATGGGTTTAAAAACCTTCTTTGAAAAGATTTTGAAAATTGAAGGCAGCAAAATCAACAATGGCGCATTCAAAGCCTTGGGCACTCTGTTCGCAACCCACCCCGGCACTGAAGATAGAATTAAAGAAATCACCCCCCTGCCCGCCGGGCAAGTTGCGGTGCCAGCATTAACGGCGGATGAATGGCAGGCGCTGAAGACGATTTGTGCGAAGTGAAGATGCTTCGAGGCGCTACGCGCACCTCAGCATGAGGGGTTTACAATAACCTCACCGTGAGGTGCCCGCTTAGCGGGCCTCGAAGGGCCGCTCAGTTTAACCCTCGCCCTCGACGCCCGCATCTTCACTTATGCTTTCAACAGAAACCACATGTTCTTCGTCAGCTGTGTTGATGAGGCGCACACCTTGGGCATTGCGGCCGGTTTTACGCACATCAGCAACTGGGCAGCGGATCAATTGGCCACCATCCGTCACCAGCATAATCTCATCGCTATCCAGCACTGGGAATGAAGCCACCAGCGGCCCGTTGCGCTCATTCACAATCATCGCCGTAATGCCTTTGCCACCGCGATTAGTGATGCGGTAATCATAGGAAGATGAGCGCTTGCCATAACCATTGGCCGAAACCGTGAGCACCATCTGCTCGGTCGCAGCCATGGCGGCAAAACGTTCTGGTGACAGTGTCACGTCAGCCGTTGTTTCTTCATCAGAAACAACTTCATCAGCATCGACAGCCGCACGCGACATTTTAATATAGGCACCGCGTTCATCTGGGGTGGCCTCAATGTGATGCAGGATCGACATGGAAATCACTTTGTCGTCCTTCTCCAACCTAATGCCGCGCACACCAGTAGAGCCACGGCTCATAAACACACGCACATCCGTCACCGCAAAGCGTATGGATTGGCCTTGGGCCGTGGTCAGCAACACATCATCATGATTGCCGCAAATATCAACACCAGCAATGGCATCGCCATCTTCCAGCTTCATGGCAATTTTGCCACCCCGGTTGATGCTTTCAAACTCAGAAAGCTCATTGCGGCGCACATCGCCAGAGCGCGTGGCAAACACAATTTGCAATGTGGCCCATGTGGCCTGATCTTCCGGCATCGGCATAATGGTAGTGATGCGTTCATCCTGCGCCAGCGGCAGAAGATTGATCATCGCCTTGCCGCGCGCCTGCGGGTTGCCAATGGGCAAGCGCCAGCATTTCATGCGGTAAACCATGCCCTTTGATGAGAAGAACAGAATCGGCGTGTGAGTGTTGGCCACGAACAGTTTGGTGACAAAATCTTCATCTTTAATCTGCACCCCTGCCCGACCTTTGCCGCCACGCTTTTGCGCTCGGTAAGCCGAAAGCGGCACGCGTTTGACATAACCAGAATGGCTAACCGTCACCACCATATCTTCGCGCTGAATTAAATCTTCGTCTTCAACTTCGCCTTCATTTTCCACAATTTCAGTACGGCGCGGAGAGGCAAATTCAGTTTTAATTTCGGCGAGTTCAGTTTTGATAATGGTTTGAACCCGCAATCTTGATCCAAGAATTTCAAGATAATCTTTAATTTCGAGCGCCAATTTTTCCAGCTCATTGGAAATTTCTTCAAGGCCCAAAGCGGTAAGGCGGGCCAAGCGCAATTCAAGAATCGCGCGGGCTTGCTCATCAGATAATATATAGGTGCCATCTTCACGAAGGGCATGGCGTGGGTCAGCAATCAGCGCAATCAGTGGCTCCAAATCTCGCGCCGGCCACGCCCGTGCCCTCAAAGCTTCACGCGCTTCGGCAGCATCTTTCGAACCACGAATAAGCTTGATCACTTCATCGATGTTGGCAACAGCAATGGCAAGGCCCACCAACACATGCGCACGGTCTCGCGCTTTGCGCAGCAAAAATTTGGTGCGCCGTGTAATCACTTCTTCGCGGAAGGCGATGAAGGCTTGCAATAAATCCTTGAGATTCATCGTCTCAGGGCGGCCCCCATTCAGGCACACATTATTGATGCTGAACGTGCCTTGCAGCGGCGAGAAACGATAAAGCTGATTGAGAACAATATCAGCTACTGCATCGCGCTTCAATTCAACAACCACACGCATACCTTCGCGCGAACTTTCGTCTCGAATATCAGAAATGCCTTCAATCTTTTTGTCGCGCACCAATTCGGCAATGCGCTCCACCATCAAGGCCTTGTTCACCTGATAAGGAATTTCAGTGATGATCAAGGCTTCGCGGTCTTTGCGAATTTCTTCAATCGCAACACGACCACGCATAACGATTGAACCACGCCCGGTATGAAACGCCGATTTAATTCCAACGCGCCCTAGAATAAGCGCACCCGTTGGAAAGTCTGGCCCAGGAATAACATCAATCAAATCTTCAATGCCAATGTCTGGATTTTCCATCACGGCCAATGTGGCGTCAATCACTTCGCCCAAATTATGCGGCGCCATGTTGGTTGCCATGCCCACGGCAATGCCGCCAGACCCATTGACCAGCAAGTTTGGAAATTTTGCTGGAAGCACTGTGGGTTCACGTTCGGAATTATCGTAGTTGGCTTGGAACGCCACCGTATCTTTGTCGATGTCGTCCATCAACGCGTGCGCTGGCTTGGCCATGCGCACTTCGGTGTAACGCATGGCGGCTGGCGGATCACCATCGACCGAGCCAAAGTTACCCTGCCCATCAATCAGCGGCAGCCGCAGCGAGAAATCCTGCGCCATGCGCACGAGGGCATCATAAATCGATTGATCGCCGTGGGGATGATATTTACCGATCACATCGCCCACAACGCGGGCGGATTTGCGATATGGCTTGTTGAAGTCATAACCGTTCTCATTCATCGAGAACAGAATGCGGCGGTGCACGGGTTTCAAACCATCACGCACATCGGGCAAGGCCCGGCTCACGATGACGCTCATCGCATAGTCGAGATAACTCCGGCGCATTTCCTCTTCGATGGAAATGGGCGAAATTTCATGGGGATTAGCTGGCGGAAGACCCGCTTTGTCATTATCTTTATCGGCCACGGAGACCCTGAAACCTTTATCTGGATGTATGCAAAATGGCCCCACCGCGAGCCACAGAGATTCGCATTAAAACCATTGCCAGATACTAGACTTTTAGGAGCTTGCGAGCAACGCAGGAAACAGGTTTTGAGGCCTTAAATCCGGTGGATTGTGAAGCCGTTGCCTTTAAAGCCATTGCCATCTGTGGTGAGACCTGAACAACGGTTTTTGCCGTTCAACCACTTGTTCCAAGCAATGCACAGGCGGTTACCAGAAAGCTTCCAAGTGCCAGTGTCTTTGGTGCCATCGGCGGTGCCAATAACGGTACCATTGGGCTGCATGGTCACAGTCATGCTCACGGCATTATACAATGTTACCACATAGCGGCCCGGCGCCAGTTGTTGAAGCTCAGACTTGCTCAAGCTGCCGCCAGCGAAAGCCATGGAGTTTATGGAAAGAAACAGCGCCGTAGCTGCGAGAACAGATTTCAAGCGATTCATTTTTTGCCTCAAATGGTTTATGTTGCAGCGCAACAAACGCCTAAATGTGGGCAAATTATGACGACTACCGAACTTTTCCGTCCACAATGACATCGATGGGGTCAATTTCATCATTGTATGTGGGGTCGGCTTGAAAGTTCATCAAAGTAAAATCGCCATGGTCAAACTGCCAAGTGCCATTGGATGAAGCGTCGCCAATCCCCCGCCATTTATTGAATGATGTAATTGTTTGAGACTTTTCATCAACTTCCGAGTTTATAAGTTCTGTTGACGAAGTGAAACCCACAACTTTCATCGAATCCAATTCCTTGCCTTCATCATCCCCATTGGGGCGTGTGATTACCAAATGTGGTTGAGCAAAGCTGAGCAGATGCATACCAATCACATAATCGTGGACGTAGTAAACCGATGAAGCATTATAAGCAAACATCGAGCAGTTGAAAGCGAACAAGGTTACCACACTCCCCGGATCATCGGCGCTGGCACCTTCATCCTTATACTTAAATTTATACACCTCGGGCTCATTGGTGCCACCGCGTGTATCTTCTACCTTGTCGCAAAGCCCCTGCTGGCCCGCCACAAACATAGCCTTGGCTTTTTCTATTGAATCATCTGCAACCGGATCAGCAGATTCCCCCTCCCCACATTTGGGCAAAAAGCTGGCCGAATAGTCATCCGCCTTGGCGGGCTTCAAGGCACCCTTTTCAATGTGCAAAGGCCGGAATGGCGGCTCTTGAATCGACGCGTTAACTGCTCGCACAGTATAGCAACCTGTGAAGTATTTCGTACCGCCCTTGATATCAGTGGCCTTAATCGCCGTTGGCACCGAGTAATAAATGCTTCCCGCCGCACCATCGCTAAAAACTTCGCCAGTAATCACATCCACGCGCGCCGTATCAGCAAAGCCCTGTTCATATGTAGCATAATCTTTAGCGGGCGGCAGCGAAAAATAATCATAAGCCCGCGCATATTCGCGCAAATTTATCGCATTATAAAGCGACCGCACAAGATCAGCGGCTGTGCTGCGATCGTCTTTATATGTGTCAGCAAAACCTAAGTTCGTAAACACGACCAAAAACAGTGCGGCAAGAAAACGAACCATGGTGTTCACCGTCAAACTCAAAACGGAACTTCATCATCCAAATCGCGGGCAAAACTTGCGGGTTTGGCCGCAGCGCGCGGACGTTCCATTGGGCTGGACGAGCCAAAATCATCACCGCCGCCATAGCTATCACCGCTGCCGCCACCGGGCTTGCTGCCCAGCATGGTCAAGTTGCCGTTGAAATTCTGCAACACAACTTCAGTGGTATATTTTTCAATGCCATCCTTATCGGTCCATTTGCGCGTTTGCAGCGAGCCTTCGATATAAACTGAAGAGCCCTTCTTCAAATATTGCTCAGCCACCTTGGCGATGTTTTCATTGAAAATCACAACACGGTGCCATTCGGTTTTTTCTTTGCGCTCGCCTGTTGATTTATCGCGCCAATTTTCTGAGGTAGCAATTGTAAGGTTCACAATTGCCTTGCCATCTTGCGTGTGGCGCACTTCTGGGTCCTTGCCCAAATTGCCCACCAAAATCACCTTGTTGACCGAACCTGCCATAATAATCTCTCCCGTTTGGACCTTGCTTAGTCCATTTCCTTCACAAGCGCACGGCCTGGCTTCACGCCGTCCACAGTTCCTATGTTCGCTTTATGTTCTATTTTTAATCAAAAAACAAGGCCCAAGAAATTTCTAGAGCCTTACTCTTTTGTTATGCGCGTGCGAGCAATGTTACGAGCTTGTTAAAGCGACCAGCGCTCTTCTTTTTCGCAACTGCAGCAGGCTTCACATCAAGCATCATTGCAGTGCTATAAGCATCTGAATAAGCATTTAAAATCCAATTGTTCATGATATTCTCCTTCGGTCTAAAATCTCTTACACCCTAGATACTCTTCGCACGTGCTAACTACAAACTGCTTAACCTGACATGACGTGTAACAAAATGTTACGCACATTTCTGGCAAATGGTATATATTAACAAGATGGCCCGCCGACTCCCATCACTCAACGCCCTCAA
>JANLPA010000113.1:0-4501 GCA_031366855.1 Hyphomicrobiales bacterium | reverse complement strand
CCCCGGGGGCCGCACCCAAATCCACCACGCGGTAGCCGGGCTTCAAGATTTCATATTTATCGTCAATTTCAATCAGCTTGAAAGCCGAGCGTGAACGATAGCCCAGCTTCTTGGCTTCTTGAACATAAGGGTCATTCAACTGCCGTTCGAGCCAGATTTTTTGGCTCACGGTTTTGCTTTTACTCGTCTTCACCCGCACTTTAAGGCTGTTGCCGCTGGGCTTTGATCCGCTGCCGGGTCTGCTCATTGCTGTCTCCCCATCAGGCCATCGGCCATCATCATCTGAATTAAAATGCCTTCGCGTAAGCCACGGTCTGCCACGCGAATGCGTGGTGCTGGAAAAGCAATCCGAATTTCTTCGAGTATAGCACAACCCGCCAAAACCAAATCGGCGCGCTCGCGGCCAATGCAGCCATTTTGCGTGCGCTCATAATAGCTCATCGCCAAAAGCTGTGCCGTAACTCGGCCCGCTTCTTCATTCGCAAGCCAAGAGCCATCAACTTTTGAACGATCATAATGGCGCAAACCCAAATGCACACCTGCAATCGTTGTCACAGTGCCAGAGGTTCCGAGCAAATGGCTGGGCAACGCCTGCGCACCAATCTCTGCTTCAATCTGCGCAACAAACGGCTTGAGCAATTTTTGCACATATAGGCGCATTTGCGCGAAGGTATCGGGAGACACTTCGCGGCCACCGTCAAATTTTTCGGACAACGTAACAACGCCTGCCGCAAGTGAAGTCCACGCCTTCACTTCAAACCCTGATGCACAGCGCTGCATCCACATCACTTCAGTGGAGCCGCCACCAATATCAAAAATAATAGCGCTCTCAGCATCGGGAGAAATCAAAGGCTCAGCACCAGATGCCGCAAGCCGCGCTTCGGTTTCGCGGTCAATAATTTCAAGCTCAAGACCAATTTCATTAACCACACGCTCAATAAACGCTGGGCCATTTGCGGCCAAACGACAGGCCTCAGTCGCAATCAACCGCCGCGCACCCACTTTATGCCAAATGAGTTTATTGGAACACACGCGCAAGGCTTCAATAGTGCGTGTCATGGCAGCTTCGCTCAAATGGCCGTTGCTGCCAAGGCCCTCGCCCAAGCGCACAATGCGTGAAAACGCATCCACCACGGCCAAGCCTTCAAGGCCTGGCCTGGCAATCAGCAAACGACAGTTATTGGTGCCCAAATCCAGCGCGCCATAAGGGGCCGTGTTGGAATTCGCAGAAACATTTCTGCGTTGTCCATATCCACCCTTATGCGCACGTCCTTTGCGGGGCCCTGCCCCGTCATTGGTCGCGTCCACTTTAAATCCTTTGAACAGTGATGGCTCAACAGGTCAAAACTGGAACCAGCCACTGCACTTAAACATTGCGTTAAAGCCAGTCTAACAGGTTCGAGCAGCTGGTAAAGCGAAACTCTGCCCGAAAACCCGCAACAGCGTTAACCTAGAATTGACGTTATGGCCGTTAACGTTTGTCATTAGGGCGAGATTAAATGCGTACATTTGGAAAATCATGGTTTCGGCAAGGGTCATTGATCGCTGATTACGGCGAGCATTTTGGCCATGGCGTGCGCCAACAAAAGCAAGCAATTGCCCTTGAAGCTTCAAAAGTTGATGCTGAATTGGCTTCTAAAGCCAAATCCGAATTTATCGCCAATATGAGCCATGAGCTGCGCACGCCTCTAAACGCCATTATCGGTTTTTCCGATATGCTTTCCACCAAAACCGTCACAAACCCTGAAAAAGTGGTGCAATATTCACAATATATCCAGCAAGCTGCTGAGCATTTGCTGGCACTCATCAATGGAATTCTCGACGTTTCCAAAATTCAGGCTGGCAAACTGAGCGTTGATTTGGAGCCTGTGGTGCTGGCAAGCGTGCTCGACCAATGCCTGCTGATCACTGATGCCAAAGCCAAAGAAAAAAACATTGCCGTCGAATCTCACACCACGGAGCGTGTGCCCCTGATTCTCGCTGATCCGCTGCGGTTGAAGCAAATTATGATCAACCTTCTCAGTAACGCCGTAAAATTTACACCCGAATGGGGCCGTGTTCGCGTTGATGCCAGCGTTAAAACTCCAGATTTTTTGACCATTAGCGTAACCGATACTGGCCCCGGCATGTCGGCTCCCGAAATTGAAACCGCCATGAGCCCCTTTGGCCAAGTTGAATCTGGCTTCAGCAAACGCCATGAAGGAACCGGCCTTGGCCTGCCCATTGCCTTTGCATTGGCAAGGCTGCACGGCGGCGATTTGCAAATTCATTCCACCAAAGGTGTTGGCACCCGCGTAAGCATTCTCATTCCGCTTGCCACCTCACTTAATCTGCAACAGCCCGTTACAAACCCGCTTTCAACGCATCAATAGAGGCCTCCTGAAACAATGACGATGACCGCATATGCCAGTTCTTCAGGTGAGCTCCGCCCCAGCCAAATAACAGAAGAGGCCGAACGTATGGGCCGCATTGTGGCCGTAACGGGTGCACATGCAATTATCTTGCTGGATGCGGTTGATGGTTTTTTTGACGAAAACCATCGCGGTGCTGAAATTGGAACCTTGATGAAAGTGGAAGGTGCCACCACCGTAACACTTGCCCTCATTTCTGCGCTCAGCTCACCAATGCCCACGCATTCTTCAACTGAAAAAGAATTGCGCATTGTTGAAGTGGAATTCATTGGTGAGTTGCCCAAGGGCAAAGATGGTCTGCCGCTCTCATTCCGCCGGGGTGTTTCAAATTATCCATCATTGGGCGATGTTGTGTTTCGTGCCAGCCGCACTGAACTGGCGATGGCCTATGCCTGTGAAGCAGAAACCGCTGTGCGCGTGGGCCACATTCAGCAGGACCCTTCAATTCCAGCCATGATCAAGATTGATGAAATGCTGGGCAAGCATTTTGCCATTTTGGGCACCACGGGCACGGGCAAATCTTGCACGGTGGCCCTCATCTTGCGCCGCATTCTCGAAAAAAATCCGCAAGCTCATATTCTGCTGCTTGATGTGCACCGCGAATATGCACAAAGCTTCAAAGGCATTTCAGAAGTGATCACGCCTGATAATATGGCCCTGCCATTCTGGCTTTTGAATTTTGATGAGGCTGTTGAAATTCTCATCGGCCAACAATCCAATCGCGAAGCCGATGTTGAAGTATTGCGCGAAATCATTCCCATCGCCAAAGCCCGCTATATGGGCAACCAGCGCCGCGACAAAGCAGGCGTGGTAGCGCGCAACCGCGACACATTGGTTGAAAACAACATCGGTGTTGATACGCCAATTCCATATCGCACCTCCGATCTCACAGGCGTGCTTGAAGAATATATCGGCAAGCTGGAACTGCGTGGTGAACTCGCACCTTATAAGCGCATCAAAGCTCGCATTGAAGCAATCAGCCGCGATCCGCGCTATGCTTTCATGTTCGGCTCTCTCACCGTGCAAGATAATATGGCTGCAGTGCTAGCCAAACTTTTCCGCATTCCGGTGAATGGCAAACCCATTGCCATTCTTGAGCTTGGTGGCTTGCCATCTGAAATTATCAACGTGGTGGTATCTGTTCTTGCGCGTTTGGCATTTGATTTTGGCGTGTGGAGTGGCGGCAAAATTCCAATCACTTTCATTTGCGAAGAAGCCCACCGATATGTGCCCAATGATAAAACCTCAGGCTTCGAGCCCACCAAGCGCGCCATTTCACGCATTGCTAAAGAGGGCCGCAAATATGGCGTGTCGCTTGGCATTGTAACCCAGCGCCCGGCAGAGCTGGACCCCACAATTTTGTCTCAGTGCAACACTATTTTCTCGCTGCGCCTTACCAATGAACGCGACCAGGAAATTTTACGCGCTGGCATTTCGGATGCGGCGGCATCATTGCTCGAATTCATGCCCACCATGGGTGCCGGTGAAGCCATCACCTTTGGTGAAGGCGTGGCTTTGCCCACGCGTATTAAATTTGATCTGCTGCCCGCCAATGAACTGCCGCGCAGCAACACAGCGTCCTTCACGAAAAATTGGTCGAAGGATTTGCCCGATGACACATTCTTGCATGAAGTGGTTAGCCGCTGGCGCGCCCAAACTTATAATCCTGATAGCTCGAACTATTCGATTGATGGCACAATGCTTGGCGCTGAAGCTGCCCTAGCGCCAGCAATCCCCGCTGCATCAATTGCAAGGTCAGACCCGTTGAACCCGCAAGTCCAGACTCGTCCTTCATTGCGCCGCGATCCAATGGTGCAATCGGGCCAACCAAGCTATGCAGCACAGCAGCCCGCCACCCAAGCGCCAACAGGCTTCAGCCGCATGGCCCCGCAGCAAGCCCCTGCGCCAATTGATGGGCAACCCGCTCAGCCCAGCCTTGCCAGCCTGATCAAACAGTTCCGAACCTAAAGCTTGCAAGCCTAAGCGACCACAGCTATCAGATTAATCATTCCCAGTTGGGGGATCGGCTAACGGTAGGCCCTCAGACTCTGACTCTGATTGTCTAGGTTCGAATCCTAGTCCCCCAGCCA
>JANLPA010000039.1:0-2909 GCA_031366855.1 Hyphomicrobiales bacterium | reverse complement strand
GGTGCAGGCCGATTGAGGGTTCATCTAAAACATAGAGAACGCCCGTGAGGCCGCTGCCAATTTGCGATGCCAGACGAATGCGTTGGCTTTCCCCGCCGGAGAGTGTGCCTGATACGCGACTGAGCGAGAGATATTCGAGACCAACATCGACAAGAAATTTAAGACGGTCACGGATTTCTTTCAGAATCCGCGTGGCGATTTCATTTTGTTTTGGCGTTAGCTTTGATGCGAGTTCGCTAAACCACACATCGGCATTGCGGATGGAAAATTCCGAAACTTGGGCAATGTGCAAGCCAGCAATTTTGATAGCCAGGGTTTGTGGTTTCAGGCGGAAACCTTTGCACACCGAGCATTCGTGATCGGATTGATATTGTGCCAGTTCTTCGCGCATCCATTCTGAATCGGTCTCGCGCCAGCGCCGCTCGATGTTCCCGATCACACCTTCAAAGGCTTTTTTGGTTTTGTAACTGCGCAAGCCGTCATCATAAGTGATGGTCACTTCTTCTTCGCCAGTGCCATTCAACACCACGTCGCGGGCTTGCTTGGTGAGCTGCTTCCATGGTGTGGTCATGGAGAATTTATAATGTTTGGCCAGCGCTTCCAGCGTTTGCGTGTAATAGGGCGAGGTGGCCCCGGTTTTGGCCCAGGGTGCAATGGCGCCTTGGCGCAGACTCAAGTTTGCATCTGGCACCACCATGTCTGGCTCAAATTTCAATTCTGTGCCTAAGCCATCGCAGGCGGGGCAAGCACCGAAGGGATTGTTGAATGAGAAGATGCGCGGCTCTATTTCATCAATGGTGAAGCCCGAAACCGGGCAGGCGAAACGCTGCGAAAAAATTACGCGCTCATGGGTTTCATTGGCGGATTTGTTGGCGCTATCTTCTTTGGTTTGCGAAGGTGGTAAAGGCTTATCGGCAAATTCGGCAATGGCTAAACCATCGGCAAGTTTCAATGCTGTTTCGAATGAATCCGCGAGGCGTGTCGATAAATCGGGGCCGATGACGAGTCGGTCCACCACCACATCAATATCGTGTTTGAATTTCTTGTCGAGCACGGGCACCGCATCGATTTCATAAAATGCACCATCCACTTTGACGCGCTGGAAGCCCTTCTTCTGATAATCAGCGAATTCCTTTTTGTATTCACCTTTGCGGCCCCGAACCACCGGCGCAAGCAAATAAAGCCTCGTGCCTTCGGGCAGGGCCAAAGTGCGATCCACCATTTGCGTGACGGTTTGCGCTTCAATGGGAAGGCCCGTGGCAGGCGAATAAGGAATGCCCACGCGGGCGAAAAGCAGCCGCAGATAATCATAAATCTCCGTCACCGTGCCCACAGTGGAGCGCGGATTTTTGCTGGTGGTTTTTTGCTCGATCGAGATGGCGGGCGAAAGACCATCGATCTGATCGACATCTGGTTTCTGCTGCATTTCGAGAAATTGCCGCGCGTAAGCCGAGAGTGATTCCACATAACGGCGCTGGCCCTCAGCATAGATCGTATCGAACGCCAGCGATGATTTTCCAGAGCCAGAAAGCCCCGTGAACACGATCAATTTATCGCGCGGCAGTTCAACTGAAATGTTTTTAAGGTTGTGCTCGCGCGCACCTTGGACTGAGATGACTCGTTTTAATGACATTGCAAACCACTAGATCAAAGAGAGAACAAAGGCAAGTTTAGCCTTGCACCTTGCCAGCATTTACGGTTGTCACATGTCAGCAGTTTAAGGATATCCACAAGGAATGTGGTGGGCCGCTTAATATCTATGCGGCTTGGGTGCTCATGCTTTTGAGGATCATGCTTTTGAGATCAAGCAATTGCGGTTCAGTAATCTCGTAGCGATGCACGAACATGCCGAGTGGACCGTGAACCACTTTGATTTTTTGGGACCCTTGGTCATCTGTGCCGATGAATAATTTCCCGCCCTCGGTCAACCAACGGCCCACTTTACGCAACTCAACATCGGTCATGTGACCAGTTCCTACCCTCAGCGGCGGGAAACATATCCTCACCGTCTCCTCATCCCCCTACCGGATTTAGGGCGGACTCTGTTAATTTCGATTTAAAAAGAGGAATAAAAGTTTATTGAGTTGTGTTCTGTGATTTTACTCTCCTCTTGGGCGAGTTTACATGGAAACTTCAATCATAGGCCTCCACATTTTTATCAAATCACCTATATTAGGCCAATGGCTAAAACACCTCCACAAAGATCAGACGATTCCGACACCGGCGTGCTGACCAAGACCAGACCGAAAACGCAAAAACCTTCCATGTATAAGGTTCTGCTGTTGAATGATGATTTTACCACGCAAGAATTTGTTGTTGTGGTGCTGCAACTGTTCTTCAACAAATCGGGCGATGAAGCCCAAAGCATTATGCTGCATGTGCATCGCAATGGTGTTGGCGTGTGCGGGGTTTATACGTTTGAAGTTGCCGAAACCAAAGTGACGCAAGTGATGGATTTTGCCAAGGAGCATGGCCAGCCCCTGCAATGCACGATGGAAAAGGACTGAAGATTTCTTTTGAGGCGGGGGACTACCCACTCCACAAAGAATGCATATATAGTGATGTGAGTTCCGCGAGAGGATTAATAGCGTGCCAACATTTTCCAGAAGTTTAGAAAAAGCCTTGCACCGCGCTTTGGCCCATGCTGCCAGCCGCAAGCAGGAGCTGGCAACGCTTGAGCATTTGCTGCTGTCTCTCACTGAAGATAAAGATGCCATAGCTGTAATGCGCGCTTGTGGCGTTGATATTGATGAGTTGAAAGAAAGCCTTTCTGACTATGTTGATAATGAGTTGAGCAATCTGATCACTGACAGTGTAACCGAAGCCAAGCCCACAGCTAGTTTTCAACGCGTGATTCAGCGCGCGGTTATTCATGTGCAATCATCTGGCCGCGAAGAAGTGACCGGTGC
>JANLPA010000174.1:0-21527 GCA_031366855.1 Hyphomicrobiales bacterium | reverse complement strand
ATGCCGCCTGATAGGCCAAGCACCACGCCGTGGAATTTATTTTTATCAACGTAATCACGAAGGCCCAGCACGCAAGCCTTCCAGGTTTCTTCTTCATTTTCTGGCAGCTTGGCCACCTCACCAGCTGTCATGCTCCAACCGTTTGGCCCGCGCGCCCAGTCTGTGACGGTCACCGCCTCTTCAAACATTGGCATTTGCAAGGCCAGTGACCGATCGGCATTCAGCACAAATGATGCGCCATCAAACACCAGCTCATCCTGCCCGCCCACTTGGTTGAGATAGGCCAAAGGCAATCCGGTTTCGGTAACACGCGCCACCACGAGATTTAAACGCACATCATCTTTGTTGCATTCAAATGGTGAACCGTTGGGTGAGAGCAAAATCTCCGCACCTGTTTCAGCCAAAGTCTCACAAGTTTCCTCAGTCCAAATATCCTCACAGATGGGAACACCTATGCGAACGCCTTTGAAGGATATAGGTCCGGGAGCAGGGCCGGGCTGGAACACGCGCTTTTCATCAAACACGCCATAATTGGGCAAATCAAATTTATGGCGCACGGTTTCAATCTTGCCGCCATTGAGCAAGGCCACAGAGTTATGAAGCTTGTCGCCCTCTCTCCACGGAAGTCCCATGAGAATGGCAGGGCCTGAAGCAAATTCTCGTGCCAATTCTTCCGCCGCCGCTTTGCAGGCTTTCACAAAAGAAGGCCGCAACACCAAATCTTCTGGCGGATAACCTGCCATGAACAGTTCAGGAAACAACACCAAATCAACGTTAGAGAGCTTTCTCACTTCGGCTTTAGCTTTGGCAAGATTGGCAGCAACACCCCCAACAATGGGGTTGAGTTGAGCGAGGGCAATGATGAGTTTGTCTGTCATAATCCTCGCGTCTTAGCGCATCATAGAAATAATGCAAAACCAGCCTTGCAAATGTCAGCGAGAACCTCCAAATTCCGCCCAACAATTTTTTTAAGGGTGTTCCTATGAAACTCGACAATCAAAAACCAAGTGACAGTGTTGAAGACCAACGCGGTGGCAGCGGTGGCTTTGGCCCCGGCGATGGTGGCATGTCCGATTTGGGTGGTCGCGGTGGTGGTGGCATAGGCGGTGGTTTGCTAACAAGCTTGCTGCCACTGTTGTTCCGCACGATTGGTTTGCGCGGAATCATTTTGCTAGTGGTCGTTTATTTCGCCTTGAAATTCTTCGCCGGCATTGATCTCATCAACATGTTCAATGCTGGCGGCATTTCTCTGCCCGGTAATACCACGCAGATCCAATTGCCAGATACAACAAGCAACACGAAAGTGGGCCAAGCTGATAGCAGCGGCACTGCAAGCGGCGGTGTTGCCGGAACTGATGTAACCACCACTGATGCCGGCAAAGATTTCGTGTCGCGTGTTCTGGGTTCCACCGAAGATGTGTGGGGCAAGATTTTCAAAGACATGGGCAAGCAATATGAGAACCCACCTTTGGTGCTTTTCAGTGGCTATACCCAATCCGGTTGCGGCACGGCGCAATCTGCCATGGGCCCGTTTTATTGCCCGAACGATCACAAAGTTTATATAGATCTAGCCTTCTATCAAGATATGAAAAACAAGTTGGGTGCCCCCGGAGACTTTGCACAGGCCTATGTGGTTGCCCATGAAGTTGGCCATCATGTGCAAACATTGCTTGGCATATCCGATCAGGTCCAAGCTGCTCGTGCGCGTGCTTCCGAAGCTGATAGCAATTTGCTTTCGGTTAAAATGGAATTGCAAGCTGATTGCTATGCTGGCATTTGGGCCACTGAAGCTGATGCCACAAAGCACATTTTGGAATCAGGTGATGTTGAAGAAGCCTTGAATGCCGCCAGCCAAATTGGTGATGATCGTTTGCAAAAGCGCAGCCAAGGTTACGCCGTGCCAGACACATTCACACATGGCACCTCAGCCCAGCGTGTGAAGTGGTTCAAGCAAGGCCTAGCCGCAACGAAGCTGGATGATTGCGATACGTTTAGCGCTGATCCGCTGTAAGGTCACCAAGCTCAAGTCTGTGCCAGAGCATCCAAACTTTCTGGCACGATTTGCCCACCATCTACGACGATGGTTTGCCCGGTCACATAAGCTGCTTCTTTAGAAGCAAAGAATAATGCGGCATGGCCAATATCGTCCACTGTGCCAAGTCTGCGCAGCGGTACCGAGGCTTCCATTGATTTGATATAGGCTTCCCCCATGGCAATCATGCCTTCGGTGAGAATGTTGCCGGGCATCACCGCATTGACTGTGATGCCATATTTTGCAAGCTCAATGCAGGCGGTGCGCATGAAGCCAAGTTGCCCCGCTTTGGAAGCGCCGTAATGCGTCCAGCCCGGAAAGCCAGTAACCGGTCCAGTGATCGACGACGTAATCACAATGCGGCCCTGATTAGATTTCTTAAGATAGGGCAGGGCTGCTTTGATTGTGAGAAATGTGCCCTTAAGATTGGTGTCGCTCACCTCATCCCAAAGTTCTTCGGTCATATCTTCGAGCTTGGCTTGCGGAAAAATTCCGGCATTGGCGCACACAATATCAATGCCCCCAAATTGTGTTGCAACCTCCGCACAGGCCATTTCTAAACTTGCAGCATCGGTAACATCGCCACTTAACCCAATTGTGTCATGGCCAATTTCCTGTGCAATTTTTTGCGCCTGCTCTAAATGCCGCGCCACGATTGTAACTTTTGCTCCGGCTTGCGCAAACACCCGTGCAATGCCTTTACCAATGCCCTTGCTGCCACCCGTGACCAACACTGAACGTCCCGAAACTGAATGTGCCATTTTCAAACTCCAAAGCTAAAAAGGGGACAGTGATTTCTCACTGTCCCCTTAAATTAGATCACCAAATTATCAACCTTCATTCACCATATGGCCAATGTTGGCGTAGCCCTTGGGGTTCATCGATTTGAGAGCAAAGCCCCAAACCAAGCCACCAATGATTACAAGCGCACCAACCCAGATCAACCAAGTTTGACCTCCCAGTGTGGCAAGGTTGCTGATGAGCATCCATACCAGAATAATCTGCGCTACAAAAGAAACAGCTGGAGCAATCAATGTTGAGAATGTGTTGCCGCCTCCATATTTGCGGAAGTAGCTGATGATTGCCAAGGAAACAACAGCCTGCAAAACCAACAACAAGCCTGTGCCCAAAACCGCAAACAAGGTATAGACGCCGAGATAAGCTTGAGCATTTGGATCATTGGTACCATTGAAAACAGCGAACAGAACTATCCATATAGCAGCTAAAATGGATTGCACCATCGAAGCTTTGTGTGGGCTCTGATAACTGTCATGTGTATCGCCTAACGAGGCGGGCAAAACGCCTTCACGACCGAGCGAATACATATAGCGCGATGCTGTGTTGTGGAAAGCCATGCCACAAGCAAAAGAACTTGTGAGAATGAGAATGGCCATAATTTCTTTTGCCCAAGTGCCGACGAATTGTTCCAGCGGCGAAAGGAAGAAATTACCTGAATCGGAGAAAGCCTTTGCAAGCATATCGCCCTCAGTTGGGTAAGCCGCCACAACGCACCAGCTTACAAGTGTGTAAAATAAGCCAAGGCCGATTACTGAATAGTAAAGTGATTTTGGAACAATGCGCTTTGGATCACGAGATTCTTCGGCATAGTTGGGGGCCATTTCGAACCCAACCCAAGACCAGAATGCCATGAATATGCCAACTGCGGCTGCACCTGCCGGAATGGCCACAGTGCCAACTGTTTGTGGAGCAACTGCTGTCGCAACGTTTAACACATTGAGTGATTCACCTGTGAAATTTGTGCCTGATTTTGCGAACAAAACGCCAACGACAAACACCGCCAGAATTGCAACTTCAGCAACCAGCGCCACACCTAATATAGCGGCAGAAAGTTTCACATCGCGGTAGCTCAGCAGTCCGGCTCCGGCGACGGCGGCCAAAGCTAACCACAGCCAGCCAATGTCAATGCCAAAATGGCTCTTCAGCCAAGCTGTTCCAAAAAATGCAAAGAGACCATAAAGCGATGCTTCAAAAATACTGTAACAAACCAGCGATGTAATACCAGCCGACATGCCAATCTCGCGGCCAAGGCCTTGGCTGATGAAGGAGTAGAAACCGCCAACAGTCGAAACGCGAGCCGCCATGGCGGCATAGCCCACGGAAAAAATTGTCAATACAATTGTTGCCAACAAGAATGCGGCAGGCGTGTGCGAGCCGATGCCATAACCAGCGGCAAATGGCACATTGCCCAACATCGCAGACATGGGGGCAGCACCCGTTACCGTTAGAAACAAAACTCCAATCAGACCAACTGCTTTAGATTGAAGCATATTTGATTTATTGGACGAGATATCAATCGCCCCACTATGTGTTCCCTGAGCCATCTGGCCCTCCCTTTGTGAACGTTAAGTCCCGTCAAGGCGACAATTGCACATTCCCCCGAACCACAGCCGCTTGGACATATGGTTACTAAAGTCTAAATATGTCAGCTTGCCAAGCCCATCATTTCGCAAAGCTCAAAACTCGAAACAACGTGGCAATAAATCATGTTGATGATTTCCAGTTCGCGAACGTGCAACTCATCAGAGCCAGCCGCACAGCAATCTTCCACCACCACAACTTTAAAGCTTTCATCAGCCAAACTGCGCACGGTGGATGAGATGCACTGATCAGTGAATATGCCAACGCAGATGACGTTCTTTATGCCCAGATTATGTAAGATAAGCCGCAAGTTGGTGCCAGTGAGTGCTGAGTCCGTGGTCTTGGTAACCACAATCTCATCCCCAATCGGCGCAAGTTCTGGCACAATTTGCGAGGGTAAATTATTTTTAGGCAACAGCAAATTATTCCACCCCGGCATCTTCTGCGAGAGTGATCGATCGCGCCCATCCTCTGAATGGCAGGCAATGCGCGCAAACAAGCATTCAATGCCAGCTGCCCGCGCTTGAGCCAAAAGCTTGGCGGTGCGCGGAATCACAATGCTATGCATGCGCTCATGAAACGATGTCCATGCATCAAATTGAATTTGCTCCGCTTCGTTTAAAGTCGAACGTTCAGGCCGCTCCAAATAAGTGTTTTGCACATCAATAATGAGCAGGGCGGTTTCCTTGTGCGGCAACACCAAATCTTCTGGCTCGGGGGCGGTTGCATAATATATTGACCGAAAATCAGTTTTCCAGTTCATAAAATGTCCTCAAAAACGAATTGTAAAAAGCCCGCGCCGTTCATAAACTTCTGCGGCTTCTTCAAGATATGTAGCCATCGCTGTGGCGTTATAAGTGTTGCGCAAAACCTGCGCTGCATCAAGCAAAGCGCCTTTTGATTTGGCCCGGCCGGGCCGCAACAACTCATAAGTGGCCATAATGAAATCTTGTGGCACATTCACAAGCTCCGCGGCACGTTCAAAATTTTGCGCCAGCGTATCGCGCTTGGCAGCTTTTGCAATATCTGCCTGCGCGCGCAATGCTTGCGGTGTGATGCGCAAATCTTCCATAGTCACGTCGCCCTTGATCAATGCTTCAAGCGTCACATCGGGCAGAGCAAGCCCACGCGCACCGATAACTTTTTCAGGTTGCGTTTCTGCAATGGGATAATCGGCAATGCCCAGCTTCTTTGTCATGCGCGCGCGCCCAAAAAATAAATCGAAATTTCTTCAGGTGCTGCACTTTCGGATGTGAGCGCCGTTTCAATCGCGTAGATCATGGCAGTGCGGGCATGATAGCGCGAACCCATGGCCTCTCCACGTTGCGGCACAATCACTGGGTTGGGCATCTCACCTAGAGCATAGGCAGCAGCATTAGCGCCAAGCCCGCGATAATGCGCTAATTTGGTGATCGGCGCGTTGGAAAAAAGTTCCAAATTATTATGTGGCAAGCGCCCGCGCTGGTGAATGACTGCCGTACCCTTGGCTTGAATGCCAATGCCAACACCCGAGCCAGAAAGCCCCGCCGCCGATAGCCCCAAGAATGATGTATCGGCCGTGTGCTTAAATCGCACAATGCGAGGGGTAAGGCCTCGCGCAGCAATCGCAGTCACCAACTCATGCAGCACATCTGATAAGCGATGCCCCGCCGTGGTTTGGAATAGTTTCAAGCCAAAGCCCGGGCTAATGCCAATCACCACATCTTTTGCATCACGGCTCAGATCAGCTTGCCTTACAGAGGCATAGCGAATGAGCTTGGCTTCTTCCTTTTCATGCATTGCTTCGGAACGCAGCACCTCTTTTTGGTCCAACACATCGCGGATATTCACAATCTCATCGCGCCGTTCAGCGCTCAGACGGTAGCCACTGCCGGGGCCTAAATAATCATTGGGATTATTGATAGCGCTAAGCACTTTGCCGTTGCGCACCAAAGCTGCTGTTTGCAAATAGTCTCCAGAAAGCCGCAAGCGGACAACACTAAGCAGGTTTTCCGCTTCTTCGGCAAAGCCACGCTTGGCTAAAGCCTTGATCACATCCACAACCGTAATGCCTTTGGCTTTAATCTTCTCGCTCATCACCGATGTTTCGCGGGGAGAAAAACTGCGCGTATCATCAGAACCAGATGCCACCACCACACTTTGCTTCATATCAGATGTGGGTGTGGCCAAGCCCAATTCTTCCAACACCGCAGACAAAGCATCAACAGCACGCGCGCGCAAATCAAGCGCCGTACTTTCACTGATCGGTGTCAATCCGCCATCAGCTTCAAAGTCGCGCTGCAATACCAAATAATCTTCCATCTCTTCGCCATTGAATAGCGACGGATTGAATGAATTATCATATTTCAAAATCGAACCGAAGCCCGAACAAATAAGATCAGACCCGCCTACTAGATAAGGCCAAATTTTTGCGCCCAGACGAATTTCTGATTCCGTTGTACGTGCGTCATTGCCGGATGCACATTCCAAATCCAGCCACACGGCAATCAAATTTTCCGCCATCAATTCACGCACACCGCCGGGAACCGTGGATGTAACAGGTGCGCCATCAATGCCACCATTCTGTGTGCCTTGCACTCCCATGGCCCGCTGTAAGCACAAACACCGCGCTTCAAGATAAAGCAGCGACTTCGATTCGTGAAACCCCATGAGCAATTCAGAACCAGCACCCGAAGTGCAGCGCATTTTTATGCCGCGTGACGCATAGGCCGCTGCTAGAAAGCCTTTCGACCATGGCGTATCATCACCATCAATAAAAGTTTTCTCAGTGCCATAAACCGAAACTGTTTCAGCATACGATGAAAACCCTGCCATGCCGATGAGAAGCTCCTCCGCTTCCTCGCTGGAACATTGAAACAATGTGCCCCAGCGCCCAACGGCTCCACCCACTGCACATGCCAAAGCATTAGACCACGCATTGCGTGAAACCCGCATAGTGGTTTCAATTTCATCAAAGCCAAAGCCCACAGCCGTTGCTGCATCAGCGGCGAGTTGCAAAGGATCATCCTTGGCATTTGTCACATGCGCCTGATTGCCCGGAATCTTGCGCGCCCGCATTTTTTGATAAGCAAAGGCAATTTCCAGCGCATTAAGCTGCCCAACGGTTTCGGCAAGTTTTGCCGGCGTTAACCCGCGCGCCAAGCGCACCAGTTCCTCGCGCGGCACATGCATATCAACCAACATGCGTGCAAGGGTGCTGCTCGGCATGGCCATGGCTTCGGGCGCCACTTCAGGATCAATATGGTGGCGCGCAATAAAGAGGTCGATCATATCGAACTCGTGTTCCAGCACGCCATCTAAGCTGATCACTCGAGAAGCTTGAATGCCAATTCCTGGCTTTGGATCGGCGGGGCTGGTGAAGGCCGCAAAGCCGTTCTTCGCATCTTCAACAGCGAACTTATCCAGCCGTAGAGGCCGCTCATCCCAATCCGCAAAACGTTTCCAACGATTTGGTGGTGTATTCATGAATGCAGGCCAGCTCTTTGCAATCTGTTGATACTGTCACGAGCAAAGCTTGGCCGCAACCACTCAAATTTTACAAATGCGGGCAACACAAAATTTACTGTGCCGCCGAATTTTCACTCAACCTGCATTAAATCAATCCAAAATACGTCTAAAATTAAACCTGTTCTGCAAAGTAGGATTGTGAATAAAACGGTGGACGATAATGAATAAACGCGTTGCTGATGGGGAAGTTGTCAAACGCCTCTTGAAAGGGGTGGACGGTCTGGTGCTCAGCACTGTCGCCATGTTTGCAACATTCAACAATCTCAAGCACTTTGATTTATCAATTCCGTCACTGACTGGTTTTTATTCACTCACCACAGCGTTTTCGTGTTTGCTGCTCTTGCGCAGCTTTGGATTATACGAGGGCCGCAACCTTAGCATACCTTTCAGGTCGCTTGGATTTTCATTTGCAGTGGTAGCTTTTATCGGCAGCATTTTCTATCTCGCGTCAAGCTTGTGTGGTTTGCCATTAGAATCAAGTTGGCTAAATTTTTGGATTTCGCTCACCGCCATCCATATATTCATCACAAGAACCGCAGTGCTCTATTGGGCACCGCCAAGTTCATCGCCCAAAACTTATCGCCAGCGCATCGCCATTGTGGGCGGTGGCAAGGCGGCTGAAGACGCCATTGTCACTTTAGAAAACTCGCCAAACCTAGATATAGAAATCGTCGGGCTGTTTGATGATCGGTTTGATAATCGCAGTCCTGATTCAGTGCGCAAGCACAAGAAGATTGGAAAAATTTCAGCGCTGGCTGATTATGCGCGTGGCCATCAGGTTGATCTCATTATCGTGGCAATCCCAATGTCGGCTGAATTGCGCCTGTTGCAAATTCTAAAACGCTTGTGGGAATTGCCAGTTGATATTCGCGTCAGTGGCCAAGCTGCGCAGTTAAAATTATCGCCCGGCGCGTACACATATCTGGGTGAGTTGCCACTGCTCGCTGTTTTTGATCGGCCACTAAATAGCTGGAACCAGTTCTTAAAAGACACTATGGACCGCGCCATTGCATTGCTGGCTCTCATCCTTTTATCTCCAATTATGCTTATCGTGGCCGCAGCTGTGCGTTGTGAAAGCAAAGGCCCAGCGCTCTTCAAACAAAAACGCTTTGGCTATAACAATGAGCTGGTGGAAGTTTGCAAGTTCCGTTCCATGTACACCGACATGGTCGATGCGCAGGCCAATAAACTGGTAACAAAGAATGATCCACGCGTCACCAAAGTGGGCCGCATCATTCGTAAAACCTCGCTCGATGAATTGCCGCAATTGTTTAACGTGCTCACCGGCCAGCTTTCATTAGTGGGCCCGCGCCCGCATGCCACCCAAGCTAAAGCCGCCGGCACATTATATGATGAAGTGGTGGATGGATATTTCGCCCGCCATAAAGTGAAACCCGGCATCACTGGCTGGGCACAGATAAAAGGCTGGCGTGGCGAAACTGACACCCATGAAAAACTCGAACAACGCTTGAAGCATGACTTAGAATATATCGATCAATGGTCGCTTGGATTTGATCTTTATATTCTGCTCAAAACACCACTAGCATTATTGAAAAGCGAAAACGCTTATTGATCCGAAAATAGTTCTGCCCCTCTACGTTGCATGCCCCCATTGAAACACTGGCTAATAGTGTTAAGAACTTACGTCTGCCGTGGGGTAGAACGAATCAACTGGGAGGCTATAAAATGCAAGATATTATCATTCAATTGATCCTTGGTGCTATTGGTGGAAACGGCGCAGGTGCTGTTTTTAAAAACCAAAGCTTGGGTACGCTTGGCAACACTATTGCTGGTGTTGTTGGTGGTGGTCTCGGCGGCCAAATTCTCGGCAGCTTGATGAACAGCCCAGCCGCTGCAGATGCAATGGCAACTGGCGGCAATATGGTAACCAACATTGCTGGCGGCGGCATTGGTGGTGCAGTTTTGATGATCATTGTAGGCGTGCTCAAGGGCATGATGAACAAGCAAGCCTAATCTATTAGACGGATTATGAAGGGCACCAGCAAGGGTGCCCTTTTTATTTTGCCTCAGAATCAGTTTGATCAGCACTGAACACCCGGACAATTTCTGCCCGCGATTGTCGCGCCAAATCCACCAGCGCAGTTTGATCACCGTTGAGTTCGATAGATTTGCGCATAAACTTCTCATCATGAACCCGGAACAAATCAACAATATGTGCGGCTTCTTTTTTGCTGCGCCCGAGCGCAATCAGAGCATCCTCAGCCACTTCCATGGAAGTCCCAAAAACTTCGCGGTAAACTTGGTCAATGCCCATCCGTAGCAATTCTCCGGCATGGGTGCGATCATAAGCCCGCACAAGCAGCGTTAAAGCTGGAAAATGAAATTGCGCAATGCGCACCAGCTCGTTGGTCTTTTCGCGCTCATCAATTGCAACAACTAAAACTTTCGCTTCTTTGGCTCCGGCAGCTTCCAACAAATCAAGCCGCAGGGCATCGCCATAAAATGCTTTCATACCAAATTTTCGAATAACATCGACCTGACTTGCGTCATGCTCCAGCACCACAATGCGTTGCTTCTGCGCCGTGAGAATACGACCGATGGTCATTCCAAATCGGCCGTGGCCGGCGATAATCACATCCACACCGTGGTGTTCAATCACGTCAGCCTCGCGCTGCACATCGGCAAGGCCCAAACGCGGTTGAACAATCTTGTCATCAAGCAGCATGAGCAAGGGTGCAGCCGCCATCGACAGCACAATGATGGCCGTGAGCACCCCTGCGCTGCTCGCAGAAAGCATGCCCAGCCCCAAACCAATGCCTACTAAAACAAAACCAAATTCGCTGCCCTGCGCGAGCGAAAAGCTGAACCGCGATGCATCTCCCCAATTCATTTTAAATATGCGCGCAAGCCCCAATAGCGTTGCAAACTTCAAAACTAAGAATGCAATGAGGCCGACAACCAACAAGATTGGAGTGGCCGCCATTAATTTAAAATCTATGCCAGCACCAACCGCAATAAAAAAAATAGCCAGCAGCAGTCCCTTGAACGGTTGCAAATCCATTTCCAGTTCATGGCGATATTCACTATCAGCCAAAACCACACCCGCTAAAAATGTGCCCAAGGCGGCGGATAGACCCACCAGCCCCATAACCAAAGTTATGCCAACCACAAGCAGCAAGGCCAAGGCAACAAAAATTTCGCGCGCACCCGTGCCAGCAACAAAGCGGAACAGAGGCCGTGTCAGGTAGCGGCCTCCCAAAGCTATGGAAGCAACCACAACCAAAACACAAATAGTCTGCGCCCAAACCGGAAGACCAATGATGAGGGAGTTCTGCTCCAGTGCAGAAGGAGCAGCGACCGCAAGCAATGGTAACACCGCCAAAATTGGAATCACCGAAATATCCTGGAACAGCAACACAGAAAACACCGATTGCCCAACCGGCGTCTTTAAAAATCCGCGCTCTTGCATGCTTTGCAAAACAATCGCAGTGGAAGACATGGCAAGTGTAAGACCAATCACCACCGCCTCACGCCAATTTGGCGTTATAAAAAATGCGGCTGCGCCCAAAACCAAGGCAGTGCCCGCCACCTGCAAAAAGCCGAGTCCAAAAATATGTTTGCGCAAAGCCCATAATTTGCTGGGCTCCAGCTCAAGACCAACCAAAAACAGCATCATAATCACGCCGAATTCGGCAAAGTGTTTTACGGTTTCGCCCTCACCGCCAACCAATCCTAAAACTGATGGCCCAATTAAAGCTCCAGCCACCAGAAAGCCAAGCACGGAACCCAAGCCAAATTTTTTGGCGAGGGGTGCAGAAATCACAGTGGCAGCAAGGTAAACCAAGCCGCTCATAAGAAACTGGTTGAGATTCAAATTAAGCCCTCACATTTTAGATTAAAATCTTGCATCAGGTGCGCCTGCAAACGCATCAATCGGGCTTGAACCTTCAAAAGGCTTCTCACCCATAAGCCGCTCTACGGTGGCCACTTGCACCGCAACCGTTGTCGAATAGGCATTCACATAAGCAGGTATGCGCGGCATATCACGCAGATAATAGGGATGGCCAAATGAAACCATCAAACATGGCACATCGTCCCAATAGCGCCGCATAGCTGCACTCATGCCGGGCTGCTCTGCCATCCAATCCACATGGATATGCGAAAGGCCCAGAGATGATTCAACAGCAAAAACATAGAGCAGCAGATCACAGTTTTCTTTTGTGGGTTGATTATTGGAATCAAATTTTGAAAGCACAAAGCCGCGTTTTTCAAGCTCAGCTGCAAAAGCGGCCATCGGCTTTCTTGGCATTTCGGGGAACATGCCTGGTGCACCGCGATCGACCATTACTATACGTTTATGTTTGACGGGCGACAGCGGCAACAGAGCTTTCACATCTTTAACCAAAGTAATAGATTTGCCCGCAACATCTTGTGCCAATGCCAAATGTGTTTTCGATTTCACAATCTCACGCACTTCAGCCAGTGGTGCAATACGCTGATCAACTGATTTTTTGTGAAGACCTAAAGCTGCCTTCAATCCTAGAATGCGCGTTACTGCGTCTTCCAAACGCTGCTCACTTAAACGCTTTTCACGCAAGCCTTTAAGCATGAATTGATAGTCTTGCTCATCATCAATTGAAAACAAAAACACATCACAACCATTTTCAATAACCTGCGGCACTTGCTCTGCGCGTGATGAAAATCCAGTGAGGCCAGCCATGGGTGTTGCATCGGAAACAACAAGACCATTAAAGCCAAGTTCGCCGCGCAACAAATCGAAATTTAAAATCTTGGAGGCAGAGGCCGGACGATAGCGCTCCAAACTCTCTGCCACGCCCTTTAACGCAGCATAAGCGGGCAGCGCAATGTGGGCGGACATAACGGTGAACAGACCCTGATCAATCAGCCCCTTATATAGATTGCCAAAAATCTTGTGCCACTCTTCCATATTCAAAGGATTGATGGTGGTCACCAAATGTTGGTCGCGTTGGTCATAGCCTTCGCCGGGCCAATGTTTTGCAGTGGCTGCAATGCCATTGCGCTGCAAAACTTCAACATGGGTTTGAGACTGGGCCGCAATTCGCGCAAGATCAGACCCATAAGAGCGCGTGCCGACGATTGCACTTTCACTGTTGTGGTTCACATCGATCACCGGCGTAAATGACCAGTTGAATCCAAATGCTTTGGCCTCTTGGCACACAGCATCCAAAAGCCGTGCTGAAAGTTGCGTATCATTGGCAGCTGCCAATCCTATTTGATTTGGAAATTGCAACATCGCAGGTGAACCATGGCCACCGCCTTCAATATCTCCAGAGATAAATGGCGGCACTTCGCTCATTTCCAAAAATTGCCGCGTGGCATTCCACGCTGGCTCAAGTTCTGGCCCCATAAAGCGGTGCAACCCACCGGGCTTCATGTTGCCCAAACGCTTAATGTTTTCAAGGTCATCGCCAATTGAAATTGGGACAAACAACTGCCTAACTTTTGCTTCTGTTGAAAGCCCATCGCGGGTTTTCCTTACCCATGCAATGTCTTCCACACTTAGATTAAATGGTGCTAGTGCTAGGCTTTGTTCAACACTCATCTTATGCCCTCTTAAAATACATCCAACTGTGATTATCGGACGTAGTACATTTTTATGACAAAAGCACTTTACATTATTTGCGTCGTCGTTTTTTGTGGTGGTTTACTGTATCATTTTGCGGCTCTGAAGGTTTTTAACTTTGTTGTTCCTAAAGACCAAAGCTCGCAATTGCGCGCCGCAAATATTGCCTATGGCCCAAGCCCCCATCAAAGATTAGATATTTACGAACCAAAATCCAACACGGGCAACTTGCCAATTCTCATCTTTGTGCATGGCGGATCGTGGACTGCAGGAAATCAAACCGACTATGGATTTGTGGGCCGCACCTTTGCCGCCAAAGGCTATCTCACCTTGGTGATGAGCTATCGTGGTTTGCCCGAAGGCGCTTATCCCGATTTTATTGTTGACGTGGCCGAAGCGGTTAAATGGGCAACTTTCAACGCTGCCAACTATGGAGGTGATCAGAAGAAAGTTTTCTTGGTGGGTCATTCTGCGGGTGCTTATAATGTGGCACTGGCAACCTTGGATGAGCATTATTTTAGGGACGTTGGAACAGACTTGAGCGTTATCAAAGGTGTTGCAACCTTGGCCGGACCTTTTGATTTTCTGCCGCTTGATTCTCCGTCAACTATAGCAACGTTTGGCCATGTTAAAGATTTGGCGGCAACCCAACCCATTAACTTTGCCCGTGCCGATGCTCCGCCGTTCCTTTTGCTCTATGGGCTGAAAGATAAAACTGTTTACCCCAAAAACAGCCGTTCATTGCAGGCACATCTTGTCGCCACTGGTGCCAAAGCCACACTGATCGAATATGAAAATGTAACCCACGTTGGCATTCTTTTAGATTTGGCCAAACCCCTGCGCGGCAAAGCACCAGTGCTGGAAGATATTATCTCGTTTTTCAAAGATATTTTGCAATAATGTCCCACGCCTGATCATAATGCGAAATCACATGGGTTGGGTTGTAAGTTTCAACGGGCTGCGGCGTGTAGCCAAATGTAACCGCCACTACAGGCACACCCGTGTTTTGTGCCGTACGAATATCAGTCTCGCTATCGCCAAACATAATGGTTCGCTCCGCATTCACACCCAAGCGCCGCGCCACTTCGCGGTAGGGGGCAGGGTCTGGCTTCATAATTGGCAATGTGTCGCCACCAACAACTGCGCCAAAATAATCAGCCATTTTTAATTCGCGCAATAATTTGTGTGAGAGCTGTTCAACCTTATTGGTGCACACGCCAAGTTTTAATCCTGCATCTTGGGCTTTGTGCAAAACATCCAGCAAGCCATCAAATATCACGCTGTCATCAGCAATGTGGTCTGAATAATAATTCAACAACGCAATGTGCATTTTATCAATAGTTATATTATCAACACTATCGCCAGTCACAGAAATGCCGCGCTCAATCAAAGACCGCGCGCCATGCCCCACCATGTGCCGAACCTGATCCATCGTGATAGGAAGTCTTCCAATTAGCGAGAGCGCATGGTTTGTGGCCCCCATTAAATCTGGGGCCGTATCCACCAAAGTTCCATCAAGATCAAAAATAAGCGCTTCAACTGGCATTGCGTTCTCGTCATATGTGGTCTGTTTGTTGTTGGGCTTGCTCTATGCTAAAGCCCGCCCAAATTCCATAACCTTCGGAGAATAAAATGGATTTAGGTAAAACTCAGGCGCTTCGCGACATCTTGAAAGACAAGTCTTTGCTCAAAGACCAATGCTATATTGATGGCAAATGGGTGAGCGGCTCTGAAACTATTACAGTGACCAATCCAGTGAATGAAACCGTGGTTGGCACCGTGCCAAAGCTGGGCAAAGCCGAAACCAAAGCCGCCATTGAAGCAGCATCCCGCGCGCAAAAGCCATGGGCCAAGAAAACCGCCAAGGAGCGCTCCATCATCCTGCGCAAATGGTTTAACCTGATGATGAAAAATCAGGAAGACCTGGCCCAAATTATGACGGCCGAGCAGGGCAAGCCCTTGGCCGAGTCGCGTGGAGAAATTGCCTATGGTGCAAGTTTCATCGAATTTTTTGCTGAAGAAGCCAAGCGCGTTTACGGTGAAACTATTCCAGTGCCCATGGCCAATTCCCGCGCCATCGTTATAAAGCAAGCTATTGGCGTTGTAGCCGCCATCACACCGTGGAATTTCCCCAATGCCATGATCACGCGCAAAGCTGGCCCAGCTTTGGCCGCAGGCTGCACATTCGTGTGCAAACCCGCAGCTGAAACACCGCTCTCGGCTTTGGCCTTGGCTGAACTCGCTGAACGTGCGGGCATTCCGGCTGGAGTGTTTTCCGTGATCACCGGCAAGGCTTCCGAAATTGGCGGCGAGATGACGTCAAACCCCATCGTCAAAGCACTCACCTTCACAGGCTCCACCGAAATTGGCCGTATGCTCATGGCCCAATGTGCGCCCACCGTAAAGCGTGTTGGCCTTGAACTGGGCGGCAATGCGCCGTTTATTGTTTTCGACGATGCCGATTTAGATGCAGCTGTGGCCGGAGCTATTGTTTCCAAATATCGCAACAACGGCCAAACCTGCGTGTGCGCCAACCGCCTGTTGGTGCAGGAGGGAGTTTATGACGCCTTCGCCGCAAAACTGGCAGTGGCCGTTGGTAAATTGAAAGTAGGCAATGGTGTTTCAGACGGGGTGACAACTGGTCCGCTGATTAATGCTGCCGCTGTTAAAAAAGTCGAAGAACACATCGCCGATGCAGTTTCTAAGGGCGGCAAGATTGCCCAAGGCGGAAAATCGCTTGGCGGCAATTTCTTTGAACCTACCATCATCACCAATGTGACGACAGATATGGCTGTGGCCCGCGAAGAAACATTCGGACCACTGGCCCCACTCTTCAAATTCAAAACTGAAGATGAAGCCATTGCCATGGCCAATGCCACTGAATTTGGCCTCGCGTGCTATTTCTACACCCGCGATATTGGCCGCGTCTGGCGTGTGGCTGAAGGGCTGGAATATGGTATGGTGGGCATAAATGAAGGCATCATATCCACCGCTGAAGTTCCCTTTGGCGGCATGAAAGAATCTGGTATCGGACGTGAAGGTTCTTCGCATGGCATGGAAGAATATGTTGAAATGAAATATATGTTGATGGGTGGATTGAATACATGAGTGCTGAGGACCAAAAAAAAGCCGCAGCCGAAGAAGCTGCAAAACACATCAACGCCGGAAACAAAGTTGGGCTGGGCACTGGCTCCACCGCAAATTATTTCATTGAAGCTTTGGCCCGCCGTGCCAACCAAGGCCTTGATGTAACCTGCGTGCCAACCTCTCAAGCATCGCGCACGCTGGCTGAAAGCCTCGGTCTGAAAATGAGCACCTTGGACGAAACACCCTATCTCGATATCACTGTTGATGGTGCTGATGAATTCGATTCAGAATTCCGTCTGATCAAAGGCGGTGGCGGTGCCATGCACCGCGAAAAACTCGTGGCTGCTTCTTCACAATTTATGGTGGTGATTGCTGATCAATCCAAGCAGGTTAAAACGCTCGGTAAGTTTCCACTACCCGTTGAGGTTTCCAGATTTGGTGTGAAAGCCACAGCGTGGAAAATGGAGCGGGCCTTTGCCTATCTGGGCCTCACCGCTAAAATGACGGTGCGCGTGAGAGATGGCAAACCCTTTATCACCGAGAGCGGCAACCCCATTATTGATTGCAGCTTGGGCGCAATAACAGACCCCGAAAAGCTTGAAGGCTATTTGAACAATATCCCGGGCGTTATTGAAACCGGGTTGTTTATTGGCATTTGCGGCATCATCTATGTGGCTGGTCCCAAGGGTGTTACGGAACTAAAGCGCGCATGACATTTGACTATGATCTTTTTGCAATTGGCGCGGGCTCTGGCGGTGTTCGTGCGGGGCGCATTGCTGCAAAGCATGGTGCCAAAGTTGCTGTGGCGGAAGAGTTTCGCGTAGGCGGCACCTGCGTTATTCGCGGCTGTGTTCCGAAAAAACTTCTGGTTTATGCGTCGCGCTTTGCCGAAGAATTTGAAGATGCTGTGGGCTTTGGGTGGACTTCTGAAAAAGTCTCATTCGATTGGTCCACGTTGATTGAGAATAAAGACAAAGAAATTGATCGCCTGAACAAAGCCTATATTCGGAACTTAGAAGCCGCTGGTGCTGAGCTGATTCAAGAACGTGCAACGATCAAAGACAAGCACACAGTTGAACTTGCTTCAGGCCGCACGGTCACTGCAAAATATATTCTGATCGCCACTGGTGCTGCACCCTTCGTGCCGCGCCATTTGCCAGGCCATGAGCTGGCCATCACCTCAAATGAAGCTTTTCATTTAGAGCGCCTGCCTCGCCGCATGGTGATTGTTGGCGGTGGATATATTGCAGTGGAGTTTGCTGGAATTTTCGCAGGCTTGGGTGTTGAAACTATTTTGGTTCTACGCGGCGAGCAAATTCTGCGTGGCTTCGATGAAGATATTCGTGCACACTTAGCAGCTGAAATGAAGAAGAAAGGCATTGAGATCAAAACCAAATCCGACATCGCAAAAATCGAACGCTCCGGCGATGGCGTGCGCATCACTATGGAAGATGGCTCACTAATTGGTGCAGGGCAGATTATGTTTGCCACAGGTCGCATTCCCAACACACAAAATCTCGGCCTCGAAAATATAGGTCTTCATGGCAATGCCCATGGCGCAGTGGCTGTGAATGAGTTTTCGCAAACCGCAGTTGATAATATCTATGCAGTTGGCGATGTGACCAACCGCGTGAATTTAACGCCAGTGGCCATTCGTGAGGGCCACGCCTTTGCTGATAATGTGTTTGGCGGAAAATCCAACACAATCAATCACGGCCTAATTCCAACAGCGGTATTCTCCCAGCCAGAATTGGGCGTGGTCGGCCTTACCGAAGAACAAGCCCGCGAAGCTCACCACAAAATTGATATTTATAAAACCAGCTTCCGTGCCATGAAGCACACATTGTCTGGGCGTGATGAACGCACCTTTATGAAGCTTGTGGTGAATGCTGAAACCGATGTGGTTTTGGGCTGTCACATTTGCGGAGAGGGTGCTGGCGAAATGGCGCAGCTTCTCGGCATCGCCATCACCTGCGGTGCCACCAAAGCGCAATTTGATGCCACCATGGCGGTGCATCCAACGGCGTCGGAAGAATTGGTGACAATGCGCGAAAAGTGGAAGGGCTGATTAACCAGCCCCCATTCTATTCCACGCATCTAAACCGGCAATTTTATAGGCTTCAGCCAGTGTGGGATAATTGAAAGTATTATTCACAAAGAAATCCACAGTGCCTTTCAAATTGATCACCGCTTGACCAATGTGAATAAGCTCAGTCGCCCCTTCGCCCACAATATGAGCACCCAGCAGACGGCGGCTTTCCAGCGCGAAGATGAGTTTCAGAAATCCAGAATTCACCCCCATAATATGGCCGCGCGAAGTTTCACGAAACCGCGCCACGCCGCATTCATAAGCCACCCCAGATTCACGCACCTGTTCTTCTGATTGGCCCACGGTGGAAATTTCGGGCACCGCATAAATGCCATATGGAAATGTTTCTGGCGGTGGTGGCAGGGTGATACCGAAAGCATGACATGCCGCAACGCGGCCTTGCTCCATCGAGGTGGACGCAAGACTTGGAAACCCAATCACATCACCAGCGGCATAAATGTTTGGCGAACAGGTTTGAAACGTTATGGGATCAACTTTAATACGGCCCCGGCTATCAACTTCAATGCCAACCTTATTAAGGCCCAAACTTCCCACATTGCCGCTGCGGCCCGCCGCATAAAGCAACACATCGCTGCGTAACGTGCGGCCATCACTCAGCAGCACCTCCACACCTTTGTCTGACGTGGTAATTTCTTTTACATCGGTGCCTAAGCGAATAGTCATGCCGCGTTCCCGCATTTGGTGAATGAAATCATCCACCAATTCGCGATCCACAAAATCCAAAATAGTATTGCGTGGTTCAATCAAAGTCACCGGCACATCTAAGGCTGAAAATATCGTGGCATATTCAACACCGATAACCCCGCCACCAATCACAATCAGCGTGCGCGGCAAGTGCTTCATATCCAAAATCTCGTCGCTGTCGAAAATGCGTTTGCTATCGAAGGGAATGTTATCTGGCCGGTGCGGTCGAGTGCCCACCGAAATTAACGCATTGCTAAATTCGACTTCGCTAGTCTCGCCAGCTTCGGTAGTGAGTGCCGCGCGGTTTGGCCCCAAGAATTTGGCCAGCGCATGAATGTTTTTCACGGAATTGCGCATAAACTGATGCTGCAAAACTTCAACCTCATGGTCGAGGGTTTTATGCAAGCGTGAGATTAAATCATGCGCCGTAATATCCTGCTTCACACGGTAACCCCGGCCATAAAACCCACGCTCGCGCCAGCCGGATAAATTCAGCACCGTCTCGCGTAAAGTTTTAGAAGGGATGGTGCCCGTGTGAACTGACACGCCACCCAATCTTCGGCCCTTATCCACCACCAAAACGGATTTGCCTAATTTGGCGGATTGCACAGCAGCGCGTCTTCCGGCTGGTCCGCTGCCAATAACTAACATATCATAGTGGTTCATTGTTCGCTCCCCGTGGCAATTGCCATCAAACGTCAGGTTTGTGACAACTGCAAGCGGGCAAACGGAATAAATGCGCAAATTTGGTGTAGTATTCTTAGAATGGCGAATCTAGTTTTCAGAAATGACCTCGTGAAAGAGCTGCCTTACCTGCGCCGCTTTGCGCGGGGCTTGTGTGGTGATGCCGCCTTGGCTGACGACTTGGTGCAAGATTGCGTGGAGCGGGCCTTGGTGAAAAGCCATCTTTATGATCCGGCGCGGCCTTTGCGAACCTGGCTTTATGCGGTGCTCCGTAACATTTACATCAGCAATTGGCGGCGCAATTCAAAGTTCGCTAGCGCCAAAAACATTGACGATCTTGAAAGTTTTGAAGGCTCGGTGCCGCCCGAGCAAGATAGTAATTTCTCGGTGAGCCTGATCACTGATGCGCTTGATACGCTGCCAACTCAACAACGCGAAGTGCTGGTGCTGATCAGTTTGGAAGAAGTGAGCTATGCCCAAGCCGCCGATATTATCGGGGTGCCCATAGGCACCATCATGTCGAGGCTTTCGCGGGCACGGGCGCATTTGCAAAATATATTGGAAGAGCGCGGAACCACAGTTCTGCGCCGGGTGAAATAAATGACATTTGAAACCATAGAAAATTGGGCGCTGCACGCCTTTGCCGATGGCGAATTGGAAGGTGAAGAGCGCAAGGAAATTGAAAAGCTTTTGTCTGAAAATGAAGAGGCGCGCAAAGCCTTGAGCGCCATCACCTATCAAAAAGCCGAATTGCACAAAGCCTATGATGGTGTGTTGAGTGAGGCGGTTCCGCCATCGCTCATCACCGCTACTTTTGCCAAACATCCACGCCGCATCATGCCTTTTCTGGCGGCGGCCAGTGCCGCGTTTATATTTCTCGTGGGTGGTAGCATTGGCTGGTTTGCAGCACAAAATCCTGCGCAAACCAGTGCTCAAGTTTTAACTGCAAGCCTTGCCCAGCGTGCCTTGATCGCTCATGAGAACTACAGTGCAGAGCCGCGTCATTCTGTCGAGGTTACGGCGAGTGATAAAGATCATCTCCAAGCGTGGCTGTCCAAACGTGTTGGTTCTAATTTTATCATTCCGGATTTGCAGAAGAATGGTTACACACTTTTGGGTGGCAGGCTTCTGGCTGAAAGCAATGCGCCTGCAGGCCAGCTTATGTATGAATCAGTTGATAAGCGGCGCTTGTCGATTTTGTTCACTGCCAACGCGGATGGCAAAGCATCCAACTTGCAGCTAGAACAAAATGATAAATTTATCACCTGCTTCTGGAAAGATGCCAAGCTGGCCATGGCCGTGACGGGGGATATATCACCCGAGCAAATGAAACTGCTTGGCCCCAGCATCTACGTGCAAGTGGAAGGCCATCGGGGCCGATATTAGCTCAAAGTGCAGCAATTTAGTGCTGGTATTTTCAAGACTCTTTATTCTGTGGCCTCTTCCTGATAGAAGCGCCGCAAATCGAAAAAGAGCTT
>JANLPA010000106.1:0-2936 GCA_031366855.1 Hyphomicrobiales bacterium | reverse complement strand
GCGTGGAATGCGACAGCGACAAAACCGCATCCGGCACATAGTCAAAAATCGTGCCCAGCGATGCGTGAAACAATGGCAACCAATGCTCCATGCCTTGATAACGTCTGGCACTGGTCACACTTTCATAGAGCGGATCGTTCATATCCATGCCATCAAAAGCTTCGGCATAGCCAGAGCGGAATGAAGCTATTGAAGCTGCGTTCAACAACACTTCATTAGCTGGGTGCATCACCAGAATTTTAAGTTGCGAAATTGAGCGCTGCGATTGCGCATCAAAACTGCGAATGCTTTCCAATGCATCGCCAAAGAAATCAAGCCGCACCGGGTCTTTGGAGCCTGGTGGATAAATATCTATCAAGCCGCCGCGTACCGCAAAATCACCGGGGTCCACAACTGTGCCCACCCGCGAAAAACCATTGTCGATCAGAAATTTCTGTAAGTGATCACCTTTCACGCGCTGGCCTGGTTGAGCTGTGAATGTTCCTTGCGAAATCAAACTCTGCGGCACTGTGCGCTGCAAAATCGCATTCACAGTGGTGAGCAAAATAAAGGGCTTGCCCGTTGTTGGCTTCACCAACCGCGCCAGCACCGCCAAGCGCCGCGCCAAAATATCAGCCGATGGCGAAACGCGGTCATAAGGCAAGCAATCCCACGCTGGAAAACGCAGCACTTCCAGCGTTGGTGCAAAATATAAAATCTGATCTTCAAGCGCTGCCATGTGTTGATCATCACGGCACACATGCATCAGCCCCGAAGCGCCCGCAGCCAGAGCGATTTCCGGCAGCACCATGGCATCCAAACCATCTGGCAGAGCCGAAAGCACTATGCGGCCCGGCATGAAGAGGCGCGGCTTCAATTCATCTAAAGCACTCATACTGATAAAACCGGACGGAAAGAAAGCAGCTCCATCAACAACTCAGAACGCAATTCCACTGGCACCTCAAATTGCTTGGTGGCCCATGACAGCAAATCTTGATCGGGCAATTCCAAAATATCGGCAAAAGCCAAAAGTTCGGCCTCAGACATGGCCGGAAGGCGCGCCGCCGCAAAGCCGCCCGCAATCAAATCCATTTCCTTAATGCCGCGATG
Organism: Hyphomicrobiales bacterium; assembly: GCA_031366855.1. GTDB lineage: Bacteria > Pseudomonadota > Alphaproteobacteria > Rhizobiales > Aestuariivirgaceae > Aestuariivirga. Next base: position 1,847 of record JANLPA010000106.1, on the reverse strand, counting down.
CGTCGCACGCCACAGTAGGCGCTTGCGCGTAAATTCAGTTTTCTGTGAATGATCATCCATGTTGCAGGCGTCATAACCTTTCATGGCCTTGCACCGCAATCAGATAACGGCGAAACTGAACACATGCGACCAACAATCCTCAACCCGCTATTTGCACCCGTTACGACGATCAAAGGCGTCGGGGACAAAATTGCCAAGCTTCTTGCCAAGCTTTTGCGCGTTGATGAGCCGCGCTTGCTCGATGTGTTGTTTCATATTCCTACAGGAATGATTGATCGGCGCTTTCGCTGCACCATCTCGCAATTGCCAGTGCAAGGCATTGCCACTTTAGAAGTGACAATCGGCAAGCACCACGCTCCACCGCGTGGTGTTAAACTGCCCTACCGCATCGAAGCTTTTGATGACACAGGCTCCATGACGCTGGTGTTCTTCACAACCTATGCCGACAGCCAATTGCGACAATACCCAACTGGCGAAAAGCGTTTCATTTCTGGGGAAATCAGTTGGTTTCGCTCCGAGGCCAAAATGACTCATCCAGATTATGTTTTGAGCACTGATGATCTCAGCAAAATGCCGCTGCTTGAACCGGTTTATCCGCTCACCGCTGGCGTTACATCGAAGATTCTGCACAAGTCAGCGCAAGCAGTTTTAGCCAAATTGCCGATGCTGCCGGAATGGCAAGATAGTGCATGGCTGCAGCGCCAAAATTGGCCCAGCTTTAATTCCGCCCTCACCACTATGCACAACCCGCCAGAGCCCTCCGTGCTGGCTGCCGATGGCCCCAACCGCTTGCGGCTGGCTTATGATGAATTGCTGGCTAATCAGTTGGCGCTCTCGTTAGTACGCAATCAAATGAAACGTGCGTCTGGCAGGCCCATGGGTGGCGATACATCTAAGCGCAAGCAAATTATATTAAACTTGCCCTATAGCCTTACAAAAGCACAACAAAATGCTATTCATGATATCTTACATGATATGGGTTCCAGCCACCGCATGATCAGGCTTTTGCAGGGAGATGTGGGATCGGGTAAAACCGTGGTGGCGCTTTTGGCGCTAGCAGCAGCCGTTGAAAGCGGCTTTCAGGGCGCCTTCATGGTGCCCACCGAGATTCTCGCACGCCAACATATGAGTGGCCTTTCTAAGCTGATTGAAAGCACCGGATTGCGCCTGGCCGTTCTAACTGGACGCGAGAAAGGCCGCGCGCGTGACGACGCATTGGCCGCCCTTGAGGCTGGCGAGATTGATATTTTATTCGGCACCCACGCCCTGTTCCAAGATGGCGTTTCATTTCGTGATCTGGGCCTTGTGGTAATTGACGAGCAACACCGCTTCGGCGTGCATCAGCGCCTCGCGTTGCAAGCTAAATCTTACAACACTGATCTTTTGGTGATGACGGCAACGCCAATTCCCCGCACATTGGCACTCACAGTTTACGGCGATATGGATGTGTCGAAACTTACAGAAAAACCAGCTGGCCGATTGCCGATCGATACGCGTGTTTTGCCCACCAAGAGGCTTGATGATGTGGTGGCCGGACTGCACCGCAGCTTAGCATCAGGTGCCCGCGCCTATTGGGTGTGCCCTTTGGTTGAAGAAAGTGAATTTGTTGATCTGGCCAATGCAGAAAAACGTTTCGCCGCCCTCACTGCAGAATTCCCCAATCAAGTAGGCCTCATCCATGGCCGCCTGAAGGGAGCAGAAAAAGATGATGTAATGGCCAAATTCAAATCAGGCGCACTTTCCATTCTCGTTTCCACAACGGTGATCGAAGTGGGTGTAGATGTGCCGGAAGCCAGCATCATGATCATCGAAAATGCCGAGCGATTTGGCCTTGCCCAGCTTCACCA
>JANLPA010000033.1:0-1972 GCA_031366855.1 Hyphomicrobiales bacterium | reverse complement strand
GTATAGCGCGCTGCACGGCAGCGTAGGTGTGTTACATCGTAAAGTGTGGCACCATCGGCAAGTTCCCAATTTTGTTTGCCATTCGCATCTTTGGGATAGATGGTGAGCACCGTTTGCACGGTGCGGTCCCCCGTGACCAGATAGCGGCCAGCCGGAACTGAAGGTGCAGGCTGTTCCATTATCAAACCATGCTCTTCAAGCCACCAACTTTGCGGATTATATTGCCAACCAGCAGGCGCAACATTACCATTGGCCTTCAACTGTTCAAACTGATTAAGCCGAACCCCACGCGGCCCTGGATCAACAGTCCATAATCCCCAAGCCTCCGCACCTTGGCCACTGTTTGCGCCTGGGTCGGCAAGTGCGGCAAGAAATTGTGTGGGGACAGGTTTGAAGTTTGATGTTGCTTTCAGTGACGAAGGCGCAATCATTGCTGTCATCATAGCAACGCCAAATTTCCGGCGGTTGATATTCATCATAATTCCCCTACGGCTGTTCAGGATTATTACGTCAAGAACACGAAAGTAGTTTAAAAAAAATGCTAAAGTTTTCTTCGGCTTTTTGTTCACGAACAAAAATTTTATTGACTTGTTGTTCAATATGCGAAAGAAAATTCGAGAAAGCAAAGCGACTTCGGTTTTAGGAGAGTTGAGGTGCTACTGAATTCCTTAAAGGCTACAAACTTTGCTGGACAATTGGTTTTGCCAGATCACCCTGAGTTTGAACAAATGCGACGCGTTTGGAACGGCCTAATTGATCGCAAGCCGCTGGCAATCGTTCAAGCAAAAAATCTCGATGACATAATGAAGGTGATTGAATTTACACAACGCTATGCTCTACCACTTGCAGTGCGCGGTGGCGGACACAGTTTACCTGGACTATCAACGTGTGATGGTGGTGTGGTGTTGGATCTCTCACAACTGAATCAAATCAACATTGACCCGGTTGCTCAATTGATAAGTGTTGAAAGCGGCGCATTGCTTGGCAGTGTTGATGCAGCTGGCGCTCCTCATGGATTAATTGTTCCTGCTGGCGTTGTCTCCCATACAGGAGTTGCTGGCCTCACACTCGGTGGTGGAATGGGTTGGCTAAGCCGCCGATTTGGCTTGACGATTGATAGTCTCCTTGTCGTTGATATTATGACCGCAAATGGCGACCTGATTTGTACCAGCCAGACGAATGAACCAGAATTATTTTGGGGGGTTAGAGGCGGGGGCGGCAATTTTGGCGTTGTAACAAAATTTCATTTCCGTATGCATGAACTTGGATCGGTGACCACGGGCTCGTGGGACTATGATCTGGCTCACAGCCGCAAGACACTTTTACGACTTGCTGATATAGCGAGAACCGCCCCTCGTGAATTCACAACAACTTTCAATTTCACGAGAAAGAATCTCAGTATCACGGCATTTCATTCGGGATTGCCCGAGGACGGTCTGAAAACTGTCCCACCAATTGGAAATCTGGCCGGAGCAGGCGTTGGAAAATTTGATCGGACTGTATTTACCACTCACCAAAGCAGGTCCGATGAACATGCGTGTTGGGGCCGACGCTATTATGCGAAGGGCGGATATTTGGCGGAGCTGAGTGGCGAGGTTATTGACTGTATGTTGGCTGCTATGAAATCCACACCAAGCCCTGATTCCGAGATATACGTCATTCAGTTGGGCGGTGCGATCAGCGACATAAGTGATGATGCAACGGCATATACGGGGCGTGCCGCCCAGTATTACTGGATTGTTCAGCCCATTTGGGATGATCCAAAATTTGATGTTGAATGCCTCGCTTGGGGGCGGCAAATTGCAGCCCAAATGACTGCTCTATCGATGGATGGCAACTACGTGAACGAGCAAGCGGATGTCGGCGGAGAGTTGGCATTGAAAGCCTATGGGGCTGAAAAGTTTAGGCGCTTGCAGAGATTGAAAGCACGCTTTGATCCAAGCAATCTATTTAGGCTTAATCAAAATATTCA
>JANLPA010000105.1:0-22179 GCA_031366855.1 Hyphomicrobiales bacterium | reverse complement strand
CAGCGTGAGGGCATTATAATTTCAGAGCTGCGATCTCGATTGCAAAACTGAAAACCGGGTAGTGTCTCAGTTTGAATTTCCGCTTTTGTCCCGTGACCAGTTATGTAGCGCGCAAGACTGAACCGACGAATTTGACCCGATCTGGACATCGCTGCACGCAATGCTCGCCGCGTTTGCCTTGGCACAAAGTTGCCAACTGGTCCCGTTCGTGCAATTCTCTGACAGTCAAGTTACCCTATTGATGGGTTTTTGCAGTCAGAAATCGCAATTTCCATCTGACCAGTTTCTATTCTCTGCCAATTAAACTGTGAGGTTGGAAATGTCGCTTGAAACTTTTCGTTACGCTGCGATCATGCTGGTAGCCGGCATTGGCATTCCGGTGATGGCCGTGCTCAATACACAGCTTGGCAAAGGAATTGGTTCGCCCGCTGCGGCTGCGACCGTGCTATTCACTGTTGCGCTTCTGGCAACAGCAGCAGTGATGTATCTAACGGGCGGACCCGCCCCGCTGCGCCTCATCCCCTCCCAGCCAATCTATCTTCTTCTTGCTGGATTTGGGGTGGTTTTCTACGTGTTGTCCGTCACATGGATTGCGCCGCGCTTTGGAATTGGCAATGCCGTTTTCTGCGTGTTGCTTGGACAAATGATCGCTGCCACTGCGATTGATCACTTCGGGCTTTTCGGTGCGATGGTCAAACCTTTGACCCTGCTGCGCGCCGGCGGCATCAGCTTCATGGTGTTGGGCGTTCTGCTCATTCAGAAGGCCTGAGCCTTGGGCGTTCTGGAACGTTTCATTCTGGAGGCCCGAAGTGCGCTTCAGAGATCATTCATGCACTGGCATTAAACGCGGGCCAGTCAATGCGAGCAGTTCATCTGGATTTTTTATTATGTGATGAAGCGTAGATCACAATCACTCGCCCCACAAAACCGATCTCGGTGTCGGACCAAGGCTGTGTCGGGAAATTCTTTGAATTGTTGCATTTCAGCAACAGAGCCATCGGCTAAAAGTATCAGATAAAATATTGTTTTTATTATATTAACTTTAGATTTTTTGGCAAGATGGCACAGCGTATGCGCAAATCTTAGGGACCGTAATTTTAGTAGCTAATTGCCAGTGCGACTGGCAAACTTCCTCTTAATGAATCTTGGGAGGATCACTATGAGAAAGTTATTGCCAAGTGGAATTGCCGGGCTGGTGATGTTAACCGCAGCAGCAGGAATGGCGATGGCAGCTGATGTGGCGCAGGCACCGACAGACAGCAGTGAGTCATTCATCTTCTCTATTATTGCTGACGGATGGGCCGGAGGGTCCTTTATGTCTTCGCGTACAGGCAACGCGGATATTGAGCCGCATGAGGATTCTCTGTTGGTTTATGGTGGTGATCTACGCATGGGGCTATTGGTTTCCCCTGGCTTTTATGCTCAAGCTGACTTGAGCGCTGAAAAAACTAACAATGAAAAGGATGACAATTTTAACAAAGCCCATTCCGAGGCCGCTCATCTCGCATTTCGTAATCAAGACTTCTTGTTTGGCGGATTTGTGGGCAAAGGTAATGTATGGACTGAGGTTGATTCTGACGATCATGCCGAATTTGATTTCAGAGGTGTTGAGTTCCAGTATTTTACCAATAGTTCGGTTTTTTATGCCCAAGCAGGACTGTTTGATAATTCAGACGACCTTAATTACACGCACGACGGATCATTTGTGCGGGGGCAAATACAGCACTTTTTCGGTGATTCGAATAAGTTGACGGGGCAACTTGCCATTGCCTCTGCGGAGAGCAGTGGTCTTTCCACCGATATAGTTGACTGGGGATTGAGGTTTGACAAGAGCTTTGAGACTTCACCAGTTTCCGTATTTGTTTCGTACTCTGGTTTGTATGCAGGCCACAGTGATGGAAGCTTTGTCGATAATGTTGCGAGAGTTGGCCTTCGGTTTCAGTTCGGCAGTTCCGGCGGGCAAAACTCTAACGCAACTGGCGCAACTTTAGACCTTCCCAGCTTTGGAAGATGGGTCGGGGCTGGAAACTACATAGACTGAGGTCGGCGTGTTTCACAACATACTGACCTAGCCCACGGATGTTAATCCATATCGATATTAGCTCTGGCCCATTTATGCAGCATTGCCTTTCAAATGACTAATGGCATACTGCAGCCGTTTCCGCAGTATGCCAATGGATCAGGGCTCGTAAGGCAACGCAAAAATCTACGGGAAGGTAAGTGGCGATAGATGTCTGGAAAGTCTGATCTTGGCTCTTAGCGACGTTTTGGCTGCTAGGATTTTGTGTCCGCAATTGAGATGATTGGAGACACTACAAGGCGGCGATGATAACCCATTCTTAAAATTCAAACTGACCCACTACGGAAAGCCGGGTAGTGTCTCAGTTTGAATTTATGTGATCTAAACAGGCTATCGCATCTGCAATTCAATTCCTATATGCTAATCGCTCAGCATAAGAGGTTTTCATGTACACCGTCCGAGCCCTGCTAGATGAAAAAGGCCAAAGTTCAGTTTTGGCTAATGCCAAAGACTGGAACGAAGCGCGCGAAAAAGCTGCGGAATTTCGAAAGCAGGGTATGAAAGCTGAAATCTGGCATCAAGATGGCAAGAAAATTGACGAACCAGAAGTAGATACAAATGCCTAAAGCCCCAAAGGTGCGAAGCGCGATCAAGAGATTTCAAACTTAAATACTACCTTGCCCTGAGGTGCCTTGCGTCTTGCAAGGCCTCGCGCCTCAGCGTGAGGGGATTATAGTTTCAGAGCTGTGATTTCGATTGCAAAACTGGAGACGGCCTCGACGCCTATTTCTGTAATCATATAGATGCCCCTCGACTGTTTTATGAACCAACCATAATAGTCGCTGCGCAGAATTGTAGCGCTGCGCTCAACTTTAGTTTGTTTTTTAAGGTCTGAAACCTTGGTGGGGCCATTTTTGTGCAGATGAGCCAAGCAGCGCAGAGCGTCTTGTTTATAAGCCGTCATCAATTTCGTTCGCGTGGAACCTCCGGTGTTCGGGTCACCTTGACGTTTTTGAAACTCCTTGAGCAATGCGGATTTGCGTTTGGCATGTTGGCGCGGAGCATAGGGTGCAGGGTCAGCCATCACTTCAACACTGCCAGAACTTGCAACTATAATCAGCCCAAGGCCAAGGCGCTTGATCAACTTCACAGCATCAGAAGGCACAGCGCGTTTGGGCCGCGCAATCGCAATGTAAACGGCATCGCTAAGAGTAAGCCTGTCCATAGCTTGATAAAGAAGTTGCAGCGTTAGGCCAGTTTTCAATTCCACAATAACTGGTGGATCACCCTCTCGCATGGCCACCACATCGCAAGAGTTCACCTCCGCTTTGACGGTGTAGCCTTGGGATTCAAGGAAGGATTTGATGGGCGGGTAGAGATCGGTTTCGGGCATGTGAAGCAGTTTAGGATGATTCTTGATTTTTTTTAACTGTATGCTATTGTCACACAGATGACCCAATTGAATTCAACTACTGTTCTAAGTGTTCGTGTTAGTTCCTCTGAAAAAGCCGTGCTCGAAGCAGCAAGTGAAGGCGCGCGCACGAATCTAAGTGACTTTGTGCGGCGCGCTTCACTTGAAGCGGCTGAACTTAGCTTGTTGTCGCGAAACATAGTGTCAATTCCGGCTCAGCGCTGGGAGGAGTTTGAGGCTTGGGTTTCGCGGCCTCCCATTAAAAATTCGAAATTGCAAAAGCTGGCCAACAAAAAGCCAACATGGGTGAAATAAACCCGCCGCGCCCACTTCTGGAAAGTGATGATCGATCGCTGTTTGATTGTGGCCGAGAGTCATTGAACACTTGGTTCCGGCGACATGCTTTGAATAATCATTTGAATGGTGCCTCACGAGTGAGTGTGCTTTGCCAAGGTGACTCGATTGTTGGTTATGTTAGCTTGAGTGCTGGTCAGATAGAACGGTCTTACTTACCAAAATCACGCCAGCGCAATCAACCTGATCCTTTGCCTGTGACATTGTTGGGCCAGCTTGCCGTTGATAAAAAATTTCAAGGGCAGGGCCATGCCACATCTCTCATGTTATTCGCGCTGACTACTGCGCTCAAAGCATCCGAAGTAATCGGCAGCATCGGCGTGATCACCCATCCTTTGGATGATCAGCTGAGAGAACTTTATGCGAAATGGGGTTTCGAGGATTTACCATTCGATCCCCACCGCGCGATGATTGTGCGGATGGTGGATTTGAGGGTGAATGGGTTTAAAGTTTGAGGTGAATTTGAATGCGACTTTACTATTTTACAACTGAACAATATGGACTTGAAGCGATACGTGACAGCCATATCAAAATTGCCAGAATAAATGAATTGAACGATCCGTTTGAGTTTTTAGGGTTGAAGTTGGATCGAACGGGAAGGCGGATCATACGTGCGACGAAAGATACAATGTCGGAAAGAATCGGAATGATCAGTATGAGCACACATTGGCATCATCCCTTATTGTGGGGGCACTACGCCGACAAGCACAATGGAATATGTTTAGGTTTTGACGTTCCCGACACTGAAGTTTTCAAAAGAGTGGAATATCATAAAAATCGCCTCACAATGCCGGAAATTGGAATCACGACGCTCCATGATATGGACGAACAGGCGATGCAGCATTTGCTTTACAAGAAATTTGATGCTTGGAAATATGAATCCGAATATAGAGCATTAATAAAACTTGAAGAGTCCGATCCAGTAAGCGATTTGTATTTTTTACCGTTTTCCGAAAATTTGGCGTTGATCCAAGTTATTCTTGGTGAGCGCTCGAAAGTAACAAGGGCAAAGTTAGATACGGTTCTTGGTGCTCGTGCCACGAAAGTTCAGAAATTTAAGTCTAGAGCAGGTTTTACAAAGTTTGAAGTTGTCGAGAATAAGCGTCGGACAGCGTGGAAATAAATTTTATGAGGGGATGCATTTTGATCGACCTCAGTACCACCGCGTCGTCTTCCTGATGGGCTCAAGACTGTTGCGGGGGCTGAGATTAAAGGCCCAATGCTGGAGTATGGACAGAACTACCCCATCTACCGAACGGTGTCAAGTATAATTTCCTATTAAAGGAAAATTAACCCCGCACCACCTGTGAGTAAGCATCCATCAATGTCCGGCTCATGTTGCCGGGCTTGAAGGTATAGGGGCCGATTTCGGCCACTGGCGTCACTTCGGCAGCGCTGCCCACGATAAAGCACTCATTAAAGCTTGTCAGTTCTTCGGGCATAATTCTGGTTTCGATCACTTCCATGCCTTGCTGCTTGGCAATGGCAATAACCGTTTGGCGGGTGAGGCCATTGAGGAAGCAATCAGCGATGGGCGTGTGGATGGCACCATCTTTGATGAAGAAGATATTTGCACCGGTGCATTCAGCGACGCGGCCTTGCCAATCCAACATCATGGCATCGGCATAGCCTTTCTTTTCGGCTTTGTGTTTGGAGATGGTGCAAATCATGTAAAGGCCAGCGGCTTTCGCGTGAACGGGTGCGCACATCGGGTCTGGTCTGCGATATTCTGCAATATCGAGTTTGATGCCTTTCATTTTGGTTTCAGGATCAAACATGGAAGGCCAAGCCCAGGTGGCAATGGCCACATGAATTTTATTATGCTGCGCGGAAACCGCCATCATTTCGGAACCACGGAAGGCAACCGGGCGCACATATTGATCACCGCCACCGCTGATGCGCACAATTTCGTCCTTGGCCGCATTGATCTCATCATCCGTATACGGAAGGTCGAAATCCATAATTTGCGCCGAGTTGCGGAAACGCTGGGTGTGTTCTTTTGATTTGAAGATTTTGCCCCCGTAAGCACGTTCCCCTTCAAACACGCTTGAGCCATAATGCAGGCCATGGGTGAGCACATGCACTTTCGCATCTTTCCACGGAATGACATCGCCGTTGAACCAAATGTGGCCGTCGCGTTGATCAAAAGGAATGATGGACATTGAAATCTCCCAAACTATTCTGCATTGCACATTGAGAACGCTAACAGAACTGGATAATATGTCAATATGACTGACATAAATTTAGAACCGAACATGAGTGAAGCGGAAGCGCTAGCTTTGGTGGAACTTTTGTTTTTTGCATACCGCGATTTTGTGGCAGATCCTGATCACATGTTGAAAGGTTTGGGCTTTGGCCGCGCGCATCACCGCGTGCTGCATTTTGTTGGTCGTGACCCCGGCATGACGGTGGCAAAGCTGCTCGATATTTTGAAAATCACCAAACAAAGTTTGGCGCGGGTTTTGAAAGAGCTGATTGACAAAGATTATGTGTTTCAAAAAGAAGGGGCCGTTGATCGCAGGCAGCGCTTGCTGCACTTAACACCAAAAGGAGAGACACTACGCCAAGCTTTGGCGGCACCACAGATTGCACGGTTTCAAAGAGCCGCTGTTGAGACGGGCGGGGCTGGATTTCATGATCTTTTGCTGCATCTCGTCAACCCTGAAAATCGTATAAGTGCATCTGAATGGGTTCAGCGCCGGGCACCAAAAAAGTGAATGACTGCCCACACATATTGATTGTGGACGACGACAAGCGCATTCGTGAATTATTGCGGGTGTATTTAGCGGAAAATGGCTATATGGTTTCGCTTGCTGCTTCTGCAGCAGAAGCACGCGAGCGCATGCGTGGGCTTTCCTTTGATCTGATAATTCTCGATGTGATGATGCCTGGTGAAACAGGGCTTTCGCTTGTGGCAAGTTTGCGCCACACCAAAGAAATGACACCTGTTTTGATGTTATCGGCTTTAGCTGATTCACCTGATCGCATCGCTGGGCTGCAATCAGGCAGTGATGATTATTTGGCCAAGCCTTTTGAGCCGCAAGAATTGCTATTGCGGATGCAAAGTCTTTTGCGCCGGGCGGCTCCACAAACCGCAGCTTTGCGCGAGGTAAGGTTCGGCGATTGCCAGTTCAACTTGGTCAATGGTGAATTGCTGCGGGCTGGCGTGGCTATAAGGCTTACTTCGCGCGAGAAAGATATATTACGCATGCTGGCGCAAAAAGCTGGAGAGGCTTTCAGCCGTTTGCAATTGGCGCAATCTGGTGGCGAAGACAGTGCGCGCAGCGTGGATGTGCAAATCAACAGGCTTCGGCAAAAACTTGAAGTGGATTCTGGTAATCCTAAATTTTTGCAAACTGTGCGGGGCGCTGGTTATGCCTTGTTTATTGATGGGGCAGTGTGAGCATGGCAGAAAAGCGCCCTAAAACCCTTTATAATCACTTCAATAGGTTTCTTGAAACTTATGCTCCGCATGGGCTTTATGGGCGCGCGCTTGCCATTATGATTACGCCAGTGGTTTTGCTTCAACTGCTTATGGTTGGAATTATTATTGAGCGCTATTGGGACAATGTAACCAAAGTTTTGGCAAGGTCATTGTCTAATGAAATTGGGTTGTTGATCACCCTATATGAAAAGACTGACAAATCGAATGCCGCATTAAATGATATTGTGACATTGGCCCATGATAAGTTACGCATGAATTTGAAATATAGCCGTGGCGAGGAAATGCCCAAGACATTGGTGACTCCATTATTCTCTATTTTTGACACCAAGATTACAAACTATCTGCGCACAGAATCTGATCGTAAATTTTGGGTCAACAGTCAGGCGCCAAATGGACAGGTGGAGATTCGTGTTGAAGTTGAAAAAGGCCTGATCTTCATTGCCAATGTGGATGCAGACCGTGCTCATGCTGTAGGCACGCCGCTTATGCTCGGGTTCTTGGTTGCTTCCACATTATCGCTTGTGGGCATTGCAGTGGTTTTTATGCGCAATCAAATTCGACCTATTCTTGATCTCACGCGTGTTGCCCAAGCGCTGGGCAAGGGCCGTGAAGTTTTGAAATTTAAACCACGCGGTGCCACCGAGGTTCGGCTTGCTGGCGAGGCCTTTCTGGATATGAAACGCCGCATCGCGCGACATGTGGAGCAACGCACCACGATGCTGGCCGGTGTGTCGCATGATTTGCGCACCATATTAACGCGTTTCAAATTGGAGCTTGCAGTCTTGGGTGACAATCCAAAAGTTAAACTGCTGCGTGATGATGTGAACGAAATGCAGCAAATGCTCGAAGACTATATGGCTTTTGTGCGCGGCGATGGGGGTGAGCAGGTGGCGCAACTGTTTGTGCCGGATGCAGTTCATAGTGTGGTGAATAGTCTTAGCCGTGAAGGCACCTCGATCGAGGTTGCCAATCTGCCACAGTTCAACCTGCACTTGAAACCGAATGCGTTTCGTAGGTTGCTTATGAATATCATCAGTAATGCTGTGCGCTATGGCCGCCTTGTCAAAATCTCCGGCGAAACGAAAGATGATCGCTTGTGGCTCTATGTCGATGACAATGGCCCGGGCATTCCTGAATCACATCGTGAAGACGTATTCCGACCCTTCGTGCGTTTGGATGAAGCGCGCAATTTGGATAAAACAGGCACGGGGTTAGGGCTGGCGATTGCGCTTGATATTGCGCAGGCCCATGGCGGGGATATCTATTTGGAAGATAGCCCGCTTGGAGGCCTTCGTGTGGCGATTAAGATTCCGATTTAGTTACCACATGCTCGTCTTGGCGCGGGCTGGCCAATTGCTGTTATAGGATTCGGCGTTGATCTCACCATGGGTGAGGGATTCTAAAATTTCGCCAGTTGTTGGCACAGCATCGTTGGCCACATGTTTTGATGCATCCCAAAGGCCTGAACGCAAAATTGCGCGGGCACATTGGAAATAGGCAGCTTCAACTTTCACAATAGTTACACTGCGTGGCAATTGCCCCTCCACTGCAAAAGACTCACATAGCGCTTTGTCAGTGGTGAGTGTCGCCGTACCATTGACGCGGAATGTGGTGCCGCTGCCGGGGATGAGGAACAACAAGGCCACGCGCGGATCTAAAACTATGTTACGCAAACTATCGATACGGTTGTTGCCGCGCCTGTCTGGCATGGCCAAAGTTCTGGCATCAAGAACTTTTACAAAGCCAGCCAAATCACCACGCGGGCTGCAATCCAATCCTTCGGGACCAATGGTGGCCAATGCCACGAATGGCGAGAGTTCAATCAGGTTTTTGTAAGCCGGAGCAATATAAGCAATTTCTTTGACCGTCGAAGCCAGCACGGGCTTTAAATTATAGATGCTTTCTAATTCTGCGATGCTTGTGATGGTGGACATGTTTATAATCCTTAGATTCGAAATCTATGCATCATCTTTTTCGCCCCAACGGTCATGAAATACAAGAGACTGCAAATCCAATCGTTCGCGCCACCCGTTGGATTCTAATTCTGGTTTTTGATAAAGTTCATCGACATAGCCCAAACAAAGATAGGCGACGGGAACCACATGATCTGGCAGGGCAAGAATTTCTCGAATATCGGCATCATTGAAAATGCTCACCCAACCCACACCAAGCCCTTCAGCTCTTGCAGCCAGCCACAGGTTTTGCACAGCGCAGACGGTTGAATAAAGATCGGTATCGCGATTGTGCGTACGGCCCAGAACCACTGGCCCGCCGCGTTCACGGTCACAAGTGATGCAGAGATTGACCGGAGCTTGTTTGATGCCTTCGAGTTTCAAGCTGCTATAGAGTGCTTTGCGCTCATCTTTGAAAAGTGCTGCGGCTTCAGCATTGGCTTTGGCAAATGCTCCGGCAACGCGGCTTCGAGTTTCTCCAGATTTGATGACAATAAAATTCCACGGCTGCATGAAGCCCACTGATGGCGCGTGATGGGCTGCTAACAAAAGACGGTTCAAAACGTCATCAGGAATGGCGCACGGTAAAAATTGGCTGCGCACATCACGGCGCGTGAAAATGGCGCGGTAAACCGCGTCTTTGTCATTGGTGTTGAACGCAGAAGCTTGCGCTAAATCACCTGAATTTTGCAGCATCATTTATCCCCTTAAAACATTGCAGCGCCGTTTTCCAAACGAAGCCACGATGATGCAAGGCCGGTCTTCTGACTTGGGTTTCAACTGAAGCAACACCTTCTCTGCATTAAGCAAATGGCATTGGTTGCTTCATCCACCTTACAGCGTTGGGCACGTTGCGGACTCTCACCGCATTCCCGATTCTCCAGCTTGCGCTGGCACCTTGCAATGAGAAGGCTAGCTAAGCAGGTGCTGCCAAACAAGCGTTAAAAAAGTTTGCCACCATTTGGTACGGTTTGGCTGGGGCCGATGAGGACCACGCCGCCGGTCTCATCTGGAAATCCGAGCGTTAGAACTTCCGACATAAACGGCCCAATTTGGCGCGGCAGGAAATTGACCACGGCGGCTACTTGGCGGCCGAGCAAAGTTTCAATTGTATAATGCATGGTGATTTGTGCGGATGATTTTTTAACGCCGATGGTGCCGCCAAAATCAATCTTCAATTTGAAGGCTGGCTTTCGCGCTTCGGGAAATGGCTCAATGGAAATGATAGTGCCGACGCGGATATCAACGTTTTCAAAATCGGCGAAGGTGATTTCTGCCATCAGCTCGCCAGTTCCTTGGAGCGCAGAGCTGCAGCGGCGATGGCTTTTTCAAACAGAGGCTCCATACCATCATCAGCCATGAGAATTTGTAAGGCCGCAGATGTAGTGCCTTTTGGCGAGGTTACATTTTGGCGCAAAGTTGCGGCATCGATGCCGGATTGGCGCATCAGCTCACCGGAGCCTGTAACGGTGGCCCGAGCAAGCTGCATGGCCAGATTAGCGGGCAAGCCGATTTTAACCCCAGCATTGGCCAAACATTCGGTGAGGTAAAAAACATAAGCAGGGCCAGAGCCTGAAACGGCCGTGACCAAATCAATCATGCTTTCATTTTCAACAGTCACCACCTCTCCAGTGGAAGAGAGCAGGGCTGTGGCTAATGCCATTTGTGCTGCGGTAACATTGGGATTTGAAGACATGGCTGTTATGCCACGGCCGATGGCTGCTGGAGTATTTGGAATGGTGCGGATGATCGCAGCATCTTCGCCAAAATGTTTTGCAAATGTTGCAATGGTTTTTCCGGCGGCCACCGACAAGATCAAAGGGTTTGAAGATTTAAGGCTGACGAGATTTGGCAGCACCTCTTCCATCACTTGCGGTTTGACAGCAATGATGATGACTTCAGCGTCGGTGATAGTCGCGATGGGTGGATTGTGTCTGATGCCATGGCGGGCCAATAAATCCTGCACTTCATGTGGTGGGTTAGGATCGACGGCCACAATTTTCTTCGGGTCTGCTCCAGCCTTCAGCCAGCCCTCCAACATGGCACCGCCCATTTTGCCGCAACCTGCCAGAACCAACGTGCCTTTGAGATTTATGCTCATGCTTCACCTTGCGTTTCTAACATGGCGTTGGCCAATGCGTCTTCAGCCGTGTGACCTGCCCAAATTACAAACTGTATGGCTGGATAATAGCGTTGTGTTGCATCCACGCCAACAGCAATGATGGCTTCTACTTGGGCGTCATTGGCTTCGGCCCCTCCAGCCAGCAACAAAGTGTAGCGGAACACGATGGAGCCGTCAGTCGCCCATAAATCAAAATGGCCATGCATCATTTGGCTGTTGATGATGGCCACAAGTCTTGCCACTTCATCTTGGCGTTTTTCAGGAACTTTTAGATCGAGCACGCAGGCAAAATGCAGCGATTCTAAATCATCGCGCCATGTGAAAGACAGGTTCAAATCGGCCCAGCCACCACCCACGAGCATCACCACTTCGTGGTCATTGGTGCGGTCTATGGTCCACTGGTGGCTTTCAGCCAAGCGCTCAACACGGTCTAGCGGGTTAGTCTCAGTGGCAAATGCCGACATTCAAAATTCCTCATCAAACCATACGAATCATCGCGGCTTGTGAGTGCAATGTGCCGGACCCAGACTGCCGCTTCAACGGCAGCACTGATTCCTCCACATGATTATAATCGCACACCAACCTCACGCTGAGGTGCGAGCTTTTGCGAGCCTCGAAGCGCCGAGCGCGTTGTACCTTTCGAGGCCGCAAAGATGCGGCACCTCAGGGGGAGGGTTTTAAGAATTGGCCAGCTTTGCTTCTAGCTCGGCAATGCGGGCGGCCAGCTTGTCATTTTGCTCACGGGCCTTTTCGGCCATCTCGCGCACCACATCAAATTCTTCGCGTTTTACAACATTGATGTTGTTGAGCACGCGCTCCACTTGGGTTTGCACCAATGTGTCCACCTCTTTGCGAACGCCTTGCGCTGCACCTGCGGCATTGGTCATTAGTTTTGCAAGTTCGTCAAAAAAACGTGATGATGTGGCGGCCATGTTTGTAATCCTCTGTTGCTGCATAACTAGGCATTCCAAACCGCTACTTCAAGTGCTGTTGCAAGAATCTGATGTATGCGGCACAGAGGCATTATGTTAGCTTTAATTGCATTTCCGAATATCAGCCAAGATGCCATTTCCATCGGAGGCTTCACCGTGAAGTGGTATGGCCTTGCCTATGTGGGCGGGCTGCTTTTTGCCTCGTGGTATATGAAGAAGCTGGTCACCAATCCCGCCCTGTGGTTTGGGCAAAAACCAACCATGCGATTGGCTCAAGTTGATGATATGTTCATTTGGTTTTTTCTGGGTGTGGTGGCTGGCGGCAGGCTTGGGTATGTAATCCTCTACAATCCTTTGAAGTACATGCAGCAACCACTTGATATATTTAAGGTTTGGGATGGTGGAATGTCGTTCCATGGCGGCTTTTTGGGCGTGGTTGTAGCGAGTTATTTTTATGGCCGGAAAATTGGCACAACGCTCGACCGCATGTTAGATTTAGGCGCTGCTTCCGTGCCAGTTGGTCTTGGCCTTGGACGTATTGCAAATTTCATCAATGCTGAACTTTATGGCCGGGCCAGCGACTTGCCATGGGCGGTGATTTTTCCGGCCGAGAATTTTGGTCGCCACCCCAGCCAGATTTATGAAGCCTTGCTGGAAGGGCTCGTTTTGTTTCTAGTTGTTCGCCTTGCTACACATCGTTTTGGAGCATTGGCGTATCCGGGGCGGGCTTCAGGATGGTTCGCATTGACTTATGGATTATCGCGAATTTTTGCCGAATATTTCCGCGTGCCGGATGAACAAATTGGTTATCTCTCAGGCATAGTGACCATGGGAATGATTTTGTCTTTGCCGTTGGTACTCGTTGGCATTTGGTTGTTGTGGCGGTCTCGTGACTCCGCTTGAGAAAATAATCATTGAGATGATTGAGACCGAGGGGCCAATGCCGCTCGACCGTTATATGAACTTATGCCTCGGCCATCCGCAGCATGGTTATTATATGACGCGCGATCCGTTTGGTGCGATGGGGGATTTCACAACGTCATCCGAAATTAGCCAAGTGTTTGGTGAAATGATCGGTGTGTGGTGTGTGAATGCGTGGATGAGTCTTGGCTCACCATCGCCATTTGCTTTGGTGGAATTTGGGCCGGGTCGGGGCACGCTGATGGCTGATTTGTTGCGGGCTGCGAACGCATCAACAGAATTTATGCTAGTTGTCGAAGTTCACATGGTTGAGATGAGCCCAGTGTTACAAAAGTTGCAACGTGAAAAGCTGGATGCGCATGTAACGTGGCATGATAGCATTGATACGCTGCCCAATATGCCCACATTGTTTGTGGCCAATGAATTTTTTGACGCTTTGCCTGTGAAGCAATTTGAAATTCGCGATGGAATGAGTTTTGAGCGTTATGTGGGCGTTTCGAGCGGAAAATTGAAAATGGGCTTGGTGCCTTCACCGCCGCGCGAAGTGCAGGATGGTATTTATGAGGTTTCTCCCATTTCGCAAATAATTGCTGCTGAGATCATCGAACGCATTGAAGCTTGTGGCGGGGCAGCGCTGATTATTGATTATGGTCATGTGCAATCTTCTGTTGGTGATACACTGCAGGCGATGCGGAAACATGAATTTTGTAGTATTTTTGATGCGCCGGGCGAAGTTGATATTACGGCGCATGTTGATTTTGCAAAATTAAGTGCTGCGCCGGCGATGACGCAAGGCAAGTTTCTAAAAGCTATGGGTATCGAAATGCGCACGGAAAAACTTGCCGCGAAGTTACAAGGCGAAGCCCGCGATAATTTTCTTGCTGCCACCCACCGCCTTATTGAGCCCACACAAATGGGTGAGCTTTTCAAAGTGATGTGTGTGGTGCAAAAGGGTGCGTCCCAAATATATCCATTCGAGGCCACATGATTTCTGCTGCATCACTTAAACTCTCGGGCATTTCCCACGGATTTTTTACGCGCGAGGGCGGGTATTCGTCGGGCATATTCTCGTCGTTGAATTGTGGGTTGGGTTCTGGTGATAACATTGAAATAGTTAATCGCAACCGCGCTAAAGTTGCGAGTGAATTGGCTGTTCAACCCGCCAATTTGGTTTCGGCGTTTCAGATTCACAGTGCTGATGTTGCAGTGGTTGAAGTGCCATTTTCGGAACGGCCAAAAGTGGATGGGTTGGTGACGCGCACGCGCGGAATTGCACTTGGAGTTTTGACCGCGGATTGTGGTCCGGTGCTATTTGCCGATGAAAAGGCTGGCGTAATTGGCGCTTGCCATGCGGGATGGAAGGGCGCTGTTTCCGGCATTACCAATGCCACGGTTTTAGCGATGGAAAAACTTGGCGCGCGGCGAGAAAATATTGTTGCAGTGCTTGGCCCAACCATTTCGCAACGGGCCTATGAAGTGGGGCCGGAATTTCTAAAAGTGTTTTTGAACCAAAGTTCGGCGCATCAAAAATACTTCATATCTTCTCTTAAGAATGGTCATTATATGTTTGATTTACCAACATATTTGATTGACCGTATGAAGGCGTTTGGCATTGGACAAGTGCATGATTTGGCGCTTTGTACATATGCTGATGAGCGACGGTTTTTCAGCTATCGACGCGCCACTCACCGTGCAGAAAAAGACTATGGTCGTTTGATTTCAGCAATTGCGTTGACTGAAAAATGAAATTGTTTTTGACACTTCTCACTGCGTTATTTTTGCTCGGGTGCAGTGGTCCAGAATTGCCGCTTTCCAAATCTCAGCCTTCTGACGTGAGTGCGGATTCTTTGTTGCAACCGCCTTGGGAAGCTTTGGTCAAAGCTGGCCCGGGGGCTGACAAAGAGATCGATTTAGAGACGTTGAACGGTCCACAAAGCCCCGCTGAGCCGCTACCAGTTTTAGTGCCTGCACAGCAAGAAATTGCTGCGGTTCTTGAACTAAAAAAATCCTTGCCAAAACCCGGGGATACTGAAATCAAGGCTGTCGCAGTTCTGCCAGTCAGCGGTTCGGGTGGTGCGGAATTGACATCGGCCATGCGCAAGGTTTTGAAAGATGCGGGTTGGCCTGTTTTATCAGCCGCGCGCGCTGATGCGCTTTCCATTCAAGGCCGTGTGGTGGTTGATGCGGCGAAAGATAATCAGCAACTTGTTCATCTCGTTTGGGTGGTGAGCACGCCCAAGGGCAAGGTTTTGGGTGACATAAAGCAGAACAATCCAGTGGCAGCGGGTTCGCTTAATTCTGGCTGGGGCGAGAATGCGGGCTATGCTACACAAGCCGCTGCCGAGGGTATTTTCAAACTGATTGAAAAATTTCGTTAACCCCATTGTACACAGCACAAATGCCGCAATTGCACTTGTGTCATAGCATTGTTATAGAGCGCCATAATCTCCCATGGCATAAGGGCAAACACTCCATGATGAAAATCGTTTCAGGGAACAGCAACAGACCCCTGGCGGATGCGATCTGCTCTTATTTGAATTTGCCCATCACCAAAGCGGTGGTGAAGCGCTTCAACGATATGGAAGTGTTCGTTGAAATTCAGGAAAATGTACGCGGGCAGGATATGTTTATCATCCAATCCACGTCATTTCCCACCAATGATCATTTGATGGAATTGCTTATTATCACCGATGCTTTGCGCCGCGCTTCAGCCAAGCGCATTACGGCCGTGATCCCCTATTTTGGCTATGCCCGCCAAGATAGAAAGCCCGGACCACGCACGCCGATTTCGGCAAAGCTGGTGGCCAACCTTATCACCCATGCCGGGGCCGACCGGGTGTTGACCATTGATTTGCACGCCGGGCAAATTCAAGGCTTCTTTGATATTCCCACCGACAATCTTTTCTCCGGCCCAGTCTTTGTGCGCGATATCAAGCAGCATATGGATATTGCAAATACTGTTGTGGTGTCACCTGATATCGGCGGTGTTGTTCGCGCAAGAGCTTTGGCCAAACGTTTGGATACGCCTTTAGCCATCGTCGATAAGCGCCGCGAACGCGCAGGCGAATCCGAAGTGATGAATATTATCGGCGATGTGGCTGGCAAATCATGCATTCTCATTGATGATATTGTGGATTCAGGTGGCACGCTGTGCAATGCGGCTGAGGCTTTGTTGCAAAAGGGTGCCAAGGATGTGACCGCTTATATTACGCATGGCGTTCTCTCTGGCGGAGCCGTGTCGCGCATTGCGTCATCGAAATTGAAGAACTTGGTGATCACCGATTCCATTCAACCCACTGAAGCTGTGAAAGTTGCCCGCAACATCCGCGTCATCCCCATTGCATCGTTGTTGGGTGAAGCGATTGGGCGGACAAGCAGGGAAGAAAGTGTGTCGAGCTTGTTTGAGTGAACGTCTAATGATAAAGGGTCGCCATGGCTCCCATCATTCAAATCAGCAACCTCTCCAAATCATTCAAATCTGGCCTTCTTGCTCTCAAGGACATCACCCTCGACATTAAACGCGGGGAGATTTTTGCTTTGCTGGGGCCTAATGGCGCTGGTAAAACCACTTTGATTTCAACGATTTGTGGCATTGTGAATAAAACATCCGGCACAGTGCTTGTCGATGGCCATGACAATGTGACGGATTTTCGTGCAACGCGGAAAATGATTGGTCTCGTTCCGCAAGAACTTCACCTGAGCATATTCGAGAGTGTGTGGGACACGGTGTCATTCAGTCGGAAACTTTTTGGCCGTGGTGACAGCCCGCAGCATGTTGAAAAAATTCTGAAGCAACTTTCTTTATGGGATAAGAAAGATGCAAAAATAATGACGCTTTCTGGCGGCATGAAGCGGCGAGTTTTGATAGCCAAGGCCTTGGCCCATGAGCCGCAGATTTTGTTTTTGGATGAGCCCACGGCAGGTGTTGATGTGGAACTGCGCAAGGACATGTGGAACATTGTGCGGCAGTTGCGCGAGACGGGTGTTACCATCATTCTCACCACACATTACATCGAAGAAGCCGAAGAAATGGCGGACCGTGTGGGTGTGATCAACAATGGCCAGATGATTTTGGTTGAAGACAAAAATGCTTTGATGAAAAAAATGGGGCAGAAGAAACTGTCTCTGGTCTTGGATAAGCCGCTAGCTTCCGTGCCGAAGAAATTGGCCAAATATAATTTAGCGCTCAGCAAAAATGGCGAAGAGCTTTCCTATGCGTTTGATGCACGTGATGGGAAACCTGATATTTCTGGTTTACTGAAAGACATTGAAGCGGCGAAGATCAGCTATAGTGATCTGCACACGGAGCAAAATTCGCTCGAAGATATTTTCATGGGATTGGTGAAGCAATGAACTGGCGCGCTATAGTTGCAATTTTCACCTATGAAATGAAGCGGTTTTTCCGCACGTTGTTTCAAAGTTTGATTTCACCGGTTATTTCAACGGTGTTGTATTTCATCGTCTTTGGTGCAGCCATTGGTGGGCGCATTTCGCAGATTGAAGGGGTTTCATATGGGGCGTTTATTGTGCCGGGCCTTATCATGCTGTCGATCCTCACGCAGAGCATTTCCAATGCATCGTTTGGAATTTATTTCCCACGTTTTTCCGGTACGATTTATGAGTATTTATCTGCGCCAATTTCGGCTTTGGAAATGGTGTTAGGATTTGTTGGGGCGGCGGCGGTTAAATCGATCTTGATTGGTTTGGTGATATTGGCCACCAGCGCATTTTTTGTGCCGGTTACCATTGCACATCCATTTTGGGCGGCGTTGTTTTTGTTGCTCACAGCGCTCACGTTTTCGCTGTTCGGATTCATCATTGGTTTGTGGGCCGATGGGTTTGAAAAGCTGCAAATCATTCCACTGCTCATCATCACGCCTCTCACATTTCTGGGTGGCAGTTTTTATTCGATCAGTGTGCTGCCAGAGTTTTGGCAGAAGGTTTCATTGTTCAATCCCGTTGTGTATTTGATCAGCGGCTTCCGTTGGAGCTTCTATGAAGTGGCGGATGTAAGTCTTGCCGTGAGCCTTGGTATGACAGCATTATTCCTCGGCATTTGTCTTGTTGCGGTGTCTTGGATATTCCGCACGGGTTATCGTCTCAAGAATTAAATTCCTGTAATATGAGTGTTTATCAGTAACTTGTCAGCCAAAAAACCTATTTTGGCCGCAAGTGAACGCTTGAAGGTGGGCAACAGAATTAGGCCTTCAACACCTTTTGAGGAATAATAGACATGAAAATTACGGTGAAACTTGCTGCAGCTTTGCTTTCAACTGCGGCTGTTCAAATGGGACAGGCTTGGGCCGCGCAACCCGCATTGCCTGTAGATCAAACCGCAGCAGTAGACGCTACGGTTCAGTTGGCAAAAGCTTCAGCTGTGTTGCATGACGGTGAATTTATGGGCCAGGTTTATGATGCTTATTATGGTGTGCTGCAAGTTAAGGCCGTGGTGCAGGGTGGTGCAATTGTTGATGTGAATGCGTTGAAATTTCCAAATCACAGTGGCACCAGCCGTTCGATTAATCGTCAAGCGCTGCCATATTTGTTACAGGAAGTGGTGGCCAAGCAATCATCGCGCATCGACATTATTTCGGGCGCAACATTGACGAGCCGTGCCTATATTGCATCTCTGCGTGATGCATTAAAACTTTCGGCGCAGTGATGCGCGACACTCGTATCATTATGGGCATGCCGATTACGGTGGAGATTGTTGATGCAGTCGCTGCGGATTTACTTGCGCAAGCGTTTGACTATTTTATGAACGTGGACCAAAAATTCAGCACTTATAAAATTGACAGTGAAATTAGCGCTTATAATCGTGGCGAGATTTTAAGCAGTGAATTGAGTGTGGAGATGCATGAGGTTTTTGAACTTGCTTTACTCACACACAAAGAGAGCCATGGCTATTTTGATATCAGGCAGGCCGATGGCACGGTTGATCCATCTGGCATCGTAAAAGGCTGGGCGTTACGCAATGTGGCTTTGCTGCTGCGGCAAGCTGGTGCCGAGCATTTTTATGTTGATGCAGGTGGCGACATTCAGACATTCGGAAAAAATGCCGAAGGTGAAAATTGGCGCGTTGGCATTCGCAGTCCGTTCAACAATCAAGACATTATCAAAGCCGTTGCTTTGAAGGGGCAGGGCATTGCCACGTCTGGCACTTATGTGCGTGGGCAGCATATTTACAATCCGCATCAGCCCCAAGAAAAAATCAAAGACATCGTGAGCCTCACAGTAATTGGGCCAGATGTTTTGGACGCAGACCGCTTTGCTACAGCTGCCTTTGCCATGGGCGAGGACGGAATTCATTTCATTGAAGCCCTGCCCGGGTTTGAAGGTTACGTGGTCAATGCCAGCGGCATATCAACGCAAACAACCGGCTTTGGAGCTTATGTTATATTATGATCAATCGCATTGATGGCTTTCTCAACCACGTAACCATGTATCGCTTGGTGCTCTATTATGTTGTGGCGCTTCTGGTGGGAGCCTTTGTATTAGGTTTCTTTGGCTTGGTGCCGCATGATCCGGCAGCACTGGCCTTCTCCTCGGTGTTTATTACCGGGGTCTGCTGGCTGGTGAATCGAGCCTTTTCGTGGGCGCTAAAAGTTCCGGCCAACACGGAATCGATTTATATAACTGCTTTTATACTCGCCCTCATCATGCCGCCAGTTCTGCCTTCTGATATACTCGGCATTTCAGGCTTAGCATTGGCTGCAAGTGCTGCAATCGCTTCAAAATTTGTGCTGGCCGTCTATCGTAAGCACATATTCAATCCAGTGGCCATTGGAGTGGTTGCTTCATATTTTCTATTGGACCAACCCGCAACATGGTGGGTGGGTGGCAATTTGGAATTGCTACCAATTGTGTTGATAGGCGGCCTGCTTATCTTGCGCAAAGTGCAGCGCTTTGAAATGTTTGGCGTCTATGTGTTGGCCAATCTTTTGGTGACGGTGCTGACCAACACACCAGACATGTATGGCGAGGCATTTACGCAAACCTTCATGTATTCGCCGCTGTTGTTTGCTGGCTTTGCAATGTTAACCGAGCCGCTCACAGCCCCCGCCGCACTTTGGCCCAGCTTGGCTTTTGGAGCAATTGTGGGTGCCGTTTCTACACCGAACATTCATATTGGCGAGTTCTATCTCACACCAGAAATGGCCTTCTTGGTTGGCAATTCATTTGCTTGGGCGGTGAGCCCAAAGTTCCGTTTCAAACTCACATTGGACCGCATTGAAAAGCAAGCTTCGGGCTGTTTTGATTATGTGTTTAAAGCCAATCGTAAAGTTCTATTTGAAGCTGGCCAATATCTCGATTGGACCATGCATGTGCGCAGCCCGGACAACCGCGGCAACCGCAGAGCCTTCACCATTGCTTCAGCACCAAGCGAAAATGAATTGCGGTTGGGTGTGAAATTTTACGCTCATGCCAGCGCATTTAAGCAATCGCTTTTGGCTTTGCGGCCGGGGGATACAATTTATGCTTCGCAACTGGCGGGTGAATTTGTGTTGCCGAAAAACCAAAATGAGAAACTTGCCTTTATCGCGGGTGGCATCGGCGTTACCCCGTTTCGGAGCATGATCCAGCACATGATTGACGCCGACGATAAGCGTTCGGTGGTTTTGCTTTATGGGAACAATAAAACAAATGAAATTGCATATTCTGATGTGTTTAATCGCGCCGAACGCGAACTGGGCTTGCGCACGGTTTATGTTGTGGCGCAGGATGCACAACCGGATTCCAATATACATCATGGGTTTATTGATGCGACATTGATCAAGCGCGAGATGCCAGATTTTCAAGATCGCATTTTTTATATCTCTGGCCCGAGGATTATGGTGGTGCGGTTTCAAAAAGTGTTGGCGGAGCTAGGTGTTTCTAAAACCAGAATTAAAACGGATTTCTTCCCTGGCTTTGCTTGACGGACACAAAGCTTAACAGTTAATGCTGGCCGATGAGTTCCCACCCCCCAATCTATGTGATCAACATGGCCAAAGACACGGCCCGTATGGCCAGCATCGCGAGCCTGCTTGAGGCGCAAGGGTTGAGTTTTGAGCGAGTTGAGGCAGTGGTGGGGCGCGAGCTTTCGACGGAGCGGAGGCGTGCAAGCTTTTCACCCTTTTGGTATTATGTGTTCATGGGGCGTGCACCTTCCGATGGCGAGCTTGGGTGCAACCTGAGCCACCGCATGATTTGGAAAATGATGCTTGATAGCGGACAAGAATGGGCCATTATTTTTGAAGATGATGCTGAACCCAGCGCCAGCTTTGCGCAGCATGTGAGTTTATTTGAAAGTGAAACGCGCGGATTTGATCTCGTCCATTTCTATTCGCTTAAACACCCTGATCTTTTCAAATACAAATTGTCTAACCAAAGCTTCAGCATGATGGGATATTCGGGGGCCAATCCAACGGCCACGGCTTATGCGCTTCGTGCTTCGGGTGCGCGGAAACTGTTAAAATTTAAACCGATTATTTTTGCCAATGATAAATGGGTTTTGGCGCGCGCAATCTTGGGCGTGAAGTGTGGCGCAATTTTTCCATTTCCAGTCGGTATGCACAAGTCACACAGCGCCTTATCGACGATTAGCGGCACCAGCCTTGCCAAGCGGCAAGGGCACGTGTTGTGGCGGATGACTATATTGCCAGTGCTGCGCTTGGCGCGCACATTGGTTATTAAATGTCGAGACGTTTAGTGGCTTGAGGTGATGAACCGAAGATAGAGATGGATTGCTGGGAGCAGGATATTTCTGCGCAATGGTTTGGTGAATCGGAGAACCAATGATTGCATTCGCCCAACTTCTTTCTTAATCAAATGAATGTCGGACTTAGAGTCTGATGCACCCCAGACCAGAGGGCTTATCACTGCTGATTTTACGTCAAGACTCTTCTCAAAAGATTTAAAATCATCAGCAGGGAACCAGTATTTTTTTAACATTAGCATTTTTCTTGCACCTGCATTTGTTACCACGCTCGCAACTGTTCCCCAGTGCACACCGTCCAAAAGCGGGCGATCCAAAACATCG
>JANLPA010000078.1:0-13993 GCA_031366855.1 Hyphomicrobiales bacterium | reverse complement strand
CACGGATTATTCGTGGCCACCAATACAATAATGTTGGCGGGCGCATCCATGATTTATCTTCCCAAGTTTGACGCCACTCAAATCATCAATCTTATGCCCCGCGCCACAACCTTGATGGGCGTTCCCACTTTTTACACGCGTCTGCTCGATCATCCAGAACTCAACCAAGAACGTGTAAAAAATATCCGCCTTTTCATTTCAGGTTCAGCACCATTGCTTGCTGAAACTCACAAGGAATGGTCAGCCAAAACCGGGCACGCCATTCTCGAACGTTACGGAATGACTGAAACCAACATGAATTCTTCAAACCCCTATGAAGGCGAACGGGTTGCCGGAACTGTGGGCTTCCCCCTGCCCGATATCGAAATCCGCATTGATGCGAGCCCAGGCGAAATTGGTATGATTGAAATTAAAGGCCCCAACGTTTTTAAAGGCTATTGGCGCAACCCCGAAAAAACCGCGGCTGAATTTCGGGAAGACTATTTTATTTCAGGCGATCTTGGCCGCTTTGATGAACGCGGCTACTTGCACATAGTGGGCCGCAGCAAAGATTTGGTAATCACCGGCGGGTTCAATGTTTACCCAATCGAAATCGAAAATGAGATTGATGCTGTAGAAGGTGTGTTGGAAAGCGCCGTGATCGGACTGCCGCACAAAGATTTTGGAGAAGCTGTAACTGCGATCGTCGTGAAGAACGGCGATGTAACAGAAGCTGAAATAAAATCAGCACTCAACGTCAAACTGGCAAAATTCAAACAACCCAAAGCGATTATTTTTATAGAAAGCCTGCCGCGCAATGCCATGGGCAAAGTGCAGAAGAATGTGTTGCGGGAGTTGTTCAAGCATCTCTCAGCGTGAGGCAGCGATCGCTTCCCCCGCCGCAAACCCACTCGCCCAAGCCCACTGAAAATTATAGCCGCCCAGCCAGCCCGTCACATCAACGGCCTCACCAATCACATAAAGGCCCTTCACTTTAGTCGCCTCCATGGTTTTTGACGAAAGTTCATCTGTGGAAACACCACCAACCATCACCTCAGCCTTGGCATAACCTTCGGTGCCCGCCGGAATGATGGTCCAATTTTTCAGCTTCTCAGAAAGCTGCCCAATCGCTTCGCTGGAAAATTTTTCCATGGTCACATCCGCAGCCAAGGCTTGTGCCAATCGTTGCGGCACCAATTCGCTCAAGATCGTTTTAAGTTCGGCTTTTGGTCGCGTATGTTTGCGCGATTTTAAATGTTGTGCCACATCAACGGATGGAACCATGTCAATCATCAGGGGACTACCAGCTTCAAGATAGGATGAAGCTTGCAGAATAGCTGGCCCCGAAAGCCCGCGATGTGTGAACAAAATATTCTCTGCAAATTTCATTTTGCCTGCATGTGTAATCGCCGGAAGTGCAAGCCCTGAAAGATCAGTATAAAATTGCAAGACCTCTGCTGGCGCACGAAGCGGAACAAGCCCCGGCTTATGCTGCACCAGACGCAAGCCAAACTTTTTGGCCACATCAAGTGAAAACCCCGTGGCTCCCATTTTAGGAATTGATAAGCCTCCAGTGGCCAACACCAGCTGCTTTGCTTCAAATGTTCCCATCGAAGTTTCAAGTGTGAAATTCTCCGATTTTCGCAAATCAGAAATTTTCACATTCAATCTAATATCAACACCAGCAGCCGCACATTCTGCCATCAACATGGCCACAATCTGCTTGGCCGAACCATCGCAAAACAATTGCCCCAAGGTTTTTTCATGCCACGCAATTTTGTGTTTTTCAACCAGAGCCAAAAAATCTGTTGGTGTATAGCGACTCAGCGCCGATCTACAAAAATGTGGATTTTGCGAAATGAAATTTTTGGGCGTAGTTCCAGTGTTGGTGAAATTGCACCGCCCGCCACCTGAAATCAAAATCTTGGATCCAACATAGTCAAGATGATCCAGCACCACCACGCGCGCTCCTCGCGCACCTGCCGTAATCGCCGCCATCAGGCCAGCTGCGCCAGCTCCAATGATGATCACATCATGGGTGCTGGAATTTTTGTGAGACATCAAGCTTGCTGAGTAACCCTGCGACGCGCCGCAAACATGCCAAGTGCAAGACCTGCAACATGCAACAATGCGGTAGCCATCATAAAGCCCAGAGCATAAGTCAGGCCCGCAGCTTCA
Source organism: Hyphomicrobiales bacterium (assembly GCA_031366855.1). Classification (GTDB taxonomy): domain Bacteria; phylum Pseudomonadota; class Alphaproteobacteria; order Rhizobiales; family Aestuariivirgaceae; genus Aestuariivirga. Next base: position 11,836 of record JANLPA010000078.1, on the reverse strand, counting down.
GTTGGCATTTCAGTACCATGGGCATAGCCATGGAACACGGCGAAGAAACCACACAGCGCCATGGCCGAATAAAGCGATGCATTCCAGCGCAACAGTGCAACACCAGCAAGCACAACTACAGACGTCATGATTCCAATTTCAACAAATGGCAGCGGCATTGCCGCCATGCCCCATGCGCCACCAGCAGCCATCATCAAAACGAATGTAGATGGTACGGCCCAAACAGCGCGTCCACCCAATGTAGCGGCGAAGAAACCAACAGAAACCATTGCAACAATATGATCCCATCCACCAAGCGGATGTACAAAACCATGTGAAAAGCCAATGGCCTGCCCGGGATCAGGATGTGCTTGCGCCACCCCCATCATTGCCATCATCATCAGTGCTGTAGTCAAAATTCTTTTTGTCATTTGCCGCTTCCTTTGCTCTTGCTCATGTGCACCATGCACACTTGTGACCGACCACTGATACCATCTTTTATTCAAAATTGAATAGCGCTTTTCCGTCACAGTTTTGGGTGTTTGTTCGAAAAATCTGTGACCCGTTCATAGGCTGCACAAATTCTCATCACGCGCGTGTCCTCAAACATCCGCCCCACCACTTGCAAGCCCACCGGCAAACCAGCTTTGGTAAAACCGCAAGGCACAGAAGCTGCTGGCTGTTGAGTGAGATTGAACGGATAAGAAAATGGCGTCCAATTCACCCACTTGCCATGATTATCAGGGTCATTGGGTTGCAGCTTGCCAGCCTCAAAAGCAGGAATGGGCAGCATGGGTGTGAGCAACGCATCATAGGGTTCCATAAACTGCCTCATCTGGCTGCCAAGTGCGCCACGCTGCTTATTGGCTTCATTCAGTTGCTCAACGCTGATGGAACGAGATTGCTCCACCACATCAGCCAATGCAGGTTCCAGTAAGGCAAGCTTTTCCGGCGGCAAAGCACCAAGCGCAGCGTGCGCACCGTTCCACCACAATACGCGGAACATTTCCGCAGGGTCAGCAAAGCCCGGGTCAATGCGAACCACCTTGGCCCCCAAATCGCGCAATGTTCTGATCGCGGTTTTCACCAATCGGTCAACCTCAGGGTCAACCGTCACATACCCAAGCGTGGGAGAATAGGCGAAAGTCATGCCCTCAACACCTTTGGCCAAATTCTCTGTGTAATCAGCTTTGTCATGCGGCAAGCTGGTCCAATCGCGCGAGTCCGGCCTTGTTATAGCGTTCATCATTAAAGCGGCATCGCCCACGTTCCGCGTCATCGGCCCAATATGCGCCACACTGCCAAAAGGCGACAATGGGAAAGCCGGAACCCGCCCAAAGCTCGGCTTCAAACCAAATGTGCCCGTGAAGGATGCAGGAATGCGAATGCTGCCGCCGCCATCCGTGCCCAATGCCAAAGGCGCATAGCCAGCCGCTAAACCTGCCGACGAGCCGCCGGAAGAGCCACCTGGCGTCTTAGTTAAGTCCCACGGATTGCGCGTTATTCCATTGGCGAGCGAATCGGTAACACCCTTCCAGCCAAATTCCGGCGTGGTGCTCATGCCCATGAAAACGGCACCCGCTTCCCTTAACCGTGCCACAGATGGGGCATCTTGGTCCCATTTCTGGGTGGGATCGACAGTTTTAGAGCCCCTTAAAGTGGGCCAGCCCTTAGCCAATAGAATATCTTTTATCAGAACTGGCACACCATCTAACGGTCCCAATTCCTCCTTTTTACGCCAGCGATTTTCGCTTTTAACTGCTTGTTTCAGCGTCGTTTTTTCATCCACAAGACACATAGCGTTAATCGCTTGGTCATGCTTGGCAATTTGCGCAAAACAAGCCTTAGCAACCTCCACTGGTGAGACTTTGCGTTTGGCAAAAAGCTTTGCCAACTTTGTGGCAGACATAAAATTCAAGTCATCAGACATTCACAACAAGTCCCCAATTTAGGCCCAATTCAACGGAACTTTTATCACAATCGCCCGTTAAAAATATATCCAAGATAAACGGCAGATGAACGGCGCATTCAGGCAGGGTTCCAAAACCCTCAGCTATTCTCTTCCCAAGATACAAACAGGGAGATTACCAAAATGATCCGCTACACACTCTTCGTACTCACAATTCTCGGTTCGGCCGCAACAGCCATCGCCAGCATTGCGCCTGCTGATCAATATTCGATCACCAACCCTAACACCTTGTCGATTGTTTACATGAACAACACAACCCCAATGATTGACGGTGTGGTTGTTGAAAAATGTGCCGTCGAAGATTGTTCAGACACACCATCAAATTCATAAGAATAGCCCTGCTGGTAACCCCGCCCCCCGCCAGCAGGGTTTTTAGGAACCGGGGCCTAAGTTTGAAACTGATCTAACGAACCCCGCCCCCTCACGTCAGATCAAGTCCAAGCTGCCTCGGTTCCAATTTTTTCTTTCCAAGTCTTAAGTAAATAGCTTTCGGTCCCCTGCAAGTTTCTGAAAGCTAAATCCAAAAACCCCGGTTCTCCCACCGGGGTTTTTTATCGCCTTAACCACAAGCTCACAAAATCGTGAGGGAACCAAAAGCCAGTTCCTCCGTTAAAGGCTTACGAAACATCGGCACCCCGCACCGCATCGCTGCCCCTGAATAACTTTATGCGCAAATCTAAACCGAAAATGAACGGCCCATTCAGATCAAGTTCTGTCTTGGCAGTCTAATGTGTTTTTAAGTTCAACGATTAATCTTTCTGGGAGTGAGTTAAAATGAAAACCTTCGCCTCAATCATCATCCTCACCGTGGCCTTTTTATCAGCCGGCGCATTCGCCGGTAATGAAATGCCAGCCCAAATCCAGAAGGCCAATGTCACGATCGTTTTTAAAAACCAAGCTTGGCCAGTCAAAGGCCAAATCATGATCGACTCCTGCAAAATCAATCGCTGCAGAGAAGCATAATATTCAGTTTCGCCTCTACTTGGGGGGCGGATGCGGCAGCGGGTGCAACTGGGCAAGAAAACGCCCCCTCTCAGGTCTGGGTGCACCCCTGCTAGCTCAATTAAAAGAAACCCCGCGTGGGATTAGTCGGTGTTCATAAGCCTGCTTTTCCAGCTCTTCCCGAAAATCCGGATGCGCGATTGAAATCAGCGCCAATGCACGTTCCGCCACAGATTTTCCCTTCAGGCACACCATGCCAAATTCCGTCACCACATACATCACATCAGAGCGCGGCGTGGTGACCACATTGCCTGAAGTGAGATTGAGAACAATGCGGCTGCGGCGCTCGCCTTTTTTATCATAGGTCGACGATAGACAAATAAACGACTTCCCATTTTTAGAAGCATAAGCCCCGCGCACAAATTGCAATTGCCCGCCCGTGCCACTGATATGGCGATGCCCGTCAGACTCGGAAGCCGCTTGCCCCTGCAAATCAATCTGCGTGGTGTTGTTGATCGACACCACGTTATTGTTCTGCATGATGATATGCGGTGAATTGGTGTAATCCACCGGCCAACACTCAAAATCATGGTTGCGGCCCAGCAGATCATAAAGCCAGCTTGAACCCAAACTAAATGTGTAAGCAATCTTGCCCTTGTTAAGCTGCTTATGATCGCCCGTGATGCGTCCGGCTTTATAAAGCTCGCCAATGCCGTCCGTCATCATCTCGGTGTGTACGCCGAGATTCTTAGCGCCACTTTCCAAAAGCAAACTGCACACGGCATTGGGCATTCCGCCAATGCCAATTTGCAGGCAGTCACCATCATTTATTTCAGCCGTAATAAATTGCGCCACAGCGCGATCAACGGCCGTGGGTGGCGGGTTTGGCAGCTCAGTTGGCAACTGATTATCGCCTTCAATAATATAATCCACCTCACTGATGTGAACGCCATTTTCAGTGCCATAAACATAAGGGTTGGCAGAAGTCACTTCGACAATGACAATCTTGGCACGTTCCAAAACCGCACGGTGCCACAGGTTTGCTGCACTGAAATTGAAGAACCCATTTTCATCCATCGGGCAACACTTAAAAATCGCAACATCAACAGGCGCAATGAAGCGCCGATAATAATCCGGCACCTCGCCCAAATTCAGCGGCATATAATTCATTTGCGCCGCATCATGTTTCTTGCGGTCATAACCAGAGAAGTGCCAACTGAACATATGGAAGTGTTCGGCCTCCGGATCTGCATCTAAAACCGCGCGCGGCTTGATGGAAAGGCAAGAGCGAATCTTCACATTGGAAAGTTCAGCCACCCGCAAAGCCAGCGCCTTATCAAACACATCCGGCTGACACAGAGAGGTGCCATAATCAATCCAATCGCCAGATTTTACCAGTGCCGCTGCTTGAGCAGCAGAAATGTGTTGCGCATGCTCGGCAGCATTTCTATGACTCATTAATTCACTCCGCTAAGCTGTGTTGAGTGCAGTGCTAATATTGATTCTGCCTAAATTTGGAACTGGACGCAAATCAATTGAGCCGGAACACAGAAGGACAATCTTGCATTCCAAAATGATCAAGTCAGTTTGAAAAACAAATTTAAGAGACTATTGGGCTCAACAACCAGTTCTGCGAGTGAATAGCGATCCAACCGCTGATAGAAGTCATCCAATGCTTGCCGTAAGACATGATTCAACTTGCAACCGCTTGTAATAACACAAGTGTTGGTGGCCATATGGAAACATTCAACAAGCACTGAATCAGCCTCTGTAAGACGTACAATCGCTCCAATGTTTATATCTGTTGCTAATTTTGCGAGGCGAAGCCCGCCGTTCCGACCGCGCACGGTTTCAATATAGCCTGCAAGAGCAAGCTGATGCGTGATCTTCATCAAGTGGTTTTTGGAGATTCCGTACGCTTTTGAAATTTCCGCAATAGAAATAAGCTCGGTAGGCTTGATGGCAAGATACATCAAAAGCCGCAATGAATAGTCGCTGTAGAGAGTAAGTCGCACGTGTCGTCCTCGCTTCAATTTGACGCAGTAAAATAGATATATATTACATACATCTTTAAGGCAAGCGTGTATAGAAATTATGGACCTCACAGTCTTGGGGCTAAAGACTAGAAAACCATCGATCAAAAAGAGGATTTGCAGACATGAGATGCATCGTTCTTCCAGTGTTAGGATTTGCTTTTCTATCAAGTGCAGCTTTGGCTGACGACAATTTAGCTAAAGGCGAGCAAGTATTTAAGAAATGCGCTGCCTGTCATTCCATCAACGATAAAACCAATAAAGTCGGCCCCTCCTTATCAGGAGTAGTTGGGCGCAAAGTTGCAAGTTTCGAAGGATATTCTTACTCGGATGCGATGAAGCAATTTAGCGCAACAGGTGCGATATGGGATGCAGCAACATTAAACGTATATCTTGAAAACCCTAAAGGTGTTGTCGCTAAAACGAAGATGGTGTTCGCCGGGGTGAAACCCGAAGACGAGCGCAAAGCGTTGATCGAGTTTTTGACCAGCAAACCCTGATCTCAATCAAAACCAGTTTCTGTTGATCCTATACTTTGTTGTGCATTTGCACGTGCGTGAAACCCATGCCGAAACCATTGTGAACGTGAAGGTGGCGTTGATCGGCGAAATGAAAACACCGTAAAAATTAGAAAGGATATTATCATGTCAAATCTTCAAATATTGATCTCCTCGAGCATGTCTCGCCGTGGACTGTTGACTGCGGCGAGCTTCGCTGCCTCTGCACTGACCCCGCTCGTAACGGCCCAAGCTGAAGAAGCAATAACAGACATCGCAAAACTTGCGCGCGTTAAACAGCAGCTTGTAGCACCGCCTTTTCTGCCAGACCATGACCAAGTGGCAAAAGGCGACCCCAAGATAGTTGAAGTTGAATTGGTTATCGAGGAAAAGAAAATCGTAATTGATAGCGACGGTACAGAGATTTGGGCTTTCAGCTACAACGGATCGATTCCAGGGCCCATGATTGTTGTGCATGAGGGAGATTATGTCGAACTTACGCTCAAAAATCTTCCCACGAATATGATGGAACATAACATCGATTTCCATGCATCGACAGGCGCTTTGGGCGGCGGCGCTTTGACAAAAGTTCTGCCTGGTGAACAAACTACTTTGCGCTGGAAAGCTGTAAAGCAGGGTGTGTTCGTTTATCATTGCGCGCCAGGGGATGTGATGATCCCTTATCACGTTGTACATGGTATGAATGGCGCAGTAATGGTTTTGCCACGCGATGGAATCAAGGATGGTAAAGGCAATCTCCTCAAATATGATCTGGCCTATTTTATAGGCGAACAGGATTTCTATATTCCCAGAGATAAATCAGGTGCGTACAAAAAATACGACACCGCAGGAGAAGACCTTTCCGACAGTCTCGACGTGATGAGAACCCTTACACCAAGCCATGTGGTGTTCAACGGCAAAGCCGGGGCACTCACGGGCGAACATGCTCTCACAGCAAAGGTTGGCGACAATGTGCTCTTCATCCACGCACAAGCCAATCGCGATTCTCGACCTCACTTAATAGGTGGGCATGGCGACTATGTTTGGGACACTGGCTCCTTTGCCGATGCTCCTGCCACGGGTTTAGAAACGTGGTTCATTCGCGGCGGTTCTGCGGGCGCAATGATGTATAAATTTCGGCAGCCCGGCATATACGCTTATGTGAACCACAACTTGATCGAAGCCGTCATGCTGGGTGCGACAGCGCATATCAAAGTTGACGGCGAATGGAATGATGACTTGATGAAGCAGATCGCAAAACCCGGCCCAATTACTGGTTAACGATGTCAAAAATTATGCCCCGCATTTTGCCAATCCTGTTGCTACTCATTGTAGCGCTGTGGTGGACAGATGTGGGGCGTGAAATTTCTATTCGCCAAAACATGGTACCCGTCAAAATTAGTACCAATGGCGGGCGAACACTTTTTGTTTCACCATATGAAGTGACTATCAATTCATGGCGCGAATGTTACGCATCCGGTGAATGTTCGTATATACCAAGGTCCAGCAGCAACTCCTTTTCAATGCCCATCTCCGGCATCAATTGGTTTGATGTGAATGAATATCTGGCTTGGGCCAATCAACGCTCACCAGTGCGAATGCGCCTGCCAACTCTAGCCGAATGGCGTGTGCTCAACCGAAGCCTGCAACTACCCAAGCAGGCCCCCGCTTTCACTGATCCTCGCATGGCTTGGGCTGCAAATTACGGTCAGGAAAAATCCCCAATAGGCCCCATTCGCCCCAGCGGCAGCTTTTCAAAAACCGCTGACGGTATTTATGATCTGGACGGCAATGTCTGGGAATGGACTTCCACCTGCTTTAAACCAGAGTTCGAGGACGGCTATTGCCCCGCCTACATTACAGCTGGCGCACATGAGGCAGTAACTTCTGTTTTTGTCAGGAACCCAGGCTTGGGCGGTTGCGCAACGGGAACCCCTCCCAGCCATATCGGGATGAGGCTGGTGGCGGATAAGTAAACCAAAATGTAGCATAACACGCTGTTTATTCTGACGAGTTATCCTCCAAATCCCGCACTGCACAAAAATCTATCCGTGTGGGGTTGGAATCTCCCTCTCTCTTGTGTAGGAAACCCCAAATCAGGATTCCTCCATATGCCAAAACGCACCGACATTAAATCCATCCTCATCATTGGGGCGGGACCGATTATTATCGGCCAAGCTTGCGAGTTTGATTATTCCGGCACCCAAGCCGTCAAAGCGCTGAAGGAAGAAGGCTACCGCGTCATTCTAGTGAACTCCAATCCGGCCACCATTATGACCGATCCGGATTTGGCCGATGCCACTTATATTGAGCCCATCACGCCGGAAGTTGTGGCCAAGATTATTGAGCGCGAACGGCCAGACGCATTGCTTCCCACCATGGGCGGGCAGACGGCTTTGAACACGGCGCTGTCGCTCAACAAAATGGGCATTCTCGAAAAATATAATGTGGAGCTGATTGGTGCCAAGGCCGATGCCATCGATATGGCCGAAGACCGCGAATTGTTCCGCGAAGCTATGAAGCGCATCGGACTTGAAACGCCGCGTTCGCGCCTTGCCAATGCTTCGGTCGCCAAAGACGCCGATAAAGCCGCCTACACCGAAGGCCGCGCCAACACCAGCGACGTTGAAGCTTTTGAAAAAACGTGGGCGGAAGGCGAAGCTGCCCGCCAGAAAAATTATCGCAACCGCGCCATGGTTGAAGCCTTTGAAGCCATGCTCGATGTGGGCCTGCCGTGCATCATTCGCCCGTCTTTCACTCTCGGTGGCACTGGCGGTGGCATTGCTTATAACCGCGACGAGTTTTTGAACATTGTTGAGCAAGGCTTGGATGCATCCCCCACCGCTGAAGTGTTGATCGAAGAATCCGTGCTGGGCTGGAAAGAATATGAAATGGAAGTGGTGCGCGACACCGCTGACAATTGCATCATCATCTGCTCCATCGAAAACATTGACCCGATGGGCGTTCACACCGGAGACTCGATCACGGTGGCCCCTGCCCTCACACTCACCGACAAAGAATATCAAATCATGCGTAACGCCTCCATTGCGGTGCTGCGCGAGATTGGCATTGAGACGGGCGGCTCCAACGTGCAGTTCGGTGTGAACCCGGCGGATGGCAGATTGGTGGTGATTGAGATGAACCCGCGCGTGTCGCGTTCATCCGCACTCGCGTCGAAAGCCACCGGATTTCCCATCGCGAAAATCGCCGCGAAATTGGCTGTGGGTTATACACTCGATGAATTGGCCAATGACATTACAGGCGGTGCTACACCTGCTTCATTCGAGCCAACGATTGACTATGTGGTTGTGAAAATTCCGCGTTTTGCGTTCGAAAAATTCCCAGGCTCCGCACCTCTATTGACGACTGCGATGAAATCCGTCGGTGAAGTCATGGCCATAGGCCGCACCTTCCAAGAGTCGATGCAGAAAGCTCTGCGCGGGCTTGAAACTGGGCTCTCAGGATTTGATGAAGTGGCCATTCCAGGCATTGGTGAAGGCGATGATAAAAACGCCATTCGTGCAGCACTCGGCCAACCCACGCCAGATCGTTTATTGAAAATCGCCCAAGCCTTTAGACATGGCGCAACGGTCGATCAAATTTTTGCATCATGCAAATATGAACCATGGTTCCTGCGCCAGATTCAAGAGTTGGTGGAAACTGAAAAGCGAATCCAGAACAAGGGCTTGCCCAACGATGCTCAGAATCTACGCAAACTCAAAGCCATGGGCTTTTCTGATAAGCGCTTAGGGTACCTTGCTGGCATTAAAGAAGAAAAAGTTCTCAAGCACCGCACTAAATTAAAAGTGCATCCGGTTTTCAAACGCATTGACACGTGTGCTGCCGAATTCGCGTCTCCTACTGCTTATATGTACTCGACTTACGAGACTGGTCTCGCAGGTAATGACGGCAACGAAGCGCATCCATCGGCCCGCGAAAAAATAATCATCCTCGGTGGCGGGCCCAACCGCATTGGCCAAGGCATTGAGTTTGATTATTGCTGCTGCCATGCCTGCTTTGCGCTGCATGATGCAGGTTACGAATCTATCATGGTCAATTGCAATCCGGAAACCGTGTCGACCGATTATGACACTTCGGACCGCTTGTATTTTGAACCACTCACAGCTGAAGATGTTCTTGAAATCATCCGCATCGAAAAAACCAATGGCACCCTCAAAGGCGTGATCGTGCAGTTCGGCGGGCAGACTCCTTTGAAGCTGGCCAACGCGCTCGAAGCCGCAGGTGTGCCCATTCTCGGCACCACACCAGATGCCATTGACTTGGCGGAAGATCGTGAACGCTTCTCCAAGCTTGTGAAAAAACTAAAGCTTAAGCAACCCGAAAACGGCATGGCCTATTCGGGTGCTGAAGCCAAAAAAATCGCCAAACGCATCGGCTATCCGGTGGTCATACGCCCATCCTATGTGCTGGGTGGCAGAGCTATGGAAATCGTCAAGGATGATGCTGGCTTACAACGCTACATCACTGAAGCTGTGGTTGTATCCGGTGACTCACCTGTGTTGATCGACTCATATCTCAGCAACGCCATCGAAGTGGATGTCGATGCCATTTGCGATGGCAAAGATGTGTTCATCGCTGGCGTGATGGAGCATATTGAAGAAGCTGGCGTGCACTCCGGCGACTCGGCCTGTTCATTGCCGCCCTATTCCCTCAAAGCCCCCATCATTGCCGAACTTGAAGCCCAAGCCAAAAAACTGGCGCTGGCGCTGAATGTGGTGGGCCTGATGAATGTGCAATTCGCCATTAAAGATGATGAAGTTTACATTCTCGAAGTGAACCCGCGCGCTTCCCGCACTGTGCCCTTCGTGGCCAAAGTGATCGGCGAACCCGTAGCGAAAATCGCTGCTCGCGTGATGGCTGGTGAAAGCGTTGCCAGCTTCAAGTTGAAAAACAAAAAGCTCAATCATGTAGCTGTCAAAGAAGCCGTATTCCCGTTCAACCGCTTCCCCGGTGTCGATGTGTTGCTCGGCCCAGAAATGCGCTCCACCGGTGAAGTGATGGGCCTCGACAAAACATACGACATGGCCTTCGCCAAAGCGCAGTTGGGTGCAGGCAACCGCATGCCGCTCAGCGGCACCGTGTTTGTATCGGTTAAAGAAGCTGACCGCGCCCGGGTTTTACCTTCGGTCAAAAAACTGGTTGAAATGGGCTTCACCATCAAAGCCACCGCTGGCAATCACAGTTTCTTTGAAAGCAAGAATGTGCCCTCCGCGAAAATCAACAAAGTGCTGGAAGGCCGCCCGCATGTGGTGGACGCCATTAAAAATGGCGAAATTCAATTGGTTCTCAACACCACCGAAACCCGCTCATCTGAATCCGACGGCAAATCCATCCGCCAAACAGCGGTGATGCAAAAAGTGCCCTATTTCACCACCATGCCCGGCATCATCAGCGCCACCAAGGCAATTGCTGCAAACAAGGCAGGTGCCATCGTGGTGCGGCCACTGCAGGATTATTTTAAAAGCTAAGGCTTCAACGTGCGGGCAAAGCTTTCCAACACGGCATTCATCCGCGTTTGATAGCCTTTGCCAGTTGCCTTGTAGGCTTCGAGAACTGAAGCCTTTACACGCAACGTAATCTGTTCTGTTTTTTCAGGCATAACGAGCTTTGCATTTTTCCAGAACTCTTCATCGAGTTTAGGAATATCACTATAATCTATTTCTTCATCGGGTAGAGCCAGCAATTCTTCAATGGTCAGCTCTCTTGTGTAAGGCCTTTTCATAACTTTTCCTTTCATCCTTGTCGGCACGCCGCGCCGAAATAATTCTTATTTTGTCTGCGCGATCTGTATGAATTACGGCAATTACCAAAAGCCCACCAACGCGCCCAATAGTATGCTTGCGTACTTCACCATAATCTCGCCTATCATCCAGCCGAGAAATCGTGAATTCATCAAAAATTCGAGACGCAAATGAGAAACTAAAACCGTGCTTCTTAATATTGCTTCGATTTTTCCTTTCGTCCCATTCGAATTCCATTGCCACATGTAACCACAAATGTAGTTACTTTTCAAGTCCGATCCAACTCCGCACTTGAAATTTTTCCAAATCTGGGCCATCTTAGTGTCAGTACCCGGTTGCAATTGCTTCGCAGTAATTGGCCGGGTGATTTTTTGTACATTTTGAAGCGTTAGAACTGGACGAATAGCCATGGAAAAAGTGCCGATGACCGAGGAAGGCTACACCACAATGGTGACCGAGGTGAAGTTTATGAAATCGGAAGAGCGCCCGCGCATCATCCGCGCCATCGAAGAAGCACGCGCCCATGGTGATTTATCGGAAAACGCTGAATATCACTCAGCCAAAGAAGCCCAAGGCTGGAACGAAACCCGCATCAGCGAAATGGAAGACCGCCTGAGCCGCGCCGAAGTGATCGACCCCAGCAAACTCTCTGGC
>JANLPA010000177.1:0-3284 GCA_031366855.1 Hyphomicrobiales bacterium | reverse complement strand
CGCCCGTGGCGACCCGAAGATAAAGCCCCCCACCATCTGGGTGCATGCCCGGTTTTAGATTGGCTCGATTAACATCCAAGGTCTTCAATCGCTTCAATTGCATATGTGCTTCGACTCCGCTTGCCCATACATTTGACCATACTTATAATGCGGATTTGGGTAACCGTCAACGAACGTCTAAAAACACAAGCGTTGTTTAATCCTTTATTTGGTCATATATCTTATACACTAGCGAACAGTAGAGAACCTGAGCAACATCTAGTTTGGCGGTCTCCGTCTCCGCCATTACTCAAATGGACCAATCAGCCCCAATTCACGCATGAGATTTGCGTGATGGTTTATGGCTTTGATCAGTTCGGCTTGCTTGGCATGGTTTGCCGATGAAATATCCGCCCACAGCCGGCTCATATTTTCCAGCGTTGTAGTGACATCCGAAAATTTGTTTGGATCATCCAAAACGTCGGTGATCCGCCTCGGCGATACTTTGCCTACATTTATCACCGTGTAACTGCCTGCATTGGTGTAACCATCCGGCAAGTCGCCCTTCAAATTTGTGACGCGTTTGTTGGTGATGGCATTGATGATTTGATCGACGGCTTGTTTAGCGCCTTCAACGCGGGATGTGTGGCAAGTGTCGGCGGCGGCGTGGGGCAATAGTAAAATGCGGGAGCTATATTTTTTTGCCAGCGGCAGATAGGGCAGGAGAGGGCCGCTTAACGTGGCATCTGTTGACTTGAAAATATCAGCATCAATGGCGGCATGTTTTATCTGCCCATTTGCCATGGCTTGATCAAGGGCTGCCGCTTCAACACATTCGCCGCGATCAAAATTGAGAAGCAGGGAGCCATGCGCCATTTTTGAAAGCACTGTGCTGCCTACAAGATTTTGATTGGCGTATGCGCCTGTTGCGGTATCATAAGTGCCAAGGCCTGTATGCACGCTGATGATGTTCGCATCGGTTGCTGCTTCAAGTGTGGATGCGGCAAATATGAAACCTTCAGACTCAATCCATTGCTGATGTTTGGGGCGGGCGTAGATTTTGACGATGAGGCCGAAACTTTTGGCCAACAAGGCCACTTCACGGCCGATATTGCCATAGCCTAGAATGGCGATGGTTTTTCCTTCCAGCTTTTCGGTGGGGTAATCCGCCAGATTTTTACCGGTATCAAAATTGCTCGCGACACAAAGGGCGTGCAGCTTCTCGAATGGCAAGTCTGGCACAAAATGCAGCAGCGCTTTCATGGCCATTTGGGCAGTGGCGCGGCTGTTAAAGCTCGGCGTGTTCATGAGTGGAGCAATGCCTCCCACGCCGTTGCCACCGCCCCAACTGGCAGAACCCATATTGCCGGTGCCAGCGCCAATGCGAACGCCTCCTGATGCAAATTTAGCTGTGGCAGGAATGAAAGTTGCTGCCGCAATTACAGCATCATATTGGCCGTTTGAAGTTTGGCCCAAGATTTCATCAGCGGTTGAGAGCTGCGGCAAATAAAAGAAATGGATTTTACCGGCATCAATTTTTTCATGGTCGTCAGCACCGCCCATATGAAAAACGCCGCCGCTGTTTTCAATGTGTTGGCGCACTTCGGATGCGTCTGGTTTGCTATCTGCGCCGAATTTTAGCCCGATGTGATCGCAGATTAAAACTTTAAAAATCTTGGTATTTTCGGCCATGATGTCTCGCAAGGGGGTGTGGGTTCGCAAAACGATATGGTTTTGTTCAGGCAACTGCAATTAAGTTTTTAACCTTGTCAGAGCTTGCGCTGGCAGGGGCCTCTCCCCATCTACATTGAAATGTGGTAAGTTTGCCTCCTTGGAGAAAGCTATGGTTCGCGAAACGTCAAAAATTAGAGCTGTCGAAAAAATTGATCCCGTGTGGGACAGGCTTTGCAGAGAGGCCGAAGAACTTGCACATGCCGAGCCTGGGTTAGGTGGGTTTGTCTATTCAGCGGTGCTGGCCCATGAGAATTTTGAAGATGCGTTAGCCTATCGCTTAGCGCAACGCCTTGGCAATGCTGATTTGGGTGCGGATGTTGTTGTGAAGGCATTTCAAGATGCTTTGCAGGCCGAGCCAGAAATTGGATTTGCTGCGCGTGCTGATATGATTGCCACATTTGACCGCGACCCAGCGTGCCACCGTTATATTGATCCGCTTTTGTATTTCAAAGGCTATCAAGCCTTGCAAACGCACCGCATGGCACACCGGCTGTGGGCGATGGGGCGGAAAGATTTTGCTTATTATCTGCAAAGCCGTTCATCAATGATTTCAACGCTTGATATTCATCCGGCGGCCCAAATCGGCAAGGGCATTATGATTGACCATGGCCATGATATTGTGATTGGCGAAACTTGCGTGATTGAAGACAATGTTTCGATGATGCAGGGTGTAACCCTTGGTGGCACTGGCAAGGAAGTGGGTGATCGCCACCCGAAAATTCGCCATGGCGTTTTGATTGGTGCTGGCGCTAAGATTTTGGGCAATATCGAAATTGGCCATTGCAGCCGCGTGGCTGCTTGTTCAGTGGTGCTGCATGATGTGCCGCCCAACCGCACTGTGGCTGGTGTGCCTGCCAAGATTGTTGGTTTTGCTGGCTGTGAAGAACCAGCGCGCGCCATGGACCATCAGGTGGAAACTGCCGAGCCAGTTCAACCTGAACTTTGACCGATCACGATGACTAAGCGATTTTGACTTTTCCACGAAAAGTCAAAACGCTTTAGTTGCGTGTGAAAGCGAATAGGGTTAGACCCAGTTCAAATCCCAACACGGAGTTGCTGTTTTGAATCCTGAAGAAATTGCCAAGCTGACTGCTTATTTTCGTAAAACCTTTAATAACCCGGCGCTCGTGGTGAAAGCCCGCCCGCAGAAGAAAGATTTTGCTGAAGTTTATTTGGGCGATGAATTCTTAGGTCCGGTTTACCGCGACGAAGAAGATGGCGAACTTTCATTCAACTTCTCCATGGCCATTCTCGATATTGATCTTGAGTAGTTGACTTTATGCTGGCGTAACGCTTGCATTCCTTAAACAGTGGTAAACTGTCTGTGCCAATTTGGCACGGTTTTGGGAGTGTGTTAGCGTGGACATGCATCAAGTTGTGTATCTCTATGCGGTCGCGATTGGCATAGTTTCGTCAGGGCTGATTGGCAGTTTCTGGGCTGTTCTCACGGACGAAGCTCCGCATTTTGGTATGTTGACCATTGATGATAATTTGGCACCTGTCAAAGTTCCTATTTTAATTCTGAGCGGCCCGACCACAACAATTGTAAGTTCATTTTGGTGGATTATCGA
>JANLPA010000089.1:0-8193 GCA_031366855.1 Hyphomicrobiales bacterium | reverse complement strand
GGCCAATCAGGCGCTTAATCGCAAAGAAGGTGTTTTCCGGATTTGTCACACCTTGGCGTTTGGCCGGTTGACCCACCAAGGTTTCGCCTTCAGCGTTAAACGCAACGATCGATGGCGTGGTGCGCGCACCTTCAGCATTTTCGATTACTTTAGGTGTTTTGCCTTCCATAACAGCCACGCAAGAGTTGGTGGTGCCAAGATCAATCCCAATAACTTTACCCATTTGTCTTCTCCTCTGGCAGGTGTGATTTCCCAGCCCCCAATCAGGCACTGGAAGGCCGCAACCCCCGCAATTAAATTTGCCGCTTCACATCAGGTGATTTGGCGTTCTGGCGCTATATAGGGGCGGGGCTTCACCCTATCAAGGTTTTGTGACAAGAGATTTTGATGATTCAGGGTCTGAAACACTATTCTGGCTACTTAAACCGAGCAGAGCAGGAGGCTTTGGTGGCTGAACTGCGTTTAGCCGTAGCCAAGGCACCCCTTTTTGTGCCCATCATGCCCAAAACAGGAAGGCCATTTTCTGTGCGCATGACCAATATGGGAAGCCTAGGCTGGGTGAGCGACCGCAACGGTTATCGCTATCAGCCGCAGCACCCTGAAACTGCCGAACCATGGCCCGCCATGCCGCAGTCTGTGCTGGATATTTGGAATAAGGTTTCAGATTACGATCATCCACCTGAAGCGTGTTTGGTGAACTTCTACCAAGGTGGTGCCAAGATGGGTTTACATCAAGACAAGGACGAGGAAGATTTTTCCGCACCCGTAGTTTCAATTTCATTGGGAGACACCGCGGTGTTTAGAATTGGCGGCACAGAGCGTGGCGGCAAAACCTCAGCGCTCAAATTATCGTCAGGCGATGTGCTGGTGATGGGTGGAGAAGCCAGACTTTGCTTTCATGGCATCGACCGCATAAACCAAGGAACCTCCACCTTGCTCAAAGAAGGCGGGCGGATTAATCTGACATTGAGACGGGTAGGGAAAGCTTAAAGTTCCTCAGCGTTGATTTCGATCACGTGATTGTCGGGGTCTATTATATAGACTTGAGGATAACCAGCCTTGCCAAGCCGATTTATGCGCAATTGCTTTTCTCCGCCATTGTCGGTTTCTTCAACAAAACCCAACTGTTTCAGTCGCGCAATTTCAATCTCGAAATCTGGAACCCGAATAGCAAAATGAATATCATTGTGATCAATCGATTTTGTTGGTCGAAAAGTGCCATCGCTTTTGTCGATCAAATGAACCTCAACGCCGCCAGAACGAAACCAGCGGCCAGCAATTGGGAAATCCGGTCGTTTGACTTCCTCAAGTTCCAGCATATCGCGATAGAACGCTGCGGAGGCTTCAATATTTTTTGAAACCAGTGAGACGTGATGTAGCAATTTTCCAGCCATGGCTTACCCGATCAAATTTAAGCTACGCTAGCATTCTACCTGAGACATGACCATGGGCACCATGCTAATTCCACGTCAGTAAATGGAGTAACAAAAACAATGCCTCTCAACCTTACTACGGCCCAAACCATCATCGCCAAAACTTTAGATCACGCCAAGGCGTCAAACTTCAAAGCCCTCGGCGTTATAATTCTCGACATGCGGGGTGCCGTTATAGCCGCAGCTGTTCAAGATGGCTCGTCGCTCGCCCGCTTTGATGTAGCCAAAGCTAAAGCCAATGGGGCGATTTCATTTAATATGGGATCACGCGGCATTGAGAAACTGGCCAAAGACCGCCCGCATTTTCTGGCCGGAGCCTTGGGCGTGATCGATGGCATCATCCCGGTGCCGGGTGGCGTGCTGATAAAATCAGCCGATGGCAAAATCTTAGGTGCAGTCGGCGTGTCGGGTGATACGTCAGACAATGACGAAGCCGCAGCGCTGGCAGGCATTCAAGCAGCAGGATTGGTGGGCGATGGCGGCCAAGGCTGACGCAGGCTATTCCGGAACACCACTTTGGAAAAAGTTGGGCTTTAAAACCGCAATGAAAGTGTTGGTGCTCAATGCGCCGCCGCATTACGCATCCCTCTTTGAAGACAGCGCCAATGATTGGCTACTTGTCAAAAAAAATGCCGACGCCATTCATCTTTTCATCACCGATATAAAACAAGTGAGTGAAATTGAAAGGCTTTCAAAGCTCATGCCGCCCGCCATCATGCTTTGGGTGTCATGGCCGAAGAAAACCTCGACACTTTCCAAAGGCCTGAGCGAGGATGATATTCGCCGCTCCGCGCTTAACTGCGGATTAGTTGATGTGAAAGTCTGTGCGGTGGATAAGGATTGGTCCGGCCTTAAACTGATGCAAAGAAAATCAAGCTCCATTCGTGATGCCCATGCAACGCGCATGGAATTGCGCTTGAAATAACTACACAGCGTTTAAGTGAGCGAGTAATCCCGACGTGGAGGAGTCTAAAGACGTGGTATCCACTTTGCCCTCTACAACGGGCTGAAGTGCCGTAGCCAATTCCTTGCCCAGCTCCACGCCCCATTGATCAAACGAATTAAGGCCCCAAATCACCCCTTCCACAAACACGCGGTGTTCATAAAGTGCGATGAGACGGCCTAGCGTATGCGGATCAAGCTTTTTATAAGCCAATGTGATTGAGGGTCGATTGCCTGCGAAAACTTTATGCGGCGCCAGAGCTTTAATTTCAGTCGCAGATTTTCCCATAGCTTTCAACTGCGCCTCAGCTTCTTTTAAAGTACGGCCCTTCATCAAAGCTTGGCTTTGCGCGAGGCAGTTAGACACCAATAATGTGTGGTGCTCGGCCATGCCCACTTCATGGGGCTCAGCAGCGATCAAAAACTCAACCGGAATAATATCAGTGCCTTGATGCAACAATTGGAAAAACGCGTGCTGGCCATTGGTGCCGGGCTCACCCCAGACAATCGGGCCAGAGAAATTTTTAAGCGGTTTGCCATCCTTGCCCACGCGCTTACCATTGGATTCCATATCAAGCTGCTGCAAGTAAGCGGGAAAACGAGAAAGGCGCTGATCATACGGAATAATGGCGCGTGACGGATGATTACAGATATTCCTGTGCCACACACCAAGCAGCCCCATAAGCATGGGCAGGTTTTCCGAAGGCTTGGCTTTCGAGAAATGCGTGTCCATGGCATGACCGCCAGCCAAGAAATCCATAAAATTCTTTGGCCCAATGGCGATCATCACGGGAAGACCAATGGCCGACCAGATTGAATAGCGTCCACCCACCCAATCCCAAAAACCGAAAATCCGTTTTTCAGAAATGCCAAAAGCTTTCACCTTGTCGATAGCAGTGGAGATTGCAGCAAAATGCTCGCCTACTTTATCCTCCCCCAAGGCGCTCGCAATCCATTTACGCGCCGTCTTGGCATTGGTCATGGTTTCGATGGTGGTGAAGGTTTTTGAGGCAATCAGAAACAGCGTGGTCGCAGGGTTCAAAGTTTTCAGCGTGTCAGCAATATGCGCGCCATCGACATTGGAAACATAATGCGCGCGCGGGCCATCGTGATAAGAGGCCAGCGCCAATGTCACCATAGCAGGCCCAAGGTCTGAACCACCAATGCCGATATTCACCACATCGGTAATATTGCTCTTGCGAATATTAGTGGCAAAACGCGCCATGGCTTCCAGCACATCATGCACATCGTGAACCACATTGTGCCCGTCCACAAATACCATTTCTGATTTTGGGCGGCGCAGGGCTGTGTGCAGCACGGCGCGCTTTTCAGTTGTGTTGATCACATCACCGCGCATCATTGCGTCACGAGTGGCTTCAATTTTGGCGGACTTCAACAACGAAGCCAGCAGCTTCATGGTTTTAGCATTCACCGCGCATTTGGAGTAATCTAAAAGCAAATCATCAACCTGTGCCGAGAAATTTTCAAAGCGTTTTGCATCCTTGGCAAAAGCTTTGCGCATATCGGGCGCAGAAATTTTACGATGCGCTTTGAGATTTTTAAAGGCGAGTGCTGTTGTCATAATTAGCTCCGCAATGTAGCGCCAACCGCTTTCTCAGCAGTGGCGACGATCTTGGCTGATAATGCCTCAATTTCAACATCGGTCAAAGTCTTATCGCGCGGCTGCAATGTGACTTCAACAGCGAGCGAGGTTTTGCCCCCTTCGAGCTTATAGAGATCGAACACGGTAGCATCGCTGATCAGAACTTTATCAACGCCCTTCACAGCTTTAATAAGTTCTGCAGCTTGTACTTTGTCGTCAACGACGAAAGCAAAATCACGGGATAGCGGCATGAGGTCGAAATTCATCAAAGCGGTGCGCGCCACACTCTTTGATTTAGACGATGGCAGTGCATTCAAGATAATCTCAAAAGCGACCAGCGGGCCTTTCACATCCATTGCGCTGAGAATACGCGGATGAATTTCACCAAAATAAGCCAGTTGATTTTTCGGGCCCATTTGAATGGTGCCAGAACGACCCGGGTGGAACCACGCAGGCGCACCTGCAACAATTTGCGGAGCCGCAATGCCGCAGGCCTCAATCACGGCCAACACGTCAGCTTTCACATCGAACACATCAACATTGCGCATGCCACCATGCACATTACGCGAGGTGACAGCGCCACGGCGAATGCCTGCAGCCCGCAAAGTTTCATCGGCAGGCCTATCACCAGCATAGGCATGGCCCACTTCGGCCAGCATCACATCAGCAAAGGCGCGTGCTACATTGCGGCCTGCCGCAGCAATGAGATTGGGCAGCAACGATGGCCGCATGTCGGTGAGCTCGGATGAAATGGCGTTGCTCAGTTTCAGTTCAGGCTGACCACCACCGAAAAGTTTGGCGTGTGCTTCGGGAATGAAAGCCCAAGTGACAGCTTCATTAAATCCGCGCGTCGCTAAATTGCGCCGCGCAGCGAGCATCCGCTTTTGTAGTGGATTGAGCACAGGCCGAGCAATGGCATTAGGCCGATCCATCGGGGCCGAGGCAATTTTATCAAGACCATAAATGCGGCAGATTTCTTCAACCAGATCAGCCTCGCCCTTCACATCAGGCCTCCAGCTTGGAGGCGAACAGACACCATCATCAGTGACGGTGAATCCAAGATCACGCAAAATGCGTAATTGTTCCGTCCACGGAATAATTACGCCACCGAGTGATTCAACGCGGTCTTTGCGAAGAGTGTAGGAGCGTGAAGTATCAGGCGCAGCACCCGCGATCACCAACTCGGATGCTTCACCACCGCACAGTTCCAAAATCATGCGTGTCGCAATCTCAACACCGGTTTGTGTGAAGGCCGGATCAACGCCGCGCTCAAAGCGATACCGTGCATCGGAGTTGATTGAAAGCTTGCGGCCCGCAGCAGCCGTGCGCTGCGGATCAAACCAAGCCGATTCTAAAAATACGTTCGTCGTCGTTTCAGAGCAACCAGAAGCCTCGCCACCCATAATGCCGCCAATGGCTTCAGCGCCATGTTCATCGGCAATCACCGTCATCTGATCAGTCAGCGTATAAGTCTTGTCATCCAGCGCAACAATCGTCTCGCCATCCCTGGCCGCACGCGCCGAAATATTGCCGTGCGTCTTATCCGCATCAAACACATGCAAAGGCCGCGCATAGGTGAAGGTGATGTAGTTGGTAATGTCAACCAAGGTTGAAATCGGGCGCAGGCCAATGGCCTTCAGCTGCCGCTGCAACCAAGCAGGCGAAGGCCCATTCTTTACACCTCTGAAATAGCGGCCTACAAAAAGCGGGCAGGCTTCAGTGTGCAGTGAAACTGAAATCGGCGAGATGAATGTGCCTTTCACAGGCGTTGCGTTCACAGGCTTCAAAGTGCCAAGGCCCTTGGCCGCAAGATCACGCGCGAGGCCATGAATGCCCAGAGCATCAGGCCGGTTTGCCGTCACTTTAATATAGATCATCGGATCATCAAGACCGAGTGCCACCACAGCAGGTGTGCCCACTGGCCAATCCCCCTGCACTTCAATAATGCCGTCATGTTCTTCCGAAAGCAAAAGCTCGCGTTCGGAACACATCATAGCTTGCGATTCTTGGCCACGAATGGAGCCCAGCTGCAAAACATCTTTGGTGGCGGGGATCACAGCGCCGGGTAGCGCGATGATGGCTTTAGTGCCCGCCCGCGCATTGGGCGCACCGCAAACCACTTGGCGGATGCCGACATCAGTCTCAACTTTGCACAGCTGCAACTTATCCGCATTCGGGTGCTTCTCGGCTTCGAGAACATAGGCCACTTTGAACGCGGCGAGTTCTTGAGTGCGGTCGGTGACTTCTTCAACTTCAAGCCCCACACCAACAAGCCCATCAAGGATGTCTTGCAGTGAGGCGGAGGTGTCGAGATGCTCTTTGAGCCAGGAGAGAGTGAATTTCATTTTTGTCTTACCTTCCCCTTCTCCCCTTGAGGGAGAAGGTGCCCGAAGGGCGGATGAGGGGTATAGTTGATGAAAGTTCTACTGCTGGCAGCCCCCTCATCCGTCGCTTCGCGCCACCTTCTCCCTCGAGGGGAGAAGGGGAAATTAAGTGAGGACATTAGGATAGTCCCCCACTCAACGTAGGCACCTGCAAAGACCTAAATCCATAATGCCGCAACCAGCGCAGATCACTTTCAAAAAACGTGCGCAAATCTGGGATGCCGTATTTCAGCATCGCAATGCGGTCGATGCCCATGCCGAAGGCGAAGCCTTGGTATTTGTCGGGGTCAAGACCACCAGCGCGGATCACATTGGGATGCACCATGCCGCTGCCTAGAATCTCCATCCACTTATCGCCAGTGCCCAGCTTCAACACGCCGCCCTCGCGGCTGTATTGAATGTCCACTTCCATCGAAGGCTCAGTGAACGGAAAATGGCTGGCGCGAAAGCGCATGTTCACATTGTCGATCTCGAAAAACGCTTTGCAGAATTCTTCGAGAATCCATTTCAAATTTCCGAGATGGGTTTTCTCATCAATCACCAAGGCTTCAACTTGGTTGAACATCGGCGTGTGCGTCATGTCTGAGTCTGAACGAAACGTGCGGCCCGGCGCTATGATGCGAATGGGCGGCTTGCTCGATAACATCGTTCTAATTTGCACAGGCGAAGTATGCGTGCGCAGAACCATGCGGCTGCCATCAGGCTTTTCGTTAAAATAGAATGTGTCATGCTCTTGGCGCGCCGGATGGTCGGGCGGCATATTCAAAGCATCGAAATTATGAAAATCATCTTCAATATGCGGACCTTCGGCAACTGAGAACCCAAGATCACCAAAAATCTGCACCACCTCTTCCCACACTTGGGAGACGGGATGGATGGTGCCAGCGCTTTGCGGGCGTATAGGCAAAGTTATGTCAATTTTTTCAGTGAGCAACCGCGCTTCTAATGCGGCTTCACCCAATACAGCTTTACGAGCGGCAAGAGCCTCAGACACTTTATCTTTCAGAACATTCAGAGCAGCCCCCGCGGCCTTGCGCTCATCGGGCGCCATTTTTCCAAGGCCCGACATTTGCTCTGAGATTGAACCTTTTTTGCCTAATGCGGAAACACGAATGGCTTCAACGCCAGATTCATCAGTAGCAGCCGAGATTTGTGCGAGAATGTCTTGTTCTAATGACATGATTACCTTGAAAATGAAAAGACCGGACACCAGCGTCTAAACGCTTAATGTGCCCGGTCAAGAGTCCGAAAGACTGTACTTAATTAAGCGGCGACTTGCGCAGCCTTGGCTTTTTCAACCAGAACAGCGAAAGACGCTGCATCATGCACAGCAAGATCAGCGAGAACCTTGCGGTCCACTTCGATCCCGGCCTTGTCCAGGCCATAAATAAATCGGCCATAAGTCATGCCGAGTTCGCGCGTTGCCGCGTTGATGCGCTGAATCCAGAGGGCGCGGAAGTTGCGCTTCTTGGTGCGGCGATCGCGGTAAGCATATTGGCCAGCTTTTTCCACGGCCTGAACGGCAACGCGGAAAACGTTTTTGCGGCGGCTGAAATAGCCTTTCGCAGCTTTGAGAACTTTTTTGTGTGATTTGCGGGCAACAACGCCGCCTTTGGTACGAGACATGAAATCCCTCCCTTAGCGTGCGTAAGGCATGTGAACGCGCAACAGGTTTGCATCACCTGAAGCAAGAATCATTGTGCCGCGTTGGTTGCGAATGGTTTTGTTCGAGCGCTTGATCATGCCGTGGCGTTTGCCAGCAGCACCAGCGCGCAGCTTGCCAGATGCAGTCATTTTAAACCGCTTCTTGCAAGACGACTTCGTCTTCATT
>JANLPA010000112.1:0-51545 GCA_031366855.1 Hyphomicrobiales bacterium | reverse complement strand
TATTGATGAACGCGACATTAAAGAGACATTTATGCGGGCCTCTGGCCCAGGTGGGCAAAATGTCAATAAAGTCTCGACGGCTGTTGAGCTGCGCTATGATGTCACAATTTCCGGCTTGCCGGAGGATGCGCGGGCGCGCCTTTCCAGTTTGGCCGGACGGTTGCTAACGTTGGACAATATTCTAGTGATACAAGCTCAAGAATTCAGATCACAAGAGCGCAACCGGGCTTTGGCCTTGGAAAAACTCGTGGCGATTTTGCAAAAATCGCTCATTCGACCTAAGGCAAGACGGGCCACCAAGCCCACATATTCCTCAACGCTAAAACGTCTTGATACCAAAGTTAAACGTGGGCAAACCAAAAACTTGCGCCGCACCAAACCTGAGATGGACTAAACTCTAAAATGTTGCAGAAACTCTATGATTGGACCCTGTCCCTTGCGGCACGCAAAACTGCTGAAATTTGGTTGGCATTTATTGCCTTTATAGAAAGCTCAATTTTTCTGGTGCCTGCCGACGTGTTATTTTTGCCTATGGCATTGGCTAGACCTACCCGCGCTTATCGCTATGCTTTGGTTGCGACCATTGCCTCTACATTGGGCGGTATTGCTGGCTATATGCTTGGGTTTTATGCTTATGAAGCCTTCGCCAAACCTGTGTTACTATTTTACGGAAAACTTGCCGAATTTGAACACTTGAAATCCTGCACCAGCGATCAAACACTTTTAGTTTTGCTCACTACATCGGGCTTGGCACACTTGCCGCCTATCAAGATTGTCACCATCTTGGCGGGCGTTGCTCATATTAGTTTTTTGTTTTTCGTTTTATCTTGTGTGATTGCCAGAGGGGCAAGATTCTTTGCTCTGGCTTGGGCACTTAAGCGTTATGGCGAACCGATTAAGAGCTTTATCGAAAAGCGGTTGGGTTTAATTGCTGGCCTTGCTGCCGCCATTTTAATCGGGCTCTATTTCGTCTTTAAATTCTTCGCCCATTCTGGAGCACTTGCATGCTAAACTCACTCTCGCGCCGCCAAATTTTGCTGGCGATATTTGTTATTACAACCTTAATTATACTGGGCGCCTACGGCTTTGAATATATGGGTTATGCACCTTGTGAGCTGTGCTTGATGCAACGCTATGCCTATTATGCTGTGATTCCGCTCAGCCTGATTTTTTCGCTGCTCGATCCAAAATCACAAAAAGCCGGACTTTATGTGATCGGCGTCATTATGTTTGGCAGCATGATATTTGGAATTTACCATTCTGGCGTTGAGTGGAAATGGTGGCAGGGGCCAACCACCTGCACTGGCGGCGGATTTGGGGGCGGATTGCCTGATCTTAGCAAGAAGGCCGTGATGTGTGATCAACCTGCAATCAGGATTATCG
This sequence comes from Hyphomicrobiales bacterium, assembly GCA_031366855.1. Lineage (GTDB taxonomy): Bacteria > Pseudomonadota > Alphaproteobacteria > Rhizobiales > Aestuariivirgaceae > Aestuariivirga. Next base: position 50,162 of record JANLPA010000112.1, on the reverse strand, counting down.
GTCTCTCATTGGCGGGTTGGAATGCCATTATCTCAGCTTTTGTGTCAGGCTTGGCCATAAGCCGAGCTCAAGGATCAAGCTCAGCATCCCAATAGAGATAATCCATCCAGCTTTCGTGCAGATAATTGGGCGGAAATAATCTTCCGTTAGAATGAAGTTGGTTGACCGTTGGGCAAATGGGCCAATTTTTTGGGAACATTTTGGCTTGTTTGGGCAAATCACCACCCTTGGTGAGATTGCAGGGCGAACACGCGGCAACAACGTTATCCCATGTGGTTTGCCCGCCTTTTGAGCGCGGAATCACGTGATCAAAAGTCAGGTCTTCGTTCAGACCACAGTATTGGCATTCAAAGCGATCACGCAAGAACACGTTGAACCTTGTAAAGGCGGGCGTTTTTGATGGCTTCACATAGGTTTTGAGCGAAACTACGCTGGGAAGCCTGAATTCAGCGCTGGAGGAATGCACCACGCGGTCATATTCAGAAACGATGTTCACGCGATCAAGAAACACAGCTTTAATTGCATCCTGCCAACTCCACAAAGACAAGGGATAGTAGCTCAAAGGCCGGTAGTCGGCATTGAGAACCAAAGCAGGGCAGGCTTCTGGCGCGATCGGCGCTTGATACAAGGAAAACCTCTTTTCAACCAATCTGATAAGCATACTATAAAGCCTATAACGCTTGTGTGAAGGGCTTTCTTTACGCTTGTTGAAGTCCTTTAAGGCCGCGATAATGGCTCCAGAGAAGGCGGGCTGCCATGGCGCGATGGGGCCTCCAGTTTGCCGCCAAGCCAGCCATTTCTGAGATTTTGGGCCGCTCTTCGAGGTTTAGAAAATCGTGAATAGCAATGCTCAGCGCCAGATCACCTTTGGGCCAGGCATCGGCGGCCCCTAAAACCGAAAGCAAATAAATATCGGCAGTCCAAGGCCCAACGCCGTGAATAGCACAGAGCTTTTTGGAAACTTCGGTTTCATCTAAACCTGTAAAATCGAGATTGCATCTTGCTGCTGCATGAAAGGCTTTGGATTTGGTGCGCGAAAGGCCGAGGGATACCAGCTCAGTTTCTGAACATGCTAAGACCGAGGCAGCTTCGCAAATTTCCAACCGCGCTTTCAAACGGGCCCAAATGCTTGCCGCCGCCTGAAGCGACAGAAATTGCTCTGTTATAATCATCAGCAAACCTTCCAAACCCTGTGGCGAGGCCCGCAAAGATGGAATGCCGTGGCGCGCCACAATGGGTTTGAAGCGTGGCTCAAGCTCACAAAGAGTATCGACAGCTTTTACGAGTTCATTGAGTGTGAGAATGCGGTGCATGGCTTTAGAAATCAGACGTGATGCCTTTTTTTTCCCAATCACCAAAGCGGGTGGGTTCTAAGCCTTTGCCGCCGCCTAACTCGCGCGGAAGTTTTATTGCCTCAGCGGTTTTGCGGCGCGTTTCGGCTTCGGCCAAGGCCCGTTTGGCTGCGTCTGTCAGTTCTGGCTTTTCCATCTCACGTCTCCACAGCTTATTATAATCCAACAGCACAATTTTAGCACTTCATTAACCATAAGGATACGAAGCTCAATTTCTCTCATTTGAACTTTTCATGGCAAGACGAAGCTTCGTGATGGCTGATCGTGGTATATTTCGCGTGGATGCAAGGCCCCCCTACCGAGGAGAAGGCTTGTCGCTTCTGCATGGGATAAAGCACGCGCTGCTCTTTAACTCAAAACCCAAGACCACTGGTTTTGGTCAAGCTATCGCCACCCTTGATCAAGGATCCGAACATCGCGCCTTTGCGATGTATGCGGGTGAATTTAAGTTTGGTGAGGAGACCATTTTTATATCAGCGCCGTTTTTATTTACGACGCAACTGGGCAGCAGCGCTTGGCAAGACTCACTCTTCAATCTTGAATGGTTGGCCGATTTCAGTTCTAGCAACCGCCAGCTTCATGTGTATTATGCTTTGAGATTATTGGGCCGCTGGAACAAATCGAAAAGGCTGCGAAAAAATCTTGGCGTTATCAGCAAGGCTTTAATTGCGCTTTGCACGCATGGCTCGGGTTTGGCGCTCAGCGCCGATGCATCTTCGCAGGCAGAGTTTTTGCGTATCGTTTCTGGCATTGTTGCTCGCACTAGCGCTTTGAAAGCACGCAACACCAAGGAGGCGTTTTTGCAGGCCGCTTCCCTGCTTTACGCAAGCACAGCATTTCAGGGTTTGGACGGGTTGCGAAAATTGGCTTGCGACACGTTAAACTCAACCCTTGATCAACTCATCCTGCCGGACGGAGGACCAGCGTCGCGCGAACTCCAGGATTTGATTAATTTCATGACGCTCCTATTGCCTTTGCAAGCCGCTATAAAATTGAATCGGCAAATTTTTCCAACAGCGGCAGCCGAAGTGGTGCACCGCATGTTCCCTTTCCTTGCAATGTTGACACGGGATGAGGATGCAGTGAGTAATAAAATTGCGGCGTTAATGGCTTATGATGCTGAAGCAAAGCCGCTGAAATTGGCCCCGCAAACTGGTTTTGCGCGGTTGGTGGGTGGCAAGACAAGTTTGTTTGTAGATACAAAAAGTAATTTCCATTTTGATTTCGCTATATCTGCGCAGCGACTTTTTACATCTCACTGTGAAAGCCCAGATACCACTGTACAAGCTCACCTGCATGACGCGGCCCATGGCGCTGCCCTACAAGTGACTTCGAGAGGGGAGCGCGAACGCATTTATTTTTTAAGTGCGGATGGCACAGATTTGCGCGTGGAAGATCGCTTTGCATCTGAAATTGAAATTACTTTTAGCCTCGGTCCGCTTGTCAAAATTGCAGCCACGCGAGAAGGTGGAATTATGGTGCTTGCACCTGATCAAACAGTTTGGAATTTTACCCTGCGCGGTGGGGAAGCCCAAGTTGAGCAAAATGGCACCGTGCTAAAAATCTTCAGCACTGCCAGCGATAAAATGAATTGGGCATATAAAAAACAAGCCAAGATTGCCAAATCCGCCTCGCGCAAAAAATCGCCAGAGCCCGATTTATTGACATAGGAAAAGCGACGCTTTTGGTTTTTTTTCTGACCTGAATGCTCTATGGGACTGTTCACACCATGGAGCCTCATATGACGATCACCCGCGCCTTGCTTTCAGTATCTGACAAATCTGGTCTAATTGAACTGGCAACGGCGCTCAGCGCTTTGGGCATCGAGTTGATTTCAACCGGTGGCACGGCTGCGGCTTTGAAACTTGTTGGATTGCCTGTGAAAGATGTTTCAGCACTCACGGGCTTTCCAGAAATTATGGATGGTCGCGTTAAAACCCTACACCCCAAAGTGCACGGTGGTTTGCTCAATGTGCGCGGCAATGCTGCTCACCAAAAAGCCAAGCAAGATAATGATATTTCTGACATCGATCTTCTCGTGGTCAATCTTTATCCCTTTGAAGAAACCTTCGCGAAGGATGCGAGCTTCGATGAGACAATTGAAAATATCGATGTGGGTGGACCTGCCATGATCCGCGCTGCGGCAAAAAATCATGACAGCGTTACGGTGCTGGTTGATCCTTCCGACTATAAATTGGTGATTGCGGAACTGCAGGCCAGCAGAACCACAAGCTTGGCACTTCGTAAAAAACTGGCAGCCAAAGCCTTTGCGCGCACTGCCGCTTACGACACAGCAATCGCCTCATGGTTCAACCAACAAAATGGCGAGTTGACACCAGATTATTTCACGGTTGGCGGCAAGCTGCTGCTATCTTTTCGTTATGGCGAAAATCCACATCAGGTGGCAGCACTTTATAAAACCAGTGATAAGTGCTCCGGCATTGCCGATGCCACACAAGTGCAGGGCAAGGAGCTTTCCTACAATAACATCAATGATGCCGATTCTGCTTTGGAAGCTTTGCGTGAATTTGAACAGCCCGCTTGCGTGATTGTTAAACATGCCAATCCTTGTGGTGTGGCCATCGGGACAACACTGCTTGAAGCTTATGGCAAAGCTCTGGCCTGCGACACGACGAGTGCCTTTGGCGGTATCATCGCTTTCAACCGCGTGTTGGATGGCGCAACGGCGGCTGAAATTTCTAAGATTTTCACCGAAGTTATTATTGCACCAGATGCTGATGAAAGTGCTTTGCAAATTTTAGCGCAAAAGAAAAATCTTCGCCTGTTGCTGCTCAAAGATATTAAAACCAAAGTCGTTTCATCAATGACTGTGAAAACCATTGCTGGTGCAATGCTCGTGCAGAGTGCCGATATAGTTACGTTTGATGAAAACTCTCTGCGGGTTGTCAGCAAGCGCCAACCAAGCCTGCAAGAACTCGAAGATCTGCGCTTTGCCTTCTGCGTTGCCAAGCATGTGAAATCAAATGCCATTGTGTTTGTTAAAAATGGTGCCACCACGGGCATTGGGGCTGGTCAAATGTCGCGCATTGATTCAACGCGCATTGCGGTTCGGAAAAGTGCTGATGCATCTGGTGTTGCCGGATCGGTTTTGGCGTCGGATGCATTCTTCCCATTTGCTGATGGCATTGAGGCTGCTGCCGCGGCAGGAGCAACGGCCATTATTCAACCCGGTGGGTCGCTTAAGGATGATGAGGTGATCAAAGCTGCTGATGTTGCTGGGCTTGCCATGGTGTTCACAGGCATTCGCCATTTCAAGCATTGAGTGTTTTGCATGCACGTGATTAGCTTCACATTATGACGCAAGGGCTTGCCTATATTCTGCAGCAGATTTTAAACACAGTGCAATTGGCCACATTCTATGTGCCACTTGCTGTGGCATTTGCACTTATTCAGGCGATTACGCGGAAGGTGTTCCTCTCTTTCGGCGATGTTGCAATGTTCGGCTCCTTTGCTGCTGTCTATGTGTGTTTTGCCAGTTTGGTGAATGGTTTCGAAGAGTTACCCGCAGCGCTAATGTCGCTGTGCGTTGCAATTCTATGTGCCGGAGCCTTTGGCAATGTTGCGGCGCGCGCCGTTTTTGCCCCCCTGATCAAACGGTCATCGCAAGCCTTTATGATTGCGGCAATTGGTTTTTCGATCGCCATTCAAGAATTCATGAGGCTGCAATCAGGTGGGCGTGATATTTGGATTCCCCCGCTGTTTCAAGGCAGCCGCCTAGTGTTTTGGCCAGAGCCTTACATTTTGCAAATCACAGCTGTGACGGCATTTTCAATGGTCTTGGCGGTTGCCAGCATTATCGGCCTCGCCGCACTTTTGAAGTTTACGCGCTTTGGGCGCAGCTGGCAGGCGTGTTCGCAAGAAATTCGGCTGGCAAAATTATGTGGTGTGAATACGGACGCTGTGATGCGGCAAACTTTTATGTTGGGGGCTGGCCTTGCCGCAATTTCAGGATGGATTGCAGCCATTTCTTATGGTGGCACCAGCTTTTCTGCAGGATTAATGCTTGGCTTCAAAGCAATGTTTGCTGCTGTCATCGGCGGCTTTGGTTCAATCCGAGGCGCAGTTCTTGGGGCCATTTCACTTAGCAGTTTAGAGGTGCTATGGTCGGCCACATTTTCAACTGCTTACCGCGATGTGTTTGTGTTTTCATTTATTGTCTTCGTGCTTTTGCTGCGGCCCGAAGGTCTTGCTGGAATTGGTGTGCAGCGCGAAAGTGAAATGTTATGATGAGATTTGTTTTGCTCGGTGCGGCCGTGATGCTCACGGCCTGTGGCGAAGATTCCGGCCCCAAAGATTATCTGAAAATTGCCGGCGGCGGCATCACGTTTAATTATCGCTATTCGCAAGCGGGCATGGTGGTGATTGCCCAGCAAAAATATCCGCTGCCTGAAGGCAGCACAGTTGAAGCGCAGTTTGATCTGCCTGGTCAAAACGCACGGCAGACCGTAAGCCTTCCGGCGCTGGCTGGTAAACTCACCTATAAACTGCAGAGTGATCCGCTTACGGGATTGAAAAAAGGTGGACAATATAATGTTACGATCCGCCTCATTGATAAGGATGGCAAGCAGCTTGATCGCGACGACAGCATTTTTACCTCGGATGAAGATCAAGCCAGTCTGCCTACCAAGCCCTTGGTGAAAGACATAGCATTGACTCCCGATCTTAAAAATTTGTGAGATCGGTTTTTGATTTGGAACCTCAAGCAGCTTGAAACTTTTGTTTGGGTAGCAAAGCTTGGCAGATTTCTCCGCACAGCCGAAAGGTTGAACACCACTCAGCCAAACATCTCTGTGCGTATCGCAGAACTTGAAACTACACTGGATGTAAGGCTTTTTGAGCGTGATGCTGGGTCTGTTACATTAACACCAAAGGGTCAGGCGCTTCTAAACTATGCTGAACGTGTGTGAGTGGCCAGTGAAGAATTTTCGGCGCAATCTGGGCGCGTTGGTGATCAGCAAGGGGTTTTGCGCTTAGGCGTAACTGAGATGATCGCACAGACTTGGTTGCACGCCTACCTGAAGAAATTGAAGCTTGAATTCCCCAATGTGTCAGTGGAGTTGACGGTGGATTTTTCCATCAACTTCCGCCGTGAATTGGTGGAGCTTGCATATAAATGGGTCGCATCACCATTGATTTTCACGGCGTCTTACGTCCATTCTCGGGCAAGTGGCTTGGTGAAGCGGGCGGCTGAATTGGGTAGGAAAATTGCTAAATCCTCACGATAAATTATAATTATCGTTTCCATATATTCTAATCATTGGACGTTATCTTTTCTAGTGCCTAGTCTGACTCCAATTTCAGCCCCCAACAAGGTCCACCACACATGAACCTCAATTCCATTCGCCTCGGTGTTGATATTGGTGGCACATTTACGGATGTCGTTTTGGAAGTGGGCACTACTCAATTTTCCGCCAAGGTTCTCACCACCAATGCCGCACTAGAGGATGCAATCATTGATGGCATGAAACAGGTTTGCGTTAAGGCGCGAATTACGCCCGCGCGGATCACCCAGATCATTCATGGCACCACACTGGCCACCAATGCACTGATTGAGCGGCGCGGCGCCAAGACGGCTTTGATCACCACTCAAGGTTTTCGCGATGTGATTGAGATGCGTACGGAATCACGCTTTGAGCAATATGATCTGAACTTGGTTCTGCCAGAGCCGCTGTTGCCGCGCCAAAGCCGCTTCACAGTTTTGGAACGCGTAAGCGCCAAGGGCGATATTTTGGTGCCGCTTGTTCGTGCCGACGTGGAGCGTGTGGTCGAAGATATTAAACTGGCTGGTTACACTTCGGTGGCCATCGGCCTTATTCATTCCTATATAAATGACACCCACGAAAAAATGATCCGCGATGTGCTGCAGGAAAAAATGTCGGGCGTGATGATCTCGCTTTCATCTGAAGTTTCTCCTCAAATGCGTGAATATGAGCGCTTCAACACCACGGTTGCCAATGCCTATATCAAGCCGCTTATGAAGAGCTATCTCAGTCGATTGGGTGCGCGACTCGGAGCCGAAGGTGTTTCTTGCAAAATTTTCCTTATGCATTCTGGCGGTGGAATTATCTCACTGGAAAGTGCCGCAGAATTTCCAGTGCGCTTGGTCGAGTCAGGTCCCGCTGGTGGAGCGGTGTTTGCTGCTACTATTGCAGCACGCTTTGGCCTCAACAAAGTTTTGTCTTTCGATATGGGTGGCACCACAGCAAAAATTTGCCTTATTAAGAATCAAACCCCAAAAACATCGCGTGTATTTGAAGTGGCGCGTACTTATCGGTTTAAAAAAGGCTCTGGAATGCCAATCTCGATTCCAGTGATTGACATGGTGGAAATTGGGGCTGGCGGTGGCTCACTGGCCCATGTGGATGTGATGCGCCAGATTCGTGTAGGGCCAGAAAGTGCAGGCTCCGAACCGGGGCCTGCCTGTTATGGCCGCGGTGGATTGAAACCTGCTGTGACCGATGCCGACTTGGTCTTGGGGAAACTTGACCCCGATAATTTTGCTGGCGGTTCGATCAAGTTGAACACCACAAGCTCAGCCCTCGCGTTGGAATCCGCACTTGGCAAGGTCTTGGATATGGATGCGCAAACTGCTGCCTTTGGACTTGCCGAAGTGGTTGATGAAAACATGGCCAATGCGGCCCGTGTTCACGCTGTGGAAAACGGCGAAGACTTGGCAAATTATACAATGATTGCATTCGGTGGAGCAGCCCCACTTCATGCGGGCCGCCTGTGTGAAAAACTTGGCATCGCTCGCATGTTGGTGCCGCAGGGCGCAGGGGTCGGTTCGGCTATCGGCTTTCTGCGAGCCCCCTTCAGCTTTGAAGCCAACCGCAGTGTTTACATGAAGCTCTCGCAATTTGCGCCCGAATTAATCCACACATTGCTTGCCGATTTAGAAAAAGAAGCCACAGGCTTTGTTCGATCCTGCGACGCGGTGGCCCCGATCAATGCCGAATTCAAAGCCTATATGCGCTACAAAGGTCAAGGCTGGGAAATACCTATTGTGCTCAGCGCTGATCAAGCGCGAAATCCAGATGCAACGACTTTCCAAAATCTATTTGAGACCGAATATGCAAATCTGTTTGGTCGCACGGTTGATGGCATGGAAATTGAAATTACAGTGTGGGCGGTCAATGCCACCACCCCCACCGAGAAGGTGGCTCCCGTTGCGGCATTGCCTAAAGCATCCGCTGCAGAAATACTCAGTACACGGATATTATTTGATGCGGGCCTTTCGAAAGCTGTCAAAGCCTCTGTCATTCACCGCAATTCAATGAAAGTGGGTCAAACTATTCTGGGGCCAGCCATTATCACGGAAGATGAAACCACCATCATCGTGCCCTCTTCGCGCTGCGCCGTGGCACAGGCCGATGGCACCATTGATCTCACACGGAAGGCGTGAAACATGACAACAACTGTCGCCAATCAAGTCATGTGGAACCGCCTCATCTCTGTGGTGGAAGAACAGGCTCAGGCACTTGTGCGCACCGCATTTTCAACATCAGTGCGCGAAGCGGGTGATCTTTCGGCTGGCGTTTATGATCTCGCCGGTCAAATGTTGGCCCAAGCCGTTACGGGCACGCCAGGCCATGTCAACGCCATGGCCGATGCGGTGGGACACTTCATTCGCCGCATTGGGCACGAAAATATTTTTGAAGGTGATGTTTATATCACCAACGACCCATGGGAGGGCACGGGCCATTTGCATGATATCACAGTGGTTACACCGTCATTTCATAAAGGCGCTCATGTGGGTTTCTTCGCTTGCACCGCGCATATTGTGGATATTGGTGGGCGCGGTTTTGGCGCTGATGCGGCCAGCGTTTATGAAGAAGGCCTCTACATTCCCATCATGAAACTTGCGACACGTGGTGTAGTTGATGCTACGTTGATAAAAATTGTGCGCGGCAATGTGCGCGAGCCTGATCAACTGGTGGGCGATATTTATGCGCTGGCTACTTGTAACGAAATTGGTCATCGTCGCCTCGTCGAAATGATGAACGAGTTTGCACTCATTGATCTCGCAGGCATCAGCCATTTCATTTTGGATAATTCTCGTCGCGCTACACTGGAACGCATTGCCGCGTTACCGCGTTCGACCGCAACAGGTACGATGACAATTGATGGTTTTGATAGGCCCATCGAGCTTAAAGTGAGGTTGGAGATTTTGAGTGACCGGATTGTTTCCGATTTCACCGGAACCTCTGGCCTCGACAAAAAAGGCATAAATGTGCCGCTGGTCTATACTAAGGCCTACGCCTGTTACGCCCTGAAATGCGCTATCGCACCAGAGATTCCCAACAACGCAGCATCTCTGGCCCCCTTTGAAGTGGTGGCTCCGGTGAACTCCATTCTCAACGCCGTCCATCCGGCTCCCGTGGCTCTGCGCCATGTCATTGGCCACATGATTCCCGATACGGTTTATGATGCGCTCGATAAAATATTGCCGCTTCTGGTTCCTGCTGAAGGCGCTGGCTGCCTGTGCAATTTCCAAGTTTCTTTACGCCCGCGTATGGACCAGCCAGCACCTATAGGCACCGTGCGTGCCGAAGTATTGACATTTAATTCTGGTGGTGCAGGGGCACGGCCAACAGTTGATGGTTTGAATGCCACGGCATTTCCATCAGGCGTGATGACTATGCCGATTGAAGCTACTGAACACACAGGCCCCGTGATTATCTGGCGCAAAGAATTGCGCCCCGATTCAGGTGGCGCAGGAAAATATCGTGGTGGCCTTGGCCAGTTTATGGAAGTGGGTGCCGCGCACGGCCATGAGTTTGACTTCCAAGCGATGTTCGACCGGGTTGATCATCCAGCCCGGGGCCGTCAAGGCGGAGCCAATGGAGCTGCAACAACTATCGGTCAAGATGATGGCACCAAGATGCGCGGCAAGGGCAAACAATTTGTTGCTCATGGTCGCCGCGTGATGCTCGCATTCCCTGGCGGTGCGGGTTATGGCAAAGCAAGTGACCGTGATCCTGCTTTAGTGAAGCGCGATTTAATACGCGAATATATTTCACCTGAGATCGCCAAGCGTGACTATGGATTGAATGATGCCGAAATCGAAACTATTCTGAATTGTGTCAAACGTGGAGAGACGGTTTAATGGTTGCGGTATTCCAAACGCCAAAACATAAATCCTATGATGTAGTAATAGTGGGTGGGGCGATGCTGGGCTCATCGATCGCGTGGTTTTTGTCGAATAACAAAGATTTCACTGGCAAAGTTCTCGTGGTGGAACGCGACCCCACATATGAATTTGCTGCAACCTCTCTCACCAACAGTTCCATTCGCATGCAATTCAGCGAGCCCATCAATGTGAAGATTTCGCAATTTGGGGCGGAGTTCGTAAAGAATTTCAAAACCTATATGGGTGACGGGCCAGACTTACCGCAGCCTATTATTCAAAGTTTCGGTTACATGTATTTGGCCGACACGCAAAATTTTGCTGACCAATTGAAGATCGATCAAAAAATGCAGTCGGCTTGTGGGGCTGGCACCAAGCACATGAGCCGCGATGAAATCGCTGCCGCTTATCCCTTCTATCAGCTTGATGATATTATCGCGGGCAATCATAACTTGATCGATGAAGGCTATTTTGATGGCGGCACTTTGTTTGATTGGTGGAAGCGCCGCGCCCGCCAAAATGGTGTTGAATATCTTCACAATGAAGTTATTGGAATGACCAAAAATGAGGTTGGCACGCGCATTGAATCACTAACGCTCAAAACTGGCGAAGTTATTTCCTGCGGCACTGTGATCAACACATCTGGCACGCGGGCCACTCTCACTGCACGCATGGCGGGCATTGAAATTCCGGTGGAGCCACGCAAACGGTTCACCTTTATTTTTGATGCCGAAAAGCCATTGGACCGTGACCTACCCCTGACTATTGATCCTTCTGGCTTTCACATGCGAAGCGAAGGAAAATATTATATGTCTGGCGGCCGACCTGATGATGACCATGCGGTGGACTATAATGATTTCGACATGGATCAAGAAATTTGGGAAAATAAAATTTGGCCAGCGATTGCCAATCGAATCCCGCAATTTGAAGCCATCAAAGTGATCAACGCGTGGACGGGGCATTATGATTATAATGTGCTCGATCAAAATGCGATTTTGGGGCCACATTCGGTGATCACGAACTTCATGTTCTGCAATGGCTTCTCCGGCCATGGTTTCCAACAATCTCCTGCCATGGGAAGAGGCATGTCTGAATTGATTACCTATGGTGAATTCAGAACGCTTGATCTTTCGCCGTTCAGTTTCAGCCGCATCGAGCGCAATGAACCGTTTTTGGAAAAAGCCGTCATATGAAAAAAATTGTTTTAACCGGTGCTGCCGGTCGGCTTGGTTCTTATTTGCGTGAGCCATTGTCGAAAATGGCGGATGAGTTGGTGTCGTCAGATCAAGTTGCGGATATTGGCAAGCTCTACCGGAGCGAAAAATATATAAGCGCCGATCTGGCAAACTATGAGCAGATTCACGCCTTGCTAAAAGACGCCGACATGGTGGTGCATTTTGGAGCGCAGCCTGATGAAGCGCCATTTGAACAACTGCTTGGCCCCAATTTCATTGGCGCTTATAATATTTGGGAAGCTGCCTTCCAAAACAAACTGCGCCGCGTGGTCTATGCAAGCTCTATTCATGCTGTGGGCATGTATCCTAAAACTGAATTCATCGACGTGCATGTTCCGCATCGGCCTGATTCATTTTACGGGCTTGCCAAATGTTTTGCTGAAGACTTGGCGCGTATGTATTGGGATAAGCGCAGGCTTGAAGCTGTGTGCCTTCGCATCATTTCGTGCGCTCAAGTGAATAATCCACGCGCGCTCGGCACCTGGCTCTCCTATGATGATCTTATCCATTTGGTGACGCGCGCCATTGATACACCGATCACGGGGTTTTCAATCATCTATGGTGTGTCGAACAATGATCGCGCCGGCGTCGATAATTCTAAAGCAGAATTTCTGGGCTATCGCCCAAAAGATAATGCGGAGCAATTTGCAAAAAAAGTCCTTGCTGAGGCACCGCAGGCAGACACAACTGATAAGGCCCAAATGTGCCATGGCGGGCCATTTGCATCTGTCGAATTGGGTAGCAGCGGCATGGCGAAAATGCAGATCGTCGATGATAAAAAGAAGTTTTGAACTTTTTCTCAAAAACCAGCTCTTCATTGAAAAACTGGAGCGGGCGAAGGGATTCGAACCCTCGACCCCGACCTTGGCAAGCGGGTGATTTATCTGGGAAGAAAAACAATGACCCGCCATCACTTTGATCAAAAAATTAAAGCCCGCAATAATTTTGGTAGTAGGTCAGTCTGAAAAGCGCGCGATTGCCTAGCGGCTACACGCCTTCGACGATAACTGAATCGTAATCCGGGGCCGAAGTGCCGCGCATATGCCGCAAGGATAAGTAACCCGCCGCCGCCGCGCGCGCCGCTTCGATGCTCTCGAACTCAATGACCACGATGCGGTTATGGAACGCGCCTTCGATGGCTTCAGTCCGGCCACCGTTCACCAACAACGTGCCGCCGAACTCCTTCCTAACTTTCACTGCCGCGTTCTTGTATTCTTCGAAACCGTCGGGATCGGTGACGTTGATACTTGCAACGATGTATGCCTTGGTCATTGCTCGCTCCTGCAAGCGTGATTTTGGACGAATTGTAGCATGGGCGGCAATGACCAGCTACAACTTACCGAAAGTCATTTTGATCCGCTTCCGACTTCAAAATGACCCACTACCATAATTTTATTTTCGTCCACCACCCTTGCTGATCTGAGCTGTACCACTATAGTCTTCCCTGAGTTCTCGCAATCGCGTTGCAATAGCGGTAGGTTTTTTAATAAGGCAAAGGAATTTCTATATTGGGCAAAAATAGAACTCTCCTCTTTCTCACCTCGTGGGTGCCAAGTTGGGTGATTTACTTGGCTTTAGTTTTATTGGCCCCATGGGCATTGGCAGCACAAGATGGGCCACCCGGGATCACCCAGCCAATCGTTCTACCCATTTTTAATCCGCATGCATCTTCGTGTAGCATACCCTCTGGACTAACAAGGACACTAACCTATGTGCAGGAAAACGAGCGCGAATTCCTCGATGGAGTTAACTATGGTTTATCCATGGCGGCGAAGGATCGGGGGTTGAATTATAATCGAGTTGTTGTGGAAAACGATGTGCGGACAGCCATTCATCAAATACAAGCATTTCTAAACCAAAAAGGGGGCGCGTTGATTGCCACTTCGTCAGATCCTGCAGCAGTGAGTTCCAGCCTGCAACATGCCATCTGGTCAGGCGCTTTTGTCGGCACAATCGTTCCGCCGCCGGCGACATTGCTGCTCAATGCACCACAATATGCAACAGGAAAGGCTCTCACGGACGCAGCTGTCGCACACATCAAGACAAAGCTGGGCGGCAAAGCCACCGTTGTATTGTTGACCCAAGACACGATGCAATATCTTGCACCCCGCTTTGAAGCGATGCGTGATGGCCTCAGTGCGCTGCCTGATGTCACTATCGTTGCAGATATCGCTCCCAGCCCGGTCAATAGCGATGGCGGCTTCGCCACAATGAACATGATACTTCTTGCCAACCCCGATATTGACGTTGTTCTTGGCGGTGATGCCGTCGTGCTCGGCGCGCTTAAGGCATTGCGTGCGGCTGGAAAAGATCGCTCAGACCAATTCCTCGGCGGCATCGACGGCGAACCCGAGGCAGTCTCTGAAATCAAGAAGGGCAACAGTCCTTACAAGGCCAGTATTGCGCTCTCGTCGCCTGTCTTCGGCTATGCAATGGGGCAGTATGGGGCAGACTGGTTAGAAGGCAAAAGCATTCCCCAAGCGATGGATATTTTGCCGAGTTCTGTAACCAAAGATAACATTCAACAATATGAGGCCGATCTCGTAAATCCAGCGAAAGTGTTTGCAGACCCCGTTCGCCGCGCCGCCTATCTCACGATGTATGGCAATACCTGCTATGACACGCGCGACCAATATGTAAATTTCCCATGGTCTTCAGAAAAAAATAACTGACGACAAATCATCGAAGTCGCTCGCGGGCACGTTTGCGCAGCATCATTTCCGCGAATCTTCGCCGAATTGTTGTAGCGGGAATATAATCTTCGCACTCATACCCGGATTAGCCTGCTCGAATTTTATTTCTGCTGCCAGGCTAATGGCCATGGCACCGACGATTTTTGTACCAAAACCGGTTCCTTGTGGCTTTTTTACGATATCAAAACCAATACCTCCATCGCTAACTGTCAATTCGGCTTTGTTTTCTGCAATCATCTTGAGTTCAATTCGAATTTCGCCCTTCCCGTCCGGATAGGCATATTTGAGCGCGTTACTCACCCATTCATTCAACACCACACCAAGGCTGATGCTCTGATCAATCGCCATTTTGATCGGAGCAATATGTGAGTTGAGTGTAATGCCTAGCTGTTCGTCATGGATCGAAGTTTGCAGATGGGACAGCAGGCCGCCCAAGTAAGCATCAAGCAAGACAAAACGAACGTCACCCGTGGTATATAATTCGCGGTGGACAAGCGAGATTGCATAGATACGATCACGCGTTTCAGCCAAGGCATTCTTGGCTGCCATGTCGGCGATAGAATTGGCCTGCATTTTCACCAGTGAGGAAACCATCATAAGGCTGTTGGCGACACGGTGATTGACTTCGGATAATAAAGCTTCAGTCCGGTCTTTTGCTGCCTGCAACTGTTCATTGGCATGCCCTAAATCGTCGGTTCGTTCTCGCACACGATCTTCAAGACCGGCGTTGAGTGCAGTTACTTCCTGCTGAGCTGCAAGCAATTGCCGCGTCTCGTTCAACACGAAGAACGTTACAAGGCCGACGACGACTAAAATGATCAAAGCACTTAAAACTGAAACCAGCCTCAAGTCGGCGGCGGTCTTTTGCTGTTCTGCGACGCGGTCGATCAGTCGCTGATCCACGGCACGGACGATTCCACTGAGATAAACGTTGGCCTCATCCATGAGGGCTTTGCCTTGATTGGTTTTAACGAGCGCAAGAGCATCGGCGTCTCGACCACTTCGTTGTAGCCCCACCGTTTGATTAAGCTCTACCGTTTTTTGAGCCACCACGTCCCTTAACTTCTGGCTGGCACCTTGGAAGTTCGGAAAGTAAGATAGACCTGCTTGCAATAGCTTCAACTGTCTAAGGGCCTGCGTTTGGGCCACTTCAAAAGGCGCGAGATAGACCTCATTTTGGGTATAGAGATAGCCTCTCTGACTGGATTCCGCAGTCTGCAGAGCACTCCGAAGATCGACGGCTTCTGAGCGTAGTGTACGTAAGGTCACAACATCTGCAAAAAGTGTTTGGGTGCGGGCATTCAACCAAAACGCCATTGCTACAATCGCTGCAAGTGCGAGAAATCCCACGAGGATAGGAAGAAGGGTTACGCGCAGCCTGAGGACTCGAATCATTTTGATACCTCAACGACAGACTTAGTCATTCTTTTTTGTAAGCACGTTGGTCCAGATCATACAAGCGATCGATTCTGAAATTGAAATGGTGTGACGGCAATAAATTCTAAAGAGAATCTTCCAACGATATCTATAGATGGAAAGATGACAATCGTTTTTGGATCATAGCCTGGTCACCATGTGGTCACCGCAAATCTTTTACGCAGAAGTTAGGATTTTTAGACTTTTTAAGTCTATGAAATCACTAACAAAACTGGAGCGGGCGAAGGGATTCGAACCCTCGACCCCGACCTTGGCAAGGTCGTGCTCTACCCCTGAGCTACGCCCGCTTGAGCGGTAAAGGCGAAAGGTCTTCGTGCCTCAACGGGCGCGTTATTGCCTAAGATCGCTTGAAATGCAATAGCATCGTGAAAACTCTGTTTAATCTTATATGAAGCCTCAACATGCCAGCCACAAAAGCCGAATTAATGACTTTTCTAGGTAATCTGGGCCTTGCCACAGTTACATTTGACCATGAGCCGGTGTTCACGGTTGAAGAAGCGCAGAAAGTTCACGGAAATATTTCAGGCGGGCATTGCAAAAACCTGTTCTGTAAGGATGAAAAAGGAGTGCTTTGGCTCATCGTTGCGTTGGAGGATGCCCGAATTGATTTGAAAGCGGCCAAGGATAAAATTGGCTCTAAGCGCCTCACCTTTGGCAAGCCAGAGCTGCTCATGGAAATTTTAGGGTTGGAGCCTGGTTCCGTCAGCCCCTTTGGGTTGATCAATGATACACAGGTAAAAACCAATGTCATTCTTGATGCCGCGATGATGAAATATGAGAAACTGAATTTCCATCCGCTGAAGAATGACGCTACCACGACAATTTCCAGTGCTGATCTTGTAACCTTCATCAAAGCCTGCGGCCATTTCCCACGCGTGGTGGCGGTGAGCGATGACTTGTTATAAGATCAGTCTCTGCCCATTTAAGGTTTATCATGGATAATATGTTGCTCAATGCCACTGCTGCTGCCGCTGATCTGATCAAAGACAGCAATACCAATCAGTTCAAAGTTGATGTGCTTGATGCGTCGAAGTCTGTTCCAGTCTTGGTGGATTTCTGGGCGCCATGGTGTGGGCCGTGCAAAACGCTTGGGCCAGCGCTTGAGAAAATTGTTCTCGAAGCCAAAGGCAAGATCAAGCTGGTTAAAGTTGATATTGACCAGAACCCAGAGCTGGCCACGCAGATGCGTGTGCAATCCATTCCAGCGGTTTTTGCCTTTGTTGATGGCAGGCCGGTTGATGGTTTTATGGGGGCATTGCCTGAATCACAAATTCGGCAGTTTATTGATCGGCTGGGCAAGATGGGCGGCCGTGCGGAGCAAATTGCCGAAGCTCTTGCCATGGCCAATGAGTCACTAGGGCTCAATGATTTTGCAGCGGCCATAGATATAACTACTCAAATTATTCTGGCCGAAGCTGGCCAAGCTGAGGCTTATGCCATTAAGGCGCGGGCTGAATTGGGCCTGAATTTATTAGATGAGGCATCAGCTACTTTGGCTGCTGTGCCGCCTGATAAATTGGCTGATGCTCATGTGGTGAGCGCCAAGGCTGCATTGGATCTTGCTTTAAATCCGGTTGATACGTCTGAACTTAGCAAACTTGAAGCTGCCATCGCAGCCAATCCAAAAGACTATCTGGCACGTTCAG
Organism: Hyphomicrobiales bacterium; assembly: GCA_031366855.1. Classification (GTDB taxonomy): domain Bacteria; phylum Pseudomonadota; class Alphaproteobacteria; order Rhizobiales; family Aestuariivirgaceae; genus Aestuariivirga. The sequence continues at coordinate 32,651 of JANLPA010000112.1, read as the reverse complement.
AGCTTGCGACTATATTGAATGGATCAGGAAAGCGTGATGAGGCGACAGATCAGCTTATTTTTGTGATCAAATCCGACCGCACATGGAATGAAGATGGCGCACGCAAGCAGTTGGTTTCGTTTTTTGAAGCTTGGGGACCAAAGGATGAGGCAACTTTGGCAGGCAGGCGCAAGCTGTCTGCCGTGTTGTTTTCATAAGGTACCGCTATGACATCACTGATGAATCGCTATCGCAAAGCGTCTGATCTGCCAAAATCCATTCCACTGTTTCCTTTGTCGGGCGCGTTGCTTTTACCGCGCACGGATTTGCCTCTAAGTATCTTTGAACCGCGTTACTTGATGATGGTTGAAGACGCGATGCAAAACGAGCGTATTATAGGAATAATTCAGCCAGTTGAAAATGATGGTGCTGACAAACCAAAATTAGAAAGTGTCGGCTGCGCTGGTCGCATTACATCCTATTCCGAAACTGATGACGGGCGCTTGGTGGTCACCATCACAGGTGTTTGTCGCTTTGTTGTGAAAAAGGAAATGAAAGCCACAACGCCCTATCGCACTGCGCAAGTTGATTACAAACCCTTCGCCATTGATTTTGTGAGCGAGATGGGTGCGCGCAGTGTGAACCGCGATCAGGTGATCACAGCGTTTAGGCAATATCTTGAAGCCAACAATATGAGTGCGGATTGGAACGAAGTGCAATCGATTTCAACCGAGGTTCTGGTAAACACGCTTTCCTTGATGGCACCTTATCCACCGCGTGAAAAACAGGCTTTGCTGGAAGCGCCAGATTTGAAATCGCGTGCTGATGTTTTGGTGGCGCTCACTGAAATGGCCCTATCAAAATCAGGCTCGGGCAAAGCCCAGCGCATGCAATGAGTGAGCTTATGGAAACCCGAAAACCTGATCCTAAACTTCTTGAAATTTTGGTGTGCCCGATCACTAAAACGCGCCTCGAATATGATGCAGAAAAGGGCGAATTGATTTCGCGCGCTGCTGGTCTTGCTTATCCCATTCGTGATGGAATTCCGATTATGCTGGCGAGTGAAGCGCGCGACCTCAATGCAGAGTGAGATTTGGCCAACGGAACTTCGTGTGCAAGAGCATGGCACAAATCTCGCCATCAGTTTTGATTCGGGCGAAAGTTTTAATTTGAGTGCGGAATATCTGCGTGTGGAAAGTCCAAGTGCCGAAGTGAAAGGCCATGGGCCCGGCCAAGAGCAATTGGTTTATGGCAAGCGCAATGTGGCTATTAGCAAGGCGGAACCCGTTGGTTCCTATGCCGTGCGGCTGATCTTCAGCGATGGGCATTCAACAGGATTATTCACGTGGGCGTATTTGGCAAAGCTTGGCCGTGGGCATTCTGAGATTTGGGCTGCTTATGAGGCTAAGCTTAAAGCCGAGCATAAATTACGCGGCTAGGCCACGCATCAGCCGTGGCACTTGGCCAGAAGTTCCGGCGGCCTCTTTAATGAAAAATGATTTTAAGTTTACGGAGCGATCAACGATTTTCAGGCCAGCGTCGCGTATCAGTTTTAATCCGGCATAATCATTAGAAAATAAACGGTTGAGGCCATCGAGCATATAAGCGTTCGACACCGTATCAAAGCGCCGCCATGTGGCATAGCGCTCAAGTACGGCCGCTCCACCAATATCTTGGCCAAGATTTAAAGCATCGGAAACACAATCAACCAAAGCTGCTGCATCTTTGAAACCCAGATTAAGCCCAAGGCCAGCCAGAGGATGCACCACATGGGCAGCATCACCAACTAGAGCAAGGCGCGTAGCTGTCATGTGGTTGGCGAGTTTAGTGGAGAGCGGATAAAGATGTTTGGGGCCTTCAACGTGCAGTGCCCCCAGATGGCTCCCAAATTTTTTGCCAAGCTCTAAAAGAAATTCCATATCCGGTAGAGTATTTATATTCAGGGCGCGCTCATGGCTTTCAGTCCACACAATCGAGGAGCGATTTCCCGGCAGAGGGAGAATGGCGAAGACGCCGGAACTTGTGAAATGCTCTTCAGCTCTTCCGTTGTGAGGCAGCTCATGGGCCACAGTTAAGGTGATTGCTGATTGCTTATAAGCCCAGCCTTCAAATTTAAGTCCGGCAGCTTCACGCGTTGGCGAGTTTCGCCCATCGGCTCCAATCACCAAGGCAGCTTTTAGGGTGGTCCCATTTGCAAGTGCGAGTGTTGCAAGGCCGGGGCCGAATTTAATATCAGACAGCTTTTGGCCGAGATGAAACGAAAGTGATTCAGTGGTCTTTATTTTTTCCAGAACACTGGCAAAGAGCCTAAAATTTTCCACCATACAGACGGCGGGCTTACCACCTTCATCAAGTGCAAATGACAAGAGTGATGGGCGAGCCGCTGCATCGTCACTATCTGTTACAATAATGTCTTTCACAGTTTGGGCGTAGCTTTCGATTGCTTGCCAGAGGCCCAAAGTGCTGAGCATGGTTTGGGTTGCCAGAGTCAGCGCTGAGGTGCGGGAATCATGAGTTGGCGTGGCAAAAAGGGCGGGATCGGACTGGTCAATAATGGCAACTGTCAGCCCCTTGGTGTTGGCCAAGGCAACGCCTGCAACCAAGCCGTTAAGTCCGGCTCCTACAATGGCAATATCGACTTTTTGCATGAGCGCAGCTTAGCGCAAACCGCCTTTGCGTAACATTAAAATATAATGCCTAATAATAGAGCAAATTTTGAGTTTTGCTTATTAAATAAGCAGTGGTGCAATCTACCAACTTACATGACTTCACCAAATTTGTTTATTATCAATATCTTAATTTAAATTGTGAATCTGGCATGTAACTTGATTAGCAAACCTTGAACATAGAAAGGATTGCTCATGAAATACATCATTGCTGTCATTAAACCCTTCAAATTGGAGGAAGTTCGTGAGGCCCTTAGCGCTCTTGGCGTGCAAGGCATTACGGTGACTGAAGTTAAGGGTCACGGCCGTCAACGCGGCCACACAGAGTTTTATCGCGGCGCTGAATATGCAGTGAGCTTTGTGCCCAAACTTCGGATCGAAATTGCGGTTGAAGCGGCTTTGGCCCCTAAAGTTGTGCAAGCCATTCAAGACGCGGCCAAAACGGGCCAAATTGGCGACGGAAAAGTTTTTGTTCTCCCCCTCGAAAGTGTTGTTCGTGTTCGTACCGGTGAAACCGGCATAGCAGCACTTTGATTTTGAATTCTCGGAAAGGAAAAATGATGAGATACCTAACCACGCTTCCCAAAAGCCTGATGGCCTTGGGCACTGGCCTTGGGCTCGCGGCACTGATGCCTGCAGCCCAAGCCTTCGCTGCTGCCTCAATCAATAAGGGCGATACATCTTGGATGCTCACGGCCACCGCTTTGGTGGTGTTGATGACAATCCCTGGCCTGGCACTTTTCTATGGCGGTTTGGTCCGTTCTAAAAACGTGCTCTCAGTGTTGATGCAAGTTACAATCTGCTTCTGCCTCATCGCAATTTTGTGGGTCGTTTACGGTTATTCACTGGCCTTCACCAATGGCAATGGGTTCATTGGTGGGTTCTCGAAACTGTTCTTGTCAGACGTGAACATCAACTCCATGGCTGCAACATTCTCCAAAGAAACTTACATCCCTGAATTTGCTTATATCATTTTTCAGCTCACCTTTGCAGCCATCACGCCGGCTTTGATTGTGGGCGCATTTGCTGAGCGCATGAAATTCTCTGCGGTGGTTCTGTTTCTCGTAATCTGGTTCACCTTCTCCTATCTGCCAATGGCACATATGGTGTGGTGGTGGGCAGGCCCAGACGCTTACACGCTCAGCGCTACTAACATTGATGCGGTTAAGGCTGCGGTTGGTGACAGTGCTGCTGCTGACTTCTTGGCAAAACTTGCAGCCGCTGTAACAGATGCCGACAAAGCCTCAGTTCTTTCAGCTTATAATGATGCGGTGAACACCGCAAACGGCTGGTTGTTCAACAAAGGTGCCATCGACTTTGCTGGTGGTTCTGTTGTTCACATCAATGCGGGTATTGCTGGTTTGGTTTGTGCGCTCATGCTTGGAAAGCGTGTTGGTCTTGGCAAAGAAGTTATGGCTCCTCATAACCTTACAGTTACATTGCTCGGCACTGGCCTTCTAATGTTTGGCTGGTTCGGCTTTAACGCGGGCTCGAACCTTGAAGCCAATGGCCTCACAGCTTTGGCCTTGCTCAACTCCATTCTTGGTGCTGCTGGTGCTATGCTGACATGGACGCTTGGTGAAAAGTTGGTGCGCGGTCATGCCAGCTTGCTTGGCGGTGCTTCAGGTGTTGTTGCCGGTCTTGTGGCCATCACGCCTGCTTGTGGTTGGGTTGGTCCAATGGCTGCAATCGTGATTGGTGCGGCGGCTGGCATCATCTGCTTGTTCGCAGTGATCTGGCTCAAAGCCAAGCTCGGCTATGATGATGCACTTGATGTGTTCGGCGTGCACGGCATTGGCGGTATTATCGGTGCCTTGCTCACTGGTGTATTTGTTGATGTTGGCAAAGGTGGCATGGGTGTTACCAACTACCTTGCTGGCGATACTTCAACGTCACTGGTTGAATATTCCTTCAGTGGCCAGATGACAGCGCAAATCTACGGCATTGTAACAGCGATTATTCTCTCCGCTGTGGTCAGCTTCGTGGCTCTGCTTATCTGCAAATATACTGTTGGTTTGCGAGTGGATGAACAATCCGAACGTGAAGGCTTGGATATTTCCAGCCACGGCGAACGCGCTTATTCATAAGCTTTCTTCTCCCAACTACATAAGCGCCATCCCCTCGGGGGGTGGCGTTTTTTTCATGGAGAAAAAAGTTCACGTTTACCCCGCCTTAACCATGAGTGATCAGACTGCCGTTAACCTTTTGTTAGACCCCATTTGGGGATGGTTACGCGGAGATTCTTATGGCCCTCAATCACTCAATCGAAACTGACGAGAGCACTATTCCCGCCGCACTTCGGCGGTTTTTGCGCATGCGCATGTTTGAGCTTATCGGGTTTTTAGTGTTTTCTATTGTGGTTGTGATTGCTTTGGCATTGGCTTCATGGTCTCCGGCTGATCCATCTTTTAATCACGCCACAAGTGGAAAGCCGCTTAACTGGTTGGGCTTTCCTGGCGCCTATGTTGCCGATCAACTCATGCAGTTTTTAGGCTTTGGCGTTTTAGCTTTTCTGTTCATTCCGCTCAGTTGGGCGGCACGGTTCTTCCGCCATGAAGCGCCAGAAAATGCACGCAAAGTTATTCTAAGTTGGATTGGCGCCACCTTGGCTTTCAGTGCTCTGCTCAGCACCTTTCCAGTACCAGCGCGCTGGTCACTCGCCAGTGGTTTTGGCGGCAATGTGGGAGAGGTTTTAGGCGGCGGGCTGTTGTCCATTCTGACTATTGGGATCAAAGGTTTTATCGCGCAGGTGATGGTGGTGGGCTTGGCCTTGCTTGCAACATGGTGGACTGGGCTTCGCGCGCTCAATATGGAATCTTTTGAGTTCCCATATTGGCGGGCATCTGCGCCACCGCGAAAAGTGGTGCGCAAAGAACCAACACTTTCCATTTCTCAAAAAGCCAGCGGAATTTTTGGTTTTTTTGGCAGGTTTTTTGCCAAGCGGCCAACGCCAGCGCCACGCCCAACGCGGGTTCGTGCTGATACAGCGCAAGGTGATGATGTGTTGAGCCGTTTTGCACCGCTTAGTCTTTCGAAAAAAGCCAAAACGCGCATTGAACCTTCTTTTGATGGGTCCCCAGATGCTGAAAAGAGATATGAAGAAGACTCTTTTGAGCTAAGTGGTGAAGAACCTGACCTTGAAGATTATGAGCAAGAGGACGAGAAGCCAGCCCCAAGGCAAGTTGCAGCTAAAGCTGTCACCCGCCCCAAGGCAAAGTCTCATATTCCGCAATTTGAACTGCCATCACTTGAACTTTTAAGCGAGCCAAAAAAAGCTGGGCGACAGCCGGAATTTTCTCCGGAATTTTTGGCAGAAAACGCTCGCCGATTGGAAGGTGTTCTCGAAGACTTTGGTGTGCGCGGCCAAATTATCAATGTGCGGCCGGGCCCGGTCGTCACTCTCTACGAATTGGAACCAGCCCCCGGTATTAAATCATCACGCGTGATCAGCTTGGCTGATGACATCGCCCGTTCGATGAGTGCCATATCTGCGCGTGTTGCCGTTGTCTCTGGCCGCAATGCCATCGGCATCGAACTTCCGAACCCCAAGCGCGAAACAGTTTATTTGCGTGAATTGATGCAAACGGAATCTTTCATCAATAACCATACAACACTGTCTTTGGCGCTGGGTAAAAACATTGGTGGTGAGCCCATATTTGCTGATCTGGCGCGGATGCCGCATTTGTTGATCGCGGGCACCACTGGTTCTGGTAAATCCGTGGGCATCAACACAATGATCTTGTCGCTGCTCTACAGATTGCCACCCGACAAGTGCAAACTGATTATGATCGACCCCAAAATGCTTGAGCTTTCAGTTTATGAAGGCATTCCGCATTTGCTTGCTCCAGTAGTAACTGATCCGCGGAAAGCGGTAGTTGCTCTCAAATGGGCGGTGCGCGAGATGGAAGAGCGCTATAAGAAAATGTCTAAGACTGGCGTGCGCAATGTCGATGGTTATAATGCCAAACTTGCCACCATGGTGGCCAAGGGCCAGAAACTCACACGCACCGTGCAGACCGGATTTGACCCCCAATCAGGTGCTCCGATCATGGAGCAAGAAGACATGGATTTGAACCCCATGCCTTATATTGTGGTGATCATCGACGAAATGGCTGATCTGATGATGGTGGCTGGCAAAGACATTGAAGGGGCGGTGCAGCGTCTTGCGCAAATGGCGCGCGCTGCTGGCATTCACGTGGTTATGGCGACACAGAGGCCTTCAGTGGATGTGATCACTGGCACCATTAAAGCCAACTTCCCAACCCGCATTTCATTCCAAGTAACTTCAAAAATCGATAGCCGCACAATTCTGGGCGAGATGGGCGCTGAGCAACTCTTAGGCCAAGGCGATATGCTTTATATGGCAGGGGGCGGGCGCATTTCACGTTTGCATGCGCCATTTGTGACCGACACTGAAGTTGAAGACATTGTGAACCATTTGAAGGCTCAAGGTGCGCCTGAATATGTGGAAGCTGTAACTGAAGAAGTGGACGAAGAAGGCTATGGCGAAGGCGGCCCTATGCCAGGTGCTGAAGGTGGCTCTGGCGACGAACTTTATGACCAAGCTGTGGCCGTGGTTCTTCGTGACAAAAAAGTGTCCACCAGCTATGTGCAGCGGCGCTTGCAGGTGGGCTACAATAAGGCCGCAAGCCTGATTGAACGCATGGAAAAAGAGGGGCTGATTTCAGCCGCTAATGCCACTGGAAAACGTGAAATTTTAGTGCCGGGAGACAGTGCGCGTGGCTAAAATCCGCCGTAAATCCGCCCGCTTGTATGGTTAGGTCACATTGCGTAAACGCTTGTTACAACTTTAGCTGAAAGATTCGTAATCAACATGTTGAATTTTTTGAAATTGATCGCGGTGGCCTTGTTGGCATCATTTTTTGTGCTTAATCCCGTTCATGCCCGGACGACAAAAATTCCGACGATCAGTTTGACAGCCGAACAGCAACAATCCGTGCGCAATATCAATGCCTATATCAACAGTTTCCAAACATTAAAAAGCGATTTTACCCAAATAAGCCCGCGTGGCCAAGCCTCTGAAGGGGTATTGCTCATCAGCAAGCCCGGCAAGCTGCGTTTTGAATATGCGCCACCAAACCCCTTGCTCATTGTGTCTGATGGAAAGTGGCTGACGATCAAAAATAAAATTAAAGAAAGAGGCGATCAATTACCACTTTCGGCCACGCCGCTTCGCTTGGTGGTTTCTCCCAAAATTGACTTACTCGCGGAAACTGATGTGATTGGATTTGAAAGCACAGATGGCATTATCAGCGTGTCTTTAATGGACCGCAAAGATCATTTGGGTGGCTATATTATTCTGATTTTTGACGAAACCCGCAATCAGCTGCAACAATGGGTAATTGTTGATGGCAAGGGTCGGCGCACCACTGTGCAACTGGCTAATATTGAAACGGGTGGGACGTTTGATCCGAAACTGTTCATTAGCAAAATCAATCGGCCTGAAGGTAATTAAACCTTCCACACGCCAAACAATCCTCTTGCCGCTTTTTGAAGCCCATGCCATGTGAGTTGTCATGGGTTTTTCTTTAGCAACATGGAACATCAATTCAGTGCGTTTGCGTATTGGTTTGGTCGAACGTCTAATCAAAGAGGCAGCACCTGATATTATCTGCCTTCAGGAAACCAAATGCCCACAGGGGCAATTTCCATCAGCACCACTGGCTGCTCTTGGTTACACTCACATCGCTGAGTTTGGCCAGAAGGGCTATCATGGTGTGGCCATTGTTTCGCGCATTCCATTTCACACGCAGCACAGCCGCAATTTTTGTGAAAAGGGCGATTGCCGCCATGTGAGTGTGCGCTTTGAAGGGGATAAACCATTTCTGTTGCATAATCTTTATGTGCCCGCAGGTGGCGATGAGCCTGACCGTGAGATCAATGAAAAATTTGGCCATAAATTAGATTTTTTGGCGGAGATGGAAGAATGGTCCAAAGACCATGCCGCACCCAAAGGCTATGAGGCCATTGCGGTGGGTGACCTCAATATAGCACCGATGGAACATGATGTGTGGTCGCACCGGGAACTGGTCAAAGTTGTTTCCCACACGCCAATCGAAGTTGAAAAATTCGCGCGTATTCAAGAGGCAGGTGGGTGGGTCGATGTGATGCGCAATCATGTGCCGCATTCCAAAAAACTTTATACATGGTGGAGTTACCGCGCAAAAGATTGGAGTGTTGCCGATAAGGGCCGCAGGCTTGACCATGTTTGGGCAACGGCTGATCTCGCCTCCCATTGCACCAGCATTGAGGTGTTGCGTGGCGTGCGCAATTGGACGCAACCTTCAGACCATGTGCCAGTGATTGCCAAATTTGATTGGAATTTGGCCTAGAGTTTTCGTCATGTGCAAGCCTATAAGACTCACATGATTGATCGCTCTCCCATTCCTGTAGCCGTGCTCACTGGATTTTTAGGTTCTGGCAAAACCTCACTTTTAAATTCGATGCTTAAAGAAGAGATGCTGGCCAATGCCTGCGTCATCATCAATGAATTTGGCGAAATCGGCATTGACCATCTGCTGGTTGAAAAATCGGATGATAATATAGTTGAGCTTTCATCTGGTTGCCTGTGCTGCACTATTCGTGGTGATTTGATTGTAACCATCGCCGATCTTCTGTCGCGGCGCGATGCAGGCTCAGTGAAAGCTTTTGACCGCATTGTGATTGAAACCACCGGCCTTGCTGATCCGGCACCTGTTCTTCATGCTTTGATGCGTGATGATTTGTTGGTGCAGCGGCTTCGACTTGAAGGGGTGATTACCGTTGTTGATGGTGTGAATGGCTGGGCCACTTTGGATGCCCACCCAGAAGCCGTAAAGCAAGTGGCGGTGGCTGACCGGATTGTGCTCACAAAGTTAGATTTGCTGCATGGGCTAGAAGGCGAAGAAAAAATGTTCGCTATTATTGGGCGCTTGCGGAAATTAAATCCAAGCGCGCGATTGCTCACCACGCACCGTGGGGAAGCTACTGCTGCAAAATTATTTACGATGGGTTTGTTTGATCCGGCCACCAAAACAGTGAATGTTCAGGGCTGGCTGGCTGATGAAGCAGTACAGAAACACGAGCACCACCACCACGATAAATCGCGCCATGATGCTCATATTAGATCATTTGCATTTTCTGATACGCGCGCCATTAGCCCACAAGGCTTGGAATTATTTTTTGAACTGTTGGCCTCTTATCATGGTGCCAATATGTTGCGCATGAAGGGGCTGATTAAAACTTCTGATGACCCAACACGGCCCTTGGCTGTGCATGGGGTGCAGCATGTGTTTCATCCGCCGGTGCGCTTGAAAGAGTGGCCAGATGGACGCTCGGAAACGCGGCTGGTGTTTATTGTGAAAGATATTGAGAAGGCTGAAATTGAAGACCTGTTCAAAGCTTTCACTGATCAAATCTCTGGTGCGGCCGATGCTTTTACTGATAAAACGCTTTCTCTCAACAGGTGATTTATGACAATCAAAGCCTACGGATTAAAAAAATGTTCCACCTGCCAAGATGCTTTGAAATGGCTTGACGCCAAATCAGTGGCAGTTGATTTTACTGACTATTCAGTTGAGAAGCCGACCAAAGCTCAGATCAAAAAATGGATTAAAGGTGTTGGTGGTTGGGAAAAACTCATCAATCGTGCTGGCTACACGTGGAAAGGTCTTTCAGAAGACGACAAGACTGATGTGACTGAAGATAAAGCCATTACCTTAGCGCAAAACCACACGTCCCTCATCCGCAGGCCGTTGATTGAACATGCGGATGGAACAATTACTGTGGGATTTAAGCCGAAGGTGCAGTCGCTTTTTTAAGCTCTCACCAAAGGCCGTGTCATGCAGGTTGGGCCGCCTTCGCCTTTGCGGCAGATATCATAACCTTCGATCACTTCAACTTTTACGCCAGCATCGCGCATGCGTTGTTCGGTGATTGGGTTTCCGGCCACCATCATGGCATGGCGTGGGCCCAATGCTAAAACATTGCAGCCCATGGTTTCAAATTCTGAGTCTGGCACATCAACAAATTTAATGTCTCGCGATTGCAAAAACTCAATGAGGCGACCCGCCATGAGCGGCTGATAAACCGCTGCTAAATCCTTATCGAGTGGGCTGAGGCAACTCATCAAGTGAAACACGTCTGATGTGCCTTTATAGTGCGGCATATCAAACCACATCACATTGACATCAGGCCCGCAAAGGACTTGGAGTTGTCGGACCCCTTCGACATTGGTGCGGTAACCCACACCAACCAGCAAAGTGTTGCGGTCAATCCACACCAAATCGCCACCTTCAATTTTACCTTCGCCAGTAATTTCTCCAGCAATGGGAAAGCCAAGCTTTTCCAAAACTGCCCCATTGACCGCAACTTCATTGCGGCGCTGGGGTTTGCCCATGCGCGGGCGCACGAGACCTTTGGGGGTGATGATTAAGGCATCATGGGTGTAAAGACTATCAAGCGTCAGGCCAGCACCCACGCCCAAATCAATCACTTCAGCGCCTGTGGATTTGAGAGCCTTCTCAACAACTGCATATTCCTTCAGCGCATTTTCAAGATTAGGCCGCGAATGGAAATTTAAATCCTTCCACTCAGCATCAATCTTGGCATCGGATACAAAAGCCGATGCAACCGAGCGTACCGCTACTTTTTTTAAGGTGCCCCAATTGTTGAATGCGCCGAAATCATAAGTCATTTGCGTTTTATCCTGAAAGTTAAAGTCGGGCCGCTTTTTTCTTGCGATAGAAGCTGGTGGCCCTGCTCGTTACAAAAATGCGGCATATCTATCGCAGCCATGGGGTCCGTGGCTAGGACCACAAGTATAGAATCTGAAGTCATAGCCTCAAGCTTCTTGCGTGCCTTCAAAACCGGAAGCGGGCAGAGCAGGCCTGAAAGATCAAGTGTCGTTTCCGGGTGGCGATTGTTCATGAGCTTTACTATAGTGAATATGTAATTAGGAGAACAGCAAGGTGTCTGTCGTTACCAAATTAAAAATCTTAGGCCGCGTTGAGCAACTTTTATCGACGGTGAATCGTGATGACGGGTTTGAGAAGCAAGCACTCCGCAGTTTGAAATTGCTCCTCTCTGGTCCTGAAGGCGATTGCCACACGGGCCTCACACGGCTTTCAGATGTGCGCACGCTGCAAACTTACAAGCGCAACACCGTTATTCGTAATGTGCGGCAGATGACTTTGATTTCTGTGGAAGAAATGGCACAAGTTGCCGCGGCTTTGGAGCTGCCCGAAATGAATGCTTCATGGCTGGGAGCTAATTTGGTGACATCCGGCATTCCCGATCTCACACTGCTGCCGCCATCATCGCGCTTGCAATTTCCGTCTGGAGCCACATTGGTGATCGACACCGAAAACCTGCCCTGCCGTCAGGTGGCAGATGTGATTTCCAAAACTCATCCTGAAAAGGGTCCATTATTTGTGAAGGCCGCCACACATAAACGCGGGCTCACCGCTTGGGTGGAATGCGAGGGTGATATTTCAGTTGGCGATGACATCAAAATCTTCGTGCCCCCGCAAAGGATTTATAGCCACACATGAATATTCTCGGTGCCATCATCGCGGGTGGAAAATCAAAGCGCATGGGCACAGAAAAAGCTCTTGTTAAGCTTGGCCCCAAATCCCTTATTGTCCGGGTGGTTGATCGTCTCCTTCCGCAAGTTGAAGACATCATCATCAATGCCAATGGCGATACCAAGCGGTTTGAATTTTTGGAGTTTGATATCATTCCCGATATTGAAATTGAGGTTGATACGCCTCTTGCTGGCATCCACTCGGCCCTCACTTATGCGCAAGAGGAGGGTTATGATGCCGTTGTCACTGTGCCCTCGGACTCGCCATTCCTACCGCATGATTTAGTTAGGAAACTCGCAGGCACCAAAGCAGCCTTTGCCAATTCCAAAGGTCAAGATCATTTTCTCACAGGGTTTTGGCCGGTGACGCTTTTGGCGAATCTTAAAAATGAAATTCACAAATCGAACCGCGTGCAGGATTGGGTTTTCAAAATCGATGCGACAAAAGTGAATTGGCGTGCCGATGACTACGATCCTTTCATTAATATCAACACGCCAGCCGATATGACTGCGGCGTTGAAGATTTTGCCCAAGGTGCGCTGAATGCAAAGAGTAATCGGAGTTTGTGGTTTTAAAAATTCCGGCAAGACCACGCTAGTGGAAAAGCTGGTGCGCCATCTCACGGGGCTGGGCTACAAAATCTCCACGGTAAAACATGCCCACCATGATTTTGATATTGACCATGAAGGCCGCGATAGCTTCAGGCACCGATTGGCAGGAGCAACTGAAGTAGCCGTAGTTTCGCAAAACCGTTTTGCCATCATGCATGAGTTGCGTGGCGAAGAACCACCATCATTGGATGAGATTTTAGCTAAACTCTCGCCTTGCGATTTGGTGATTGTTGAGGGATATAAGCGCGATACTCACGACAAGATTGAAGTGCGGAACCTAGCACTTAATCATCCAGTCTTGGTGGGGGACGATCCCACTATCGTGGCCGTGGCTGCTAATGGTTTGATTCAAACTTCGGTTCCAGCTTTCGACCGCGATGATGTGGCGGCTCTGGCGCAGTTTATTATCAAGCACACCGCCTTGTCGGAAAAAGGCTGACCTAAGTCGTTCCATTCTCACCTCTGTTGAGTTTTGCTCACTAATGATAGGTGACGTAAAAAGGGTGTTTCCATGAAAAGCAAAGCAAAAGTTGTGGTCATTGGCGGTGGTGTGGTGGGCGTTTCAACACTTTATCATCTGGCCAAAAAGGGCTGGAGCGATGTGGTTTTGGTGGAGCGCAAGGAGCTTACATCCGGTTCCACTTGGCACGCCGCTGGGCTTTTGCCACTTTTCAATATGTCATACTCAGTTGGCCAAATTCACAAATATTCAGTGAAGCTTTACGGCGAGTTGGAAGCCGAGACGGGTCAAAATGTGGGTTTCAAGAAAGTGTCAAACATCCGCATCGCTCGCACCAAGGACCGTTGGGACGAGTTTATGTATTATGCTGGCATTGCCGAAACGCTTGGCATTAAGGTGAATAAACTCACGCCTGCACAGCTTCAAGAAATTTGGCCACTGTGCAATATTGATGGCATTCTTGGTGCCATCCAACACCCTGATGATGGCTATATTCAGCCTGCTGATTTAACTCAGGCTTTCGCAAAAGGTGCCCGGTCACGCGGCGCCGAAATTTATCGCAACACCAGTGTGACTGCGATTGAACAATTGCCATCGGGCGAATGGTTGGTGAAAACTGATCAAGGTGACATCACTTGTGAACATGTGATTTCATGCTCGGGCAATTTTGCCCGCAAGACCGGGGCCATGGTTGGGCTTGATATTCCAGTTATTCCAGTTGAGCACCAATATATCGTCACTGAACCACATCCGCTGATTAAAGAACGTCAAGCTGCGGGTCTTCCTGAAATGGGAGTTTTGCGCGAGGCTGATTCAAGCTGGTATATGCGTGAAGAAAATGGCGGGCTGCTGCTGGGGCCTTATGAAAAGGGTGCGCCATGTTGTTATGTTGATGCACCATCAGATCAATCCGAATATGAATTATTCCAAGAAGATTTGGACCGGTTGGGGCCTTATATTGAAACTGCCATCACCCGGGTTCCAGCATTCGGCGAAGTGGGCATTAAAAAAGTTTACAATGGTGCTATTGCTTATACGCCTGATGGTTCACCGATCATTGGCCCTGCGTGGGACAAGAAAAACTTCTGGCTCAATGAAGGCCATTCATTCGGCGTGACGGCAGCTGGCGGTGCGGGTTGGCAACTCGCGGAATGGATTATCGATGGTGAACCCACCATTGATATGATGGGTGTGGACCCACGGCGCTTTGGCCCCTATGCCACTAAGGGCTATCTCCAAGTGAAGAACGAAGAGGCTTATGCCAATGTGTTTACACCGCATTTCCCTGAAGAAGAACGCATTGCTGCCCGGCCTTTGAAGCGCACACCGGTTTATGACCGCATGAAAGATTTGGGCGCGGTGTTTGGCAGCGTTTATGGCTGGGAGCGGCCGGGCTGGTTTGCACCAAAAGGCTATGCGCTTTCAGAAGCGGAGTTGAACAAGCAGGATACTTTAACCAATCACAATCATGCACCAGCAACTGATGATGGCCGCATTGTTGAAAAATGGTCGTTTCGCCGTTCAAACTCATTCCGCTTTGTGGGCGAGGAATGCCGCAATGTGATGGACAATGTGGCGCTGCAAGACATGAGTGCATTTGCCAAGATGGAAGTTTCTGGCCCGGGTGCACGCAACTGGCTTGAAGCGATTCTGGCCAATAAAATTCCAAAAAAACAAGGCCGCATTGCCCTCACACATTTGCTCACGCCATCAGGCGGGGTGCGGGCTGAGTTTACGGTTTATGAATGGGCGCAGGGGCGCTTCTATCTGGTGTCGGCTGGTGCTTTTGAGCGCCACGACCATGATTGCCTGCGCAAGCTTTTGCCCGCCGATGGTTCGGTGCGGTTGAACCCGCTTACCACGCGCCTTGGTGTGTTGGTTTTGGCTGGTCCAAATTCGCGCAAGGTTTTGCAGAAATTGACATCAGCTGATTTGTCGAACGAAGCTTTCCCTTGGCTATCGGGCAAAGAAATTGCGGTGGGCACTGCATCAGCGCATGTGCTGCGCGTGAACTTTGTGGGTGAGCTTGGCTATGAATTTCATTCGCCAGTTGAAAGCCAAATCGCCTTGTTTGATCAGCTGATGGAAGCGGGCAAAGAATTTGGCATTAAGCCTTATGGCATTAAAGCAATGTCTTCATTGTCGATTGAAAAATCATATCGTCTCATCCCGCGTGAACTCTCGATTGAATATTCAGCTTATGAGTCGGGCCTTGATCGCTTTGTGCATCCCAGCAAAGGTCCGTTCATTGGCCGCGATGCTTTGGTGGCAGCCAAGGAAAAAGGCCTCAACTGGAATTTCGTCACCATGGAAGTTCATGGCATTACTGATGATCATTCTGACGCGCGTGGCTCTGAACCGATCTATTCAAATGGCACATTGATTGGACGCGCAACCAATGGTGGCTTTGGCTGGCGGGTGAACAGATCATTGGCCTTGGCCATGGTGAAACCTGAGTATTCCGCAGTAGAAAGTGAACTTGAGATCAAAATTCTCGACAAGATTTTCAAAACAACGGTTGTGGTCGAAAGCCCTTATGATACTGACAACATAAAATTGCGAGCATAAAACAGGATTTTCTAAACCTAAACTAGAAATTGACCCCTACAACGGGTTGCAGGGAAAGTTTGATTTGCTACAGTCATGCCGATTCGGGGAAGCATGGGCAATAATCAGCAAAGTTTTTCGACGGGTGTCGGGTTTGTCTTACTGGCAACTTTGGGGTGGAGTCTTTCAGGTCTATTTGTTCGCTTGATGCCCGGTCTTAACGGGTGGCAGGTCAATTGCTGGCGTGGCTTGTTCATGTCCTTAGCTTTGTTGATTTATCTGTTGGTGGTTTATGGCAAAGACACGCTGGCTGTATTTAAAAAAGTTCCTCCTGCAGCACTGATTCTATCGGCACTGTTTTTCGCAGTTGGCACTACCTGTTATGTCACCTCTCTCACCATGGTGAGCACCGCAACGGTTTCGATTATTGGTGCCACGTCGCCGCTGGTCACAGGTTTGCTCAGTCCGTGGATTACCGGAGAAAAGCCCGGCATTCTCGCATGGATTTCAGCCATGCTCGCGGTTATTGGTATGGCGTTTATAGCCAAGGGTGGTTTTGAAACAGGTCATATAGCAGGTCTTCTGCTCAGTCTTGGTGTGCCCGTGCTTTTTGCGCTGCAAACATTGATGCTGCGACGCTATCGCAACATCGACATGATGCCTTCAATTTGTTTGGGTGGTTTTCTTGCATTTCTCGCGGCTGCTTTCTTTAGTCAATTCTCAGGTGCGGGTGGCAGTGCCTTTGCAATTGATCAGCATTCGTTTTGGCTGCTTATGGTGATGGGGCCAATACAGCTTACAATTCCATTGATTTTTTACGGCATGGGAGCTCGCAGTGTTCCAGCCATTACGCTTGCTTTGATTTCTATGTTGGATGCTGTCATCAATCCTTTATGGCCATGGCTGTTTGTCAATGAAGTGCCTGAGAATTCTACTCTAATTGGCGGTTCGATTATTCTTTTTGCAATTGTGGTTTGCCTGTTCGGAAACCGTGTGCTGGCACAAATGGCCCTTAAAAGTGACGCGCATTAAGGCCACACTGATCGGTTTTTCTGCCGTGATGATGTGGGCTTTTCTTGCGCTCTTAGCAACGGCGGCAGGGCCTATTCCACCTTTCCAGCTCGCCGCAATGTGTTTTTTCATTGGAGGTATGAGCGGCGTTATAAGCTGGATTTTGCGGCCTCGCGCTATTCACTCCTTGTGGCAGAACTGGCGTGTGTGGTTGACTGGCACATTTGGGCTTTGCGTTTACCACTGCCTTTATTTCTTTGCGATCCAAAGTGCTCCGCCTGTGGAGGCAAGCCTGATTGCTTATTTGTGGCCGCTTCTCATTGTGCTGTTTGCCGCTCTGCTCCCGGGAGAACATTTATATAAACACCATGTCATCGGGGCTTTGCTCGGTTTGGCAGGCGCAATTGTAATCATCACCAAGGGTGGTGCCGTTGGCTTTACTGCAGGAATTAAACTCGGGCATGTGTTGGCTTTGGCCTGCGCCTTTATTTGGTCGGGCTATTCAGTGTTGTCTCGGCGCATGGGACATGTGCCAACGGATGTTGTCGCCGGGTTTTGTCTGGTGACAGCTTTAGTGGCCGCAATTTTGCATTTCGCACTGGAGCCGACGGTGTGGCCGCCAGCTGGCAGCCAATGGGCCGCAATAATTATGCTTGGTCTCTTGCCTTTGGGCCTCGCTTTTTATGCGTGGGACATTGGCGTTAAAAAGGGGGATGTTATGGTATTGGGTGCTTCATCATATGCTGCACCCCTACTTTCCACTTTAATTCTGGTGGCTGCTGGTTATGCCAGTGCCACTTGGTCAATTGCTTTGGCTTGCGTGCTGATCACGCTTGGTGCTGTCATTGCCGCCAAGGATATGATTTTTAAAAAATCTATTTGAAGTTATTTTTGCGGGTTCTAATTTCAGCGAATACTTCGGCATCAGTTGCTGCTTCCATGCCCAGTGTTGCTCTAATTTCAGGGCTGTCGCAGCGCATATAAGGATTGGTTTTCAGTTCATCGCCCAGTGTTGTGGGGCAGGTCATCTCCCCGCGCGCCACTTGCGCTGCCACTTGATATGAGCGGTTTTGCAAGTGCTTGTTATTTGGTTCGAGCGTTAAGGCAAAGCGACAATTGGCTTCGGTATATTCATGGCCGCAATAAATATAAGTGCTGGCGGAAAGTGTTTTGAACTGATTCACCGAGTGATACATTTCATCCATGGTGCCTTCGAGCACGCGGCCGCAGCCCATGGCAAAAATTGTGTCGCCAGCAAACAGTGAAAACTCAGACGGAATTGAATAAGCAATATGTCCTGATGTGTGGCCGGGGCAGGCATGCAGAAACACTTCGCGATTGGACCACATGAACTTTTCACCGCCCGCAACAGCAATATCAATTCCAGGAATTTTATCAGCTTCAGCCTTTGGACCAATAATTTTGCAACCGAAAAGGTCTTTAAGTTGAAGGTTACCCTGCACGTGGTCGGTATGGTGATGGGTGGTGAAAATATGAGTCAGCTGCCGGCCAAATTTTTTAAGTTGGGCCTCCACCGCATCAGCATCGGGAGCATCGATAGAGGCTGTTGCTCCGGTCTGGCTATCATGGATGATGAGGCCATAATTATCAGAAAGGCACATAAATTGACGCATATCGATGTGGGACATGGGGGTTTAACCTTATTTCTTTGAAGGATGACGCAAGCGCCAAATTGGCCTAAGTTCATCCGCATGAATGTTGTTGATCTACAAGACTTCTATGCCAGTCCCTTGGGAAAAGCTACTCACCGTCTGCTTCTCCCTAAAATTGTTCCAGCTCTTAAATCTGGTGCTGACGTCAGAATTTTAGGACTTGGCTATGCCACGCCCTATTTACAAGCTGTTTCGGGCACCATGGCTTTCATGCTGGCGCGACGCGGCGTGATGCATTGGCCAGTCTCAGGCGCGGTGCAATCGGCTTTGGTGGATGAATATGATTTACCACTTCCTGACCATTCCATTGATGTAGCTGTGGTTATTCATGGTCTTGAGTTCACTGATGATCCTGATGAAATGCTGCAGGAACTTTGGCGGGTTTTGGCACCGCAGGGGCGGTTAATTTTGGTGGTGCCGAACCGCCATGGCTTGTGGTCACTTTCAGATTCGTCGCCCTTTGGTTTTGGCCAACCGTTTTCGTCACTTCAGCTCATAAGGCTTTTGAAAACGGCGCAATTTTCGCTGGATCAGATGAATTACGGATTGTTTATGCCACCTTGGTTAAATCTCGGAGGCCTGCGGATGGCGCCTCTTGTGGAAAAATTAGGGGCAGCGGCATTGGGGCAACTTTCTGGTGTTTTGATCGCATCAGCCACCAAGCATATTTTTGCTTATACCACAGGAAAGCGGTTGCCACGCAGCGCTTTGCGCCTTAGGCCCGCTTTGCTTGGCTCACCACGCAAAGATTTTAAAGGTTAGTTTCTTTGCAATTTATGACAGTTGACCTTATGACACATGAGGTGACGGCGCAGATTTGGCTTGAGATTAAAAAATGAGTTTGGATGATAAAAAAGAGAGAGACGCAATTTCGCTCGACGACGTGCGCCGGGAAATTGATGCCATTGACGACCAGATTTTAGATCTGGTGAGCAAACGCTTTGCCATCACTGGCCATGTGCAGAGCCTCAAGAAAAATGAACCCGCACAATTTCCGCTGCCACTGCGACCTACACGCGAAGCGGCTATCTTGCGGCGCTTGGTGGCGCGTGGAAAAGCAGCTAGTTTAAGCGCAGATTTTTTGGTGCGTCTTTGGCGTGTGGTGCTGAATGAATCCAGCCGCAGGCAAGCGCCGATCACTTTGCATGTGAGCAAACATCTCAATTCTAATTTGGCGCATCGCTTGCGGTTGCGCGATCATTTTGGGCCAATGCCTGTCGAAGAATATCGCGATGAAGCCCAAGCGCTTTTTCAAATCGATTCTGTGCCTGGCGATATTTGCGTGGTGGAAACTGAGCAAGCCTGGACCGAAGCCTTTGTGGCAGGCAAAGCTGGTAAGGCGCAAGTGATTGGATATTTGCCGAGCATTAAAGATGCTTTGGTGCCACAGCTTCTGGTAATTGGTCATGCGCCAGTTGAAGCCAGTGGTGATGATGAAACCTTGGTGATTACGGAAGGAAAATTGCCCAGAGATTTTGCGCCGCAGCCTTTGTGGCAAGTGAAGATTGGCCAACATCGGCTTTCGTGCCTGCCCGGATTTTTGCAAGAGCACGAAGGCCCATTGGTGGGTCTTATGCGCACCAACGCATCGCTGGGTTTAAAAATTGCGGGGCGCTGCAACAGCGCGCTTGAGATTTAATCATGGGTGCAAATTCTAACTGTGGTCCACAGGCAAAAGCTGGCATTGAAACAATTTCGGCTTATGTGCCGGGCAAATCTGGGCCCAAAACGGGCAAGGTTTTTAAGCTATCCTCAAATGAATCGCCCTTTGGCCCAAGCCCTAAAGCGATCGCTGCCTATGCGGAGGCTTCGGGTTTTGGCTTGTCGGTTTATCCGGATGGGCAAGCGAAAGTTTTGCGGGCCGCCATTGCGCAACGTTATAATTTGAAAGTTGAAAACATCGTCTGTGGTGGCACTGGCTCTGATGAGTTGCTGCAACTTTTGGCGCATGCTTATTTAAACAAGGGCGATGAAGCGATTTACAGCCAATATGGTTTCTTGGTTTACCCCATCACCATTGCCACCAATGATGCCAAAGCTGTGGTGGCACCGGAGCATAATTATAAAACGGACGTTGGTGAAATTCTATCTCGGGTGACACCTGCCACCAAAATGATTTATCTGGCCAATCCCAATAATCCCACCGGCACCTATTTAACGGCGGCTGAACTTCGGCGATTGCATCAAGGCCTGCCTTCTCATGTGGTTTTGGTTTTGGATGGGGCCTATGCCGAATTTGTTTTTGTTGATGATTATGATGCGGGCATCGCATTGGTTGAAAATAATTCCAACGTTGTAATGACGCGAACATTTTCTAAAATTTACGGCCTTGCAGGTGTTCGCATTGGTTGGGCTTATTGTCCGCCTGCCATAGCAGATGTTCTCAACCGCATTAGGGGGCCTTTTAGCGTGAGCACACCTGCATTGGCTGCAGGTGCGGCTGCAATGCAGGATTTTGAATTTATAAAACAGGTTGCCGAGCATAATGGCAAATGGCTGGCGTGGTTGACAGCAGAGTTGCGCCAGTTGGGTTTGGAAGTGACGCCGAGTGTGGCTAATTTTATTTTGGTGCATTTTGGCAGTGCAGAAAAGGCTGGGGCCGCCGACGCGTTTCTCACCGAGCGTAACATCATTGTGCGCCGTGTTACGGCTTATGGCTTGCCAGCAGCTTTGCGCATTACTATTGGAACCGAAGAAGCCAATCGAGCCGTAGTCTCGGCGTTGAAAGAATTTATGGCATGAGTGTTATGTTTGAAAAAGTTGCGGTGTTGGGCCTTGGCCTTATTGGCTCATCGCTGTGCCACGCCATGCGCCAACACAAATTGGCAGGCACAATTGTGGGTTATGCCAAGAGTGCCGAGACTCGCGCAACTGCCCTCGAAATTGGTTTGGTTGATGCCATTACAGAGGAAGCCGCGGAAGCTGTTGTTGGCGCTGATCTTATTATCCTTTGTGCTCCGGTTGGGGCCTGTGGGCCACTTGCTGTTGCAATCAAATCGAATCTGAAGCGCGGTGCCATCGTTACGGATGTGGGGTCTGTTAAAGGTGCAATTGTTCGTGAATGTGGCCCCCATATTCCAGAAGGCGTACATTTCATTCCCGGCCACCCCATTGCTGGCACGGAACAGTCTGGCCCACGCTCTGGCTTTGCCGAATTGTTCCAGGGTCGGTGGTGCATTCTCACACCCATTGCGGGAAGTGATGCGGGTGCTGTGGCTAAGCTTGAAGCGTTTTGGAAAGCATGTGGTTCCAATGTTGAAATCATGGATGCCGACCATCATGATTTGGTTCTCGCCATCACCAGCCATTTGCCGCATCTCATTGCCTACACCACAGTGGCTACTGCTGCTGATCTTGAAAGTGTAACTGATTCTGAAGTGATAAAATATTCGGCTTCAGGTTTTCGCGATTTTACCCGCATTGCCGCCTCTGACCCAACCATGTGGCGCGATATTTTCTTAAATAATAAAGATGCTGTTTTGGAAATGTTGGGGCGTTTTTCGGAGGAACTTTCAGTGTTACAACGGGCCGTGCGTTGGGGCGATGGCGAGACGTTATTTAATCTCTTTACGCGGGCGCGCGAGGCGCGGCGTAACATTATTGCAGCTGGCCAAGATACGGCAGCTCCTGATTTTGGACGGGCAGCAAAAAAGGATTGAGTGGTGCTGATCTATCATCCGCAAGCTGAACAGTGCCGTTGGATTTTTGGTTATGGTTCGCTGATGTGGCGGCCGGGATTTGAATTTGTTCGCCAAACGCCAGCGCGACTTTCAGGATTTCACCGGCGCTTGAGTGTTTATTCTTTTCACTACCGAGGCACGGATGAAAAACCGGGATTGGTTTTGGGTTTAGACCGAGGCGGCAGTTGTGCTGGCATGGCTTTTGAAGTCTCTGATGAAAAGTGGTTCGAGGTTTTGACCTATGTGCGGAAACGCGAAATGATCACCGGTGTTTACCGCGAGATTGTGAAACGGGTCACTGTGGGGGATGCAACTGAACCTGTTTTAGCTGTGACCTATGCCGTTGACCGAAAGCACCCGCAATGTGCGCCGCCCATGTCGGTTGAAGACACGATGGCACTTGTTGCGCAAGGCCATGGACTCTTTGGAAGCTGTGCTGATTATGTGCGCAACACACTTCATCATTTGCGTAAACTTGGCCACCATGATGCTGGGCTTGAACGATTAGCACCCGCCCTTAAAAATTTAAGCGGCTCGTTCCCATAGAGTTGGAGTTTCGCTGAAAGCAAAACTCTCAGCAACATCACCCAAGGCTTTCGATAAATCATAACGCACAGATTCAGCTATCTCAGGGCTTTTGGCGAGAAGATGCACATGCACCTCATCAATGCCCATCTGTTCAAGGCGGGTTAAATCATCATCGCCTAAAGTCTTGTCCCAGAAGGGTGCAAAGCGGCCCACACTAACGGCAATGCGCAAATGGCCACGGCGTTTGACCGCCACATAAACTGCACCTGGAAGCGGTGGACAGGCATCCAAATCATAGACTGAATGAATATATTTACGGCCCGAGGAACCTTGCCAATAGAAAAATCTCTCCTTCATATCGGCGTCTTGTGGTGTGTCGAGCGCTATAGGGGAACCATGAATAAGCATGGGAACAAAACTAGAACGAAATATGATTCGTGTCAAGAACTGAATCAACCGCAAACCGCAAAACCACATGAGGTGCAAGATTTGCAGCCTTCCTGATGGATCAAACTATCACCTCCGCAAGAAGGGCATAAATCTGCTTCATCCTTGCTGATGCTGAGAATAGAGCCTGTCACGGCATTGGGTCTGAATGTAGTGCAACCCTTAAGACCCATGGCATAGGCTTTCTCATAGACTGATACGAAACTTTCAAAGCCCTCGCTCTCGGCTACATTGATTGTTTTGGAAATGGAACTGTCGATGAAGGGCTGAACGGCTGCCTGCATCGCCAAATGATCATCAGGGCGCAGATCATTCACCGATACCAATTCTGGTGGCAGAGATCTTGGGTTGGCTTCATGCCAAAGCTTCACGGCATAATCTTCGAGCTGCTCGGTCCGTTCGCCATAAGCATCTCGGATGCGGCGTTCATAGGACGCACTAAAAATAGGCTCAATGCCACTTGAAACATTTCCAGCCAGAAGAGAAATTGTGCCGGTTGGAGCAATCGAGGTGAGCAATCCATTGCGTAAACCCGATTTAGAAATCAGCGCGCGCTGATCCGACGAAAGCGAAGTGCCGTAGGGTGTTGTCAAATAATTTTCTAAATCAAAAAGCGGGAAAGAACCTTTCTCAGAAGCCAACACACAACTTGCTTCTAAAGCGGCCTGCTGAATTGCTTGCATCCATTCCGCTGCCAAACTGGCTGAGCGCTCAGAACCATAACGCTCTCCACACATCACCAATGCATCGGCAAGACCCGTAATGCCTAAGCCCAATCTGCGCTTGTTCAAAGCCTCGCGCTTTTGTTGGGGCAGAGGATAATTTGAGACATCAATCACATTATCTAAAAACCGAATGGCAATTGATGTAACGCGCGCCAATTCAATTTTATCCAAAGTTGCTGATTTGGAAAATGGTGCAGACACAAAGCGCGTTAAATTCAGCGACCCTAAAAGACAGGCCCCATAAGCTGGGAGCGGTTGTTCACCACAAGGGTTGGTACAAGTAATTTCTTCACAATAAGATAGAGGGTTCAGAGTGTTGATACGGTCAATAAAAATAACGCCAGGTTCAGCATAATCATAAGTGGCGCGCATAATCTGCTGCCAAAGATCGCGTGCCTGAATAGTTTTAAAAACCTGCCCAGCAAAAATCAAAGGCCATGGCGCATCAACTGCCACAGCGGCCATAAAAGCATCAGTCACTAAAACTGACACATTGAAATTGCGAAGTTTAGCAGGGTCTTGCTTGGCCGCAATGAAGGCTTCAATATCTGGGTGATCACAGCGCAAGGTGCCCATCATGGCGCCGCGCCTTGCACCAGCCGACATAATGGTGCGGCACATCGCATCCCACACATCCATAAAACTTAAAGGCCCAGAAGCATCAGCCCCCACGCCATGTACTCGTGCACCCTTGGGGCGTAGCGTAGAAAAATCATGGCCAATGCCGCCGCCTTGTTGCAGGGTTTGAGCAGCCTCATTCAGACCAGCAAAAATTTCAGGAATGGAATCGCCAATTTTGTTCATCACAAAACAATTAAACAAAGTAACAGCCCGCCCCGTGCCAGCACCCGCCAAAATGCGGCCCGCAGGCAGAAAACGCAAATCCGCCATCACATCATAAAATGCCCTTGCATGTTGGGCGCGGGTTGCTTCTGGTTCGGCCATGGCCACAGCATCTGCCACGCGGTGAAAACTTGCCGATAAATCCACTTCATCTTCAAAGCGATATTTGGCCGCCCAAATTTGCTGTGCGATATCGGTGGCGGGCATGGCAGATTGAAAATTCATGAAAGAAACATACCATGAACAAGAGCGCGAGTCGAGTCCCCGTTCTAGTTTTGTACTTTGTCGCTGCGGGCCTCCCGCAACAAACCAGTTGACGATTTTTCTATAGCATTTTGCAATAGTTGCTGAAATTCTTTGCGTGGCAGGCCAGCCGGAATCGGCTCGCAAAACTCAATAATAATTGTGCCGGGATAACGCATAAATTTCCGGCGCGGCCAGAACAGACCGGCATTCAAACCAAAGGGCACGCATGGCACAGCAAGCTGGCCATAGACTGCTGCAACTCCCGGTTTATAATCCGGCGGATCATCGGGCCCTCGTCTGGTGCCTTCCGGCATAATGACAATCTGGCGCGGGCGGGCCACTTCCTGTTTGGCGCGGGCTGTTAAATTGCGCAAAGCTTGTGTGCCGGCACTGCGATCAACCGCAATCATTCTAAACTTGAGACAGAACCAGCCAAAGAAGGGAATGTAAGTGAGTTCCTTCTTCAACACAAAACACGGGTCATCCAGCAAGGGCAAAATTGCAAAAGTTTCCCAGAAGGATTGGTGCTTGCCCGCCACAATGGCTGGCCCAGTTGGAATATACTGAGCCCCGCGCACCACCATCTTGGTGTTGCAAATAACCCGCAGCAGCCAAATTGAACTCCGTGCCCAAGTTTGCAAAGCTCTAATGGCCCATTTGCGCGGCAAGAAGAAAAACTCAAAACCTAGCACCAGAAACAACGCCAAGTTGATATAAAACAAAATATTAAAAATAATTGAGCGCAGCATTATCATGGTGTGGACTTTAGCATATTTGTGAGCGTGAGTTTAGCGCTGATCACCGCAATCGTCGTGGCCGCAAGTGGCACACTTAACATAGCGCCATAAGTCCATAACGGAGCAGCACCGAACAAAAGATTATAGCTGGCCAAGGCCACGCTATTGTCAGCGGTGTTGCCGGAAAGACTCAAAGCTAAAAATGTAAGCAGCCCCAAACCCACACCGCAGCAGCCAGCAACCAAGCCTGTAGTTAAAAAGCGCCGATCAATTTGGCGGGCAATATAACCATCCTTTGCCCCCACCAGATGCAGCACATCGACAACCTCGTGGTTGGCCGCCAGAACCGCGCGCGCTGCAAACACCACGATGGCAAAGCTCGATGCCCCGATGAGCAGCAGAATGAGGTATGACAGCAAGGACAAAGTGTGGCCCATGCGTGCCAGTTCAGTTTGCCAGCGCCTGTGCGTATCAAGGCTGGCACCTTTCACCTCTGTGTCTAAAATCTTGGCGAGACTATCAAAATCTGGCGGGTGAATTTCATCACTAGTCACACGAATGAGGCGCGGCACTGGGAGATCAGAAAGATCAGTATCACCCAGCCAAGGCTCCAACAATTTCAATCCTGCTTCACGATCGAGCGTCTCCGCCGATTTAACGCCAGCTGTTTGCTCAAGAATGGCAACGGCCTTGCTAAGCTCAGCCTCCACATTCACCTTTTCCAGAACACGAACTTGAACCGTCACCTCACGAGACAAACCTCTGGTCCAACCTTCGACTGAGCGGTCAATCAAAATCAATGCGCCAATAGCGAGACAGGCGAGATAACACATCACCGTCATTGTAACTGTAAGGTTGCGTAAGGGTGCAGCCTCTGGTGGAATGATAGGCCCCGGCTTTGTGTGTTCATCTGCCATTATGCGTGCCTCACTTGGCCAGCTTCTAGCCGAAGCAATGGCTTCTTGCCCTGCTTAACCAACGCTTCATCATGGGTTGCCATTAAAACTGTTGTGCCCAATCTGTTGAGCTCGAGGAAAAGATGAAGCAAACGTTTGGCTAAAATGGGGTCCACATTGCCTGTTGGTTCATCGGCCAGCAATAATTCTGGCTTTGAAATAACCGCTCTGGCAATGGCGGCGCGCTGCTTTTCACCGCCGGACAAAACATCGGGGAAAACAGTGGCCTGTTCTTTGAGGCCCACCCATTCAAGGAGGTCCAAAACATCTTGGCGATAATCTTCCACCCGTTGACCAGCCACCCGCAAGGGCAGTGCTACATTGTCAAAAGTTGAGAGGTGACCGAGCAATCTGAAATCTTGAAACACCACACCAATGCGGCGGCGAAGCAGCGGAAGCTGGCGGCGTGTGAGGGCTGATACATCTTCACCGAATAGCGAAACCAGCCCGCGTGTTGGCTTTAAGGCCATAAACAAAAGCCGAAGCAGCGATGATTTGCCAGCACCTGAAGAACCAGTGAGAAAATACATCTCGCCGGGTGCAATTGAAAAGGTGACATTATTCAAGACCGCCGCCCCATCACCATAGCGCAAACCCACATGTTGCAAATCAATCAAAGCGCTTCCCTCTCTCGAAAACAGCTTTGCCGCATCTGGCTTAACTGACTGTTAACCGTAACGGCTGTTAGGCTGGTGTTTTGAAAACCTTTTCTATGTGGGCAATTTGTTAAAAGCATGATCGTCAGCTGTCCCTCTTGTAACACGCGCTATGATCTGGGCGAACATGGCCGCAGCACCTCAGCGCTTACCATCACCTGCCGCGCTTGCAGCCACAGTTGGAAAGAACATCCGATTATTGATGTTGTTGAGCAGCCGTCACGCGCACTTTCTCGGGTCATCAATCTCGACGACGAGCCAGAACTTGACGTGCAGCGCTTGGTGGAAGCAGCTAGAGCGGCCCATGACGAATTTGCCGGCCAGCGCAAGGTGCGGCTTCGCAAAACAATGGGTTGGGCAGGCCTTGGACTTACGGTTGCCTTGCCTGTGCTCATTCTGGCTATGATACCAGAAGCCGTGGTTGCCGCGGCACCTGCCACCATCACAGCCTATGAAAAGCTGGGTTATAGTATCAATATCTATGGGTTAGAAATACGCCATGTAGAACAACAACATAGCATGGTGAATGGGGCTCGCGTGTTGATGATCAAGGGTGAAATTAGCAACCCCACCAACGATATTCGCAAAATTCCATGGTTGCGCTTTGGCTTGAATGATCCAGCTTCAACTGAACTTTATACTTGGACTTTGGATACGGCGTCGCGGCCCTTGCGCCCTGGTGAAACCACAAGCTTTGTAACGCGGGTTGCAGCTCCTCCGGAACTTGCGAAGAACTTGCAAATTCGCTTTGCACATCCCGATGAAATCGGCTCAAATGCGAAACTATGAGCTCAATCACCATTGATGGACATCGTATCGATGTCCTTTTTTCTGAAGCTGAGATAGCAAAGCGCATCACAGTTTTGGCTGCCGAAATTGCCGCGCGCAAACCACATCGCTTGTTGGTGGTGCCAGTGCTCAAGGGCAGTTTTATTTTTGCTGCCGATTTGATTCGCGCCATGCACCATGCGGGCTTGTCACCCGAAGTTGATTTTATGATTCTTGCAAGTTATCGCGCGGCGCAAACATCTTCAGGGCAAGTTGACGTGCTCCGCGATATTGAATCAATCGTTGAAGATCGTGATGTGTTGTTGGTTGATGATATTTTAGAATCCGGCCGCACCTTGGCTTTTGCCAAAGATTTGCTTACAGCGCGTGGAGCCAAAAATGTCATGTCTTGCGTTTTACTTGATAAGCCTGGGCACTTGGCCGCAAATATAAAATCTGATTTCAGAGGCTTTGATTGCCCAGATCTATTTGTAGTTGGTTATGGCATGGATATGGCGCATCAATTCCGCGAGCTACCTTTTGTTGGGCATGTGGTGACGGGTTAATAGAGCCCCTTTAGCAATCGCTCGATATAACCCTTTTCAGTCTCGCCTAAGTTTTGGTCATTACTGCGATTGCGCAGTTGTTCCAAAATTTCTCTGGCGCGCTTGATCGCCATTTCTGAGGGCACGGCATTTTTGTTCGGCCCTTGATCCGGATTATGGTTGGCGCGTGGACGGCCCAGCGGATCGTCAGTGTTGCCACCAGCTTCGCCATCTTTGCCTTGTTGGCCAGTTTTGCCTTGGCCCTGCTCGGCTAATCTTTGCCCAAGCTTTTTAGCACCTTTCTGCATCTGCTCCATGGCTTCGCCCTGCTGCTGCAAAGCCTCATCCTTAGAGCCTTCACGAAGGTTGCCCTCTGCACTCTTCATGCTTTTTGATGCATCACCCAAGTCGCCTTTGCCTTCGCCATCTAATTCGCGTTGCAAATGATCAAGCTGATCAGAGAGGCCACCTTGCTTGTCGGCCAAATCAGACCCTTGTTGATCACTGGGCTGATCGCCGCCATTTTGTGGAAGACGCTGGGTTTTGTCCATTAACTCTTGCTGGCGGCGCATCATGTTTGAAAGTTCGTCGAGTTTATCTTGTAAACCCGGATCACCATTTTGATCGGCTTGGTCGCCTTGGCTTGGTTGCAAATTCTGCAAGAGCTTATCAAGTTCGGAGAGCAGCTTTTCAGCCGCTTCTTTGGACCCGCTCTCAGAGAGTTTCTTAATGTCATCCAACATTTTTTGCAGTTGGTCTTTGCTAATCTCGCGGCCCTTTTGTTGGTTTTTATTTGGGGTGCCTTCGGCTTGGCGCTTCTCAGCTTCTTTCCGCATTTGATCGAGAAGTTTGTCCATGGCTTTGCGCATCTTATCGGTAAGCTCAGCAATTTTTTCCGGCGGTGCGCCATCGCGCAAGGCTTGTTCCAATTGCTGTTTAAGGGCTTTCAGTTCGGCCCGCGCATCAGCCAATTCACCATCTTCAATGGCAACAGCGATGGGCCAGAGATCGGTTATGGCCTGCACAACCACATCGGTATCACCGGCATTGGCCAGTGATGATTTGATCACTGACAAGTTGAGGATGAGACCAGTCTTATCGGCGATGCTATAGGGAAAGGCCAACATCGCATCGAGCATTACAGCCACATCAGGCGCCGAATCGGGATTGAGAATGAGGTTCTTGCGCTGCTCAATCAGTGCCAAGGTCAGTGGTCTATAGAAATTGCGCTCGGGCATTTTGAAACGTTTGGGTTCCGTGGAGGTCGTATGGCCTGCTGCATCGGTTGCAGTTAAAATCACTTCAACATAAAGGCCAGCCCATGCATGAGCGCTTAAATCTTGTGTGGTGTCTCCAGTTTCAGATTTTGCCCCGGGGTGGCGTAAAGCGATTTTGAAACTTGGGGGATCAAACAAAAACACGCCATTGTTTTCAAAGCCCACAGCATTCTCTTGCTGGTCGGCGAGAGAGATTTCAGCTGTGATAGATTTCACACCGTAATCATCAGAGGTTTCCCAACTGAGATTTAATGCGCCCAGCTTTTCAGCTTTGGGTTCGGCACTTAATTTGATCTTCGGTGGCTCATCGGGGATGAGCGCTATGGGCCAACTTGCCAGTTCCTTGGCACCATCAAAAAGTTTTACGCGCAAAGGGCGCTCTAATTTGATCTCGCTGGTGAATCCGGTTTCGCTGGTGTTTGATTGGGCGGTGATGGATTTGAGTTCGGTGGTTGAATCATCCAACGCAAAGAACGCCAAACGCGGTTTTTCAACTCCCTGAACACGCAAAGATAGACTAGCATTTTCGGGCACCAAAATTTCTGAACCACGCTCAAGTTTTTCGCGCATTGCGGCGCTTGTCAATAAAAGTGGAGGCTTGCCCGTGTAAGCTGGCGGTTTCAACCACGCGTCAATTGTTAAAGGCTGCAATTGAATTGGTGCCGTTAAGCTTGCTGCATTGCGGGTGTTCGAAAGCAAATCCCCCGGTCCCAATAATAAAGCCGAAAGTGCGGCAAGCGCCACGGGCACGCGCAAGGCAGCGGGATCAAACTTACGCCATGCCGAAATGGGCAACGCAATTTTTACATAATCAAGTTCGGCCAATTTGCGCCGTTGGTGTTCTTGCCATAAGGCGGCACTCTCGTCACTTTGTGATTCTGTCACCAAATCATCATTGAAACTCGACACCGCGCGATGATCAATGTTTGATGCTTGCTCCATGCGGCGCATGGCGAGGAGTTGGCTTGGCGATTTTAGTTTAGCCATGCAGCGGAGTGAAATCAGAAAGCCCAAGGCTAGAAGCACCAGCGTTAAAAGCTGAGCCCATTTGGGCAGTTCGCCCAATATGCCGGAAGCACTGAGCGCAATTGCAACGCCGATTACTAAGCCTGGCTGCTGCACGGCCACCCACAGGTTCTCCCACAGCATGGCCGCCCGTTGCAGGGTGATTTTACGGGTTAAGGGTGTTGGTTTGCTCATGCCCCACATTATAACACAAATGGGCTAAATTAGGGTTGATGCAAAAGAACTATTTTTGCCACAAGGCCAAGTGGTCGAGACCCAATAGTTCTTCATAGGTTTGGCGTGGGCGCACAATGGCAAAATCTTCGCCACTTACCAAAATCTCCGGCACCAGCAGCCGTGAATTATAAGTACCGGATTGCACGGCGCCGTAAGCACCTGCCGTCATGATGGCCAAAAGATCGCCTTGTTGCAATTTTGGCAGGCGGCGTGACTTTGCTAAATAATCACCAGACTCACACACAGGGCCCACCACATCAGCTTCAAAGGTTTCGGTGTTGCGCGATTCATCAACCGCAATGATCTCGTGGTAGGCATCATAGAGAGTTGGGCGGATCAAATCATTCATGGCGGCGTCTTGAATGATGAAGTGGCGGCCTTCGTTTTCTTTCACATAGATAACGCGGCTCACCAGAATTCCAGCATTGCCCACAATCATGCGGCCGGGTTCCATCATATATTTTAGACCCAAGTGACCAAGCGTGCGCTTAACCATTTGGGCATATTCATCTGGATGGGGTGGAATATCATTGTCACCACGATAAGGCACGCCGAGGCCGCCACCTAAATCCAAGTGGCGAATGTTGTGACCTTCGGATTTTAGTTTTTCAACCAACTCTGCCATCAGTTTGAAGGCTTGCTCGAAGGGTGCCAATTCCGTGATCTGGCTACCAATATGCATATCCACACCAGAGACATCAATGTTGGGCAGGGCAGCTGCACGGGCATAAACTTCAGAGGCGCGCAAATAGGATATGCCGAATTTATTGTCGGCTTTGCCAGTTGTAATCTTGGCGTGAGTCTTCGCATCAACATCAGGGTTCACCCGAATTGAGACAGACGCACGCTGGCCTATGCGCTGAGCGACTTCAGAGAGAAGCTCTAATTCAGGTTCTGATTCAACATTGAAACAGGCAATGCCTTCTTTGAGCGCAAAGGCCATTTCCTTGGCGGTTTTGCCGACACCGGAAAATACGATTTTACGGGCAGGAACACCCACAGCCAAAGCGCGGCGTAATTCACCTTCGGACACAACATCCATGCCAGCCCCAAGATCAGCCATGGTTTTAAGCACGGCCTGATTGGAATTGGCCTTCATCGCGTAACACAGCAAATGCTCAGTGCCAGCAAAAGACTCGTTCATCACTTTGAAATGGCGCTGCAAGGTGGCTGTGGAATAGCAATAAAAAGGTGTGCCCACTTCATCAGCGAGTTGCTTCAGGTTGACATCCTCAGCATGGAGAATGCCGTGCTTATAGACAAAGTGGTGCATGATTAGTTCTGGCTGGTGAAGGTGGGTTTTGGCGCTTCAGGGTCACCTTTCACGCCACAGCCCGCAAGGGTGGAGACGATGATGGCCGCTAGAATGGCTTGTTTAAGAAATATCATCACCGCTCACTTCCCTTTCGAGGCTCGTAGCCAACGTCTGGCTTCGCGGCGCACATTGGAAGGTGCAGTTCCTCCGAAGCTT
>JANLPA010000097.1:0-2147 GCA_031366855.1 Hyphomicrobiales bacterium | reverse complement strand
GAGCTGTTTATGCTGGCGACGGGGTTTAGAGGCTAGACCACCGCTCCCCACAACTGTCATCCCCGTATTTATTGCGGGGAACCATCATTCCGCGCCCGGATATCTAAATTTTGGCGCAAAGCAGGCACCACCATGGGTCCCCGCAATAAATGCGGGGATGACAGAAATTGCGGTTTGGCTTATGTGCTAACTAATTCCGCCGAGCCGCCAAATTGCTATGCGAATGGGGACTACTATTTCATGTCAGCTAACAACCGCATCGTCCTTTCCAGTGATCATGTCGCCATTCAGCTTCGACAGGCTATCGCCGATTTGGCATTGTTCTTTGCGGCACTGGTCAGGGCATTATGATGGCGGCGAACAAGGTAAAGGGAATCCGCTGCGGCGTTTGCGTTGACACATTCTCAGCCCGCATGATCCGCCAGCACAATGATGCCAATATGCTTTCGATTGGTTCGCGCGTTGTGGGCGAAGGGCTGGCGCTAGATATCGTGGATGCTTTCCTGACCGCCCGTTTCGAAGGCGGTCGACATGCAACGCGGGTGGAGATGTTTGAGGCGCTGGAGGGGTAGCGCCATTCTTTGTTTCTTCTTTGGGAATCTAATTATTGCTAGCCGGTTATGCATTATAACCCCTTGCCCTCGGCCTCATATGAATGTTAAGGGCGTGCGCCAACTCCTCTTTTCCTTTGTTTTGCGAGGTTAGCTATGGCTCATCTGTTTCCAGAATATTTGACCTTTGATGATGTGCTGATGAAGCCAGGTGCTTCTTCGGTTTTACCAGTGGATGTTTCAACCGCCACACGGTTGACCAAAGCGATTTCGCTTTCAATTCCAATTATCTCTGCTGCCATGGACACTGTGACCGAAGCGCCGATGGCCATTGCCATGGCGCAGGCCGGTGGGCTTGGTGTTATTCATAAAAACCTCACACCTGATGTTCAGGCCGAACATGTGCGGCAAGTGAAGCGCTTTGAAAGCGGCATGGTGGTGAACCCGATTACCATTGCGCCTGATGCAACGCTGGGGGACTTGATGCAGCTTAAAGCGCGGCATAAAATCTCGGGCATTCCGGTGGTTGATGAGTTCGGCAAACTGTGCGGAATTATCACCAATCGTGATGTGCGCTTTGCCACTGATCTCAACGCCAAAGTTGCTGAGTTGATGACGCGCAATTTGGTGACGGTGAAAGCTGGCGTGGACCGCGCTGAGGCACGGCGATTGTTGCACAAACACCGGATCGAAAAACTCATTGTGGTTGGTGACGATTTTAAGTGTGAAGGTTTGATCACTGTTAATGATATGGAAAAAGCGGCAGACCATCCGCTGGCTTCTAAAGATGATCAAGAGCGTTTGCTGGTTGCTGCGGCCACGGGCACAGGTGATGCTGGCTTTGCGCGGGCTGAACAATTGATTGCTGCGGGTGTTGATGTGTTGGTGGTGGACACGGCGCATGGTCATTCTATTCATGTTCTCAATCAAGTTGAGCGCATCAAGAAAATTTCTAATAAAGTGCAAATCATCGGTGGAAATGTGGCCACATCGGAAGCTGTGAAAGCGCTTATTGGCGCTGGGGCTGATTGTGTGAAGGTGGGCATTGGCCCTGGCTCTATTTGTACCACGCGGGTTGTTGCTGGTGTGGGTGTGCCGCAGTTTTCAGCGATTATTGAATGTGCTGAAGAAGGGGCCAAACAAGGCATTCCGATTATTGGTGATGGTGGCGTTAAGCTTTCTGGCGATTTGGCCAAGGCGCTGGCTGGCGGGGCATCGGTTGTGATGATGGGTTCCATGTTGGCTGGTACGGATGAAAGCCCTGGTGAAGTTTATCTTTATAATGGTCGCTCCTATAAATCTTATCGTGGTATGGGTTCAGTGGGGGCTATGGCGCGGGGATCGGCTGATCGCTACTTCCAACAAGATGTGAATGATAAATTGAAACTGGTGCCAGAAGGCATTGAGGGCCAAGTTCCGCACAAGGGTGCTGTCGGTGCGGTTCTCCATCAAATGGTGGGGGGGCTTCGTGCAGCCATGGGTTATGTGGGGGCGGCTTCGATCCTCGAACTTCAATCCAAAGTGCAGTTCGTGCGTATTACGGGGGCAGGGCTTCGTGAAAGCCATGTGCATGATGTGATGCTAACGCGTGAAGCC
>JANLPA010000093.1:0-1760 GCA_031366855.1 Hyphomicrobiales bacterium | reverse complement strand
TTTCTCTAAGAAATCTTTCGAAAAGAACGCTGCTGTATTCGAAATGGCAGTTGCTGCCAAGTCTTTCGAAAAGGCAGTTGAAGTTCAACAAGCTTTTGCAAAAGAAACATTCGACGCAACTGTTGCTGAATTCACCAAGCTCGGTGAACTCTATGCTGCTGCTGCGAAGAGCGCATTCAAGCCTTTCGAAGCCAGCTTTGCTGCTTTCGGCGTTAAGGCCCCAGTAACCAAGTAAGTTTGGTTTGAGTACTGAGTTAAAGAACCCGCGCAGCTTAAAGCTCACGCGGGTTTTTTGTTTTTGATTCTCGATCAAGCACTAGGGGCGCAATTTATTGTTGGGCCAATTGTGGGTTTCATCGGTTGCATCTCGGCACCAGCGGTAGAATGCATCGTATAACACCATGCCTGCATCCAATTGCGCGAGATCATCGGAATACATGCGCGATAATCCCAAGGACGCTGCCAGAAGCCCCGCTGCTTCGGGTGCCAGATCAAGCTTCGCCGTGTCGGCGGCGCGGACGATTGTGGCCAACCTTGATAACGCATCGGTTCCCAAGCCAAATTCCTCAATCATCAGATCAAAAGTGCAGAGCTCACCACGATGGCTCCAATGGGTGTTTTCAATATCAAAAGCTGTGGCGTTGAAGTGATCGGCAACTGCTAATACTTCTGATGGTGCCACAAATAGAAAAACTGCCGAAGGATCAACAAAGCGGCGGATGAGCCAAGGGCAGGCAATTCGGTCAATCTTGGGTCGGCTGCGGGTGACCCAAACTGTGTGGCCCTCACCGTCACGCGGAGGGAGTTTGGCTGTTGGCACGAGGGGAAGTTTAGCTTCCTCCCAGGCGACAAATCCCCCCTCCAGTGAAATTGCATCGGCGCCCAATTGGCGCAACCAACCAGAAACGCCCTCGCTCAATTTTGCGCCATGGTGACATACGACAACAACAGATTTGCCAGCGTAGGCTTTGCCCCAATCCGAAACAGTCTCAAAGCTTCTTTTGATGCTTGCCGGGATGAGGCGTGGGTCAGCGTCAAAATCTTCAGTGGTGCGAACGTCGATTATAATCGGCGGGCTCATCGTTCCGATGAGTCGCGAAAGCTTATCGGATTTAATTGAATGTGGTGCGGCCATGATGATGCTCTCATAAAGTGATAGGTGAAACGATTCTTGAGCATGGCACCTTGAGAGGAGATCGCTTTCCCCTGTGGCTTACTTTAAGTGCGCTAGTTGGCAAGTCAAGCGCGGGTTAGTTCACCTCAATCATCACCGGCACATGGTCGGATGGTTTATGGTGGCCGCGTGTGTCTTTGAATATCCGGGCGGATTGTAATTTATCTGCCGCTTGCGGAGAGAGCAAAAGATGGTCAATGCGAATGCCGTTATTTTTCGGCCAAGCTCCGGCTTGATAATCCCAAAAGCTATATTCAGTTGAAGTGGGGTGGAGGGCGCGGAACGACTCGGTGAGACCCATATTCAGCAGTTTACGAAACGCCTCATGGGTTTCTGGCCGGAACAAGGCATCGCCCACCCAGTTTTGTGGGTTGCGGGCATCTTGCGCTGTTGGAATTACATTGTAATCTCCAGCAAGAACAAGAAGTTCCTCGTCTTTCAGCAAGTCTTTGGTGAAGTTTGCCAAGCGCTCCATCCACGCCAATTTATAA
The DNA here is from genome assembly GCA_031366855.1 of Hyphomicrobiales bacterium. GTDB lineage: Bacteria > Pseudomonadota > Alphaproteobacteria > Rhizobiales > Aestuariivirgaceae > Aestuariivirga. The sequence continues at coordinate 95 of JANLPA010000093.1, read as the reverse complement.
TCATATTTTGGGCCGGGAGCTGGGTTGCCATTGGGCAAATAGATTGAGGCAATGTTCACTGCCAGTTTGCCATCAATGGCGGTGCCTAGAATAAA
>JANLPA010000032.1:0-20597 GCA_031366855.1 Hyphomicrobiales bacterium | reverse complement strand
GCTGCTGCCTCTGCCTTTAGAGAGTGCCTATTCATACCGTGTGCCCGTTGGCATGGCTGTGGAGCCCGGCAGTTATGTTGAAGTACCGCTGGGGCTTCGGTCGGTCATTGGTGTTGTGTGGAGCCTTCGCCCCGCTGTGGCCACCAATATGAAAATGCGCGACATAACCCAAGTTTTTGACATGCCACCGATGACTGAGGCGCACCGAAAATTTGTTGATTGGCTGGCAGCTTATTATTTAGAGCCGCCTGGCAATGTGTTGCGCATGGTGTTGCGTGTGCCATCAGCCTTTGAAGGTGCGCGGCAAAATATTGCTTACCGGGCCAGCGGCACCAAACCTGCAAAATTAACGACCCAACGCGCCAAAGTCTTGGCTGTCGTCGAGCAGGGTTTTGCCATGAAGGCCTCTGAATTGGCCGAAGCCGCAGGGGTTGGTGTTTCAGTTGTGAAAGCCTTGATCACGGCAGGTGCCTTGGAAGCCGTGGCTTTGCCAGCCCATCGTAGCTTTGCTGAACCTGATCTCAATGCGGGCGGCTATAAGCTGAGCAAAGATCAAACAGTCGCCGCTGCCACCCTTCGCCAAATGGTGGCAAGCCGTGCCCATAAAGTGATGCTGCTTGATGGCGTCACTGGCTCTGGCAAAACTGAAGTTTATTTTGAAGCTATGGCGGCAGCCTTGGCGGCGGGCAAACAGGTTTTATTGTTGCTGCCAGAAATCGCTCTCACCGCATCCTTCATCGCGCGTGTGGAAACGCGCTTTGGCTGTGAACCTGCACAATGGCATTCAGAGCTGCGCCCACGCGAACGTGAACGCGTATGGCGCGGCGTGGCTGAAGGCAAGGTCCGCATTGTTGTGGGTGCTCGTTCCGCTTTGTTTTTGCCATGGGCAAAACTCGGTTTGATCGTGGTCGATGAAGAGCATGAGAGCGCTTATAAACAAGATGAGGGTGTTCCCTATCACGCGCGCGATATGGCTGTGCTTTATGGCTCAGTGGCCAAATTCCCCGTGGTGCTATCCTCGGCCACACCTTCACTTGAGTCGCTGGTGAATGTTGATCGCGAACGTTATGGCATCGTCAAACTCAAAGACCGCCATGGCCGGCCAGAGCTTCCTGAAACCACCCGCATTGATATGACGCTGGAGAAAGTGGAGGCAGGCACGTGGCTTTCAGCACCACTGGTTGAAGCTGTTGCCACCACTCTAGCGGCGGGCGATCAGGCTTTGCTGTTTCTCAACCGCCGTGGCTTTGCACCCCTCACGCTCTGTCGCTCCTGTGGCCACCGCCTGCATTGCCCGGATTGCGCAGCAGCCATGGTGGAACATCGCTTTCGACGCATCTTAATGTGCCACCATTGCGGCCATCAAGAGCCAGTGCCCAAGGCCTGTCCGCAGTGTAGAGTTGAAGATAATATGGTTTCTGTTGGCCCCGGGATTGAACGCTTGGCCGAAGAAGTGACCAAGCTTTTTCCTGAGGCCCGCGTTGCGGTTTTATCGAGCGATCTTTCACGCGGGCAAACATTGCGCGAGACTTTGCGCGGGGTTGAGCGGGGTGATTTCAATTTAATTCTGGGAACGCAATTGGTGGCCAAGGGCCATCACTTCCCGCACCTTACTCTTGTGGGTGTGGTGGATGCTGATTTGGCTTTGGAATCATCTGACCCGCGCGCTGGAGAGCGCACCTGGGCGCTGCTTGCACAAGTGGCAGGCAGGGCGGGTCGCGGCGCAAAACCCGGGCGGGCTTTAGTGCAAACTTATTTGCCACAGCATCCCCTGATGCAAGCCTTAGTGAAATCTGATCGCGACGCTTATTTAGAAACCGAAAAGAAAATCCGTGAGGCTGTAAATCTGCCACCGCATGGGCGGTTGGCTGCTCTGATTATGTCAGGCAACGAAGCAGCAGCCACCGAACGCTTTGCGCGGGGCATTTCTCAACTAGCACCCTTAGCCGATGGTATAACTGTGCTTGGGCCCGCCCCGGCTCCAATCGCCATAGTGCGCGGGCGGCACCGCTGGCGGCTTCTGGTCAAAGCCGACCGCGATGTGAATATTCAAGCTTATTTGCGTGAATGGTTGAAAGACGTGAAGCCCAAGGGGGCGCTTAAATTAAACGTGGATGTGGACCCGTATAATTTTTTATAGGAAGCGCCATTCCATTTTGTTTTTGTAAGTCTCGCCGGGCCTCAACACAGCGCTTGGAAAATTAGCATGGTTGGGTGCATCGGGATAATTTTGCGGCTCAATGGCAAAGCCTTGTGAAGGTTGTAAGCTTCCAGATTTGGCGGGCACAGTTCCATCCCAACGGATTGCGGTGTACATTTGAATGGCGCATTCCGTGGTCCACACTTCCATGGTGCGCCCAGTTTTGGGATCCCTCAAAGTAAGGCCATGTTTCATGGTGCCACGAGGGCCATCCAAACAAAAACAGTTATCATAGCCTTCAACAATTTTGTGCAATTTTCTAAAGTCCCAACGCGAGCCCTCAACGTTGCGAATTTCACCACTTGGAAGCAATGCTTCGTTTAAGGGTAAATAAGCTGAGGCGTTGATCTGTAATTCATTTTCTAAAACCGAACCTCCACCCGCCATATTCCAATAGGCATGGTTGGTGAGATTGACGATGGTGGGCTTGGTTGTTGTTGCTTCAATTTCCAGCGAGAGAGCATTGCCGTCCAATTTATAAATTGCCGTTGCATCCATGGCACCGGGAAAGCCTTGATCACCATCAGGCGAATGCAGCGTAAACCAGATTGAGTAATCATCGGCTTCCACGTTCCATTCACGAAGTGCAAAATTATCAGGCCCACCATGCAACTGAAAATCACCCATATTAGGTATGACCTTTACGATCTTACCATCCAGCGGAAATTGCGCGTTTGAAATGCGGCCAGCATAGCGCCCCGCCAAAGCACCCGCATAAGGGTCAGCCGTTGCAAAATCAAAATCAAGCGCATTGCCTTGCACCACATCAACCCCATCAATAAACAAGGCTTGAAGCCGCGCCCCACGCGTATCAAAAATGGCACGAAGACGGTCGTTACGAAGTTCAAGCATCAATGATTATCCCGTGGAATGCCCATGGTTTTGGCAATGCGTTGGAATTTGGTGGAGCCTTTGATGATCATGCCTTGGGCCAATTGCTCGGTGGTGTTGCGAAAAATTTCTTGCCATGGCGTTTGTGATGGCGGCACTTTATAACCACCACTGGCTTCAAGTTCAGCGCGGCGTTTGGCAATCTCCGCGTCCGAAATCAGCATATTGCAATCACCCGTATTAAGATCGATCTTTACACGGTCGCCATTTTTCAAAATTGCTAAACCACCACCTGCTGCAGCTTCGGGCGAAGCATTCAAAATTGACGGCGAACCTGATGTGCCTGATTGCCTGCCATCACCCACGCATGGAAGCGAGCGCACACCTTTCTCCAACAAATAAGTGGGTGCGCGCATGTTCACAACTTCAGCAGCCCCGGGATAACCCAAGGGACCAACGCCGCGAATAAACAGAATGGTGTTTTCATCAATGTTCAATTTTGGATTATCGATATTGGCGTGATAATCTTCGGGTCCATCAAACACGATTGCCTTTGCTTCAAAGGCATTGGGCATTTTTGGATCAGATAGATAACGCGCCCGGAATTCTTCGGAAATCACGCTGGTTTTCATAATCGCTGAGTCAAATAAATTGCCATGCAGCATTTTAAAGCCAGCATTTTTTTTAATGGGGTCATCAAACTCTTTGATCACCTTTCGGTTCCACGAGAATTTACCACGGCAATTCTCGCCAATCGATTTACCGTTCACGGTCATCACATCTTCATGAATTTTGCCTGCTTTCATAAGCTCGGCCACAACGGCTGGCACACCGCCAGCGCGATGATAATCTTCGCCCAGATATTCACCAGCCGGTTGCAAATTCACCAGCAGAGGTAAATCATGGCCGTGCTTTTCCCAGTCGATCACATCAAGCTCCACATCGAGAAGCCGAGCAATGCCGTTCAAATGATTAGGTGCATTGGTTGAGCCACCAATGGCTGTGTTGACCGCAATGGCATTTTCAAAAGCTTTGCGCGTCATAATTTTTGAAGGCGTCAAGTCTTCGCGCACCATTTCCACAATGCGCTTTCCGGTTTCATAAGCCATCTGCCCGCGCTCACGATAAGGCGCTGGAATAGCGGCATTGCCAGGCAGCGACATGCCAAGCGCTTCGGCCAAAGAGTTCATGGTGGTGGCAGTGCCCATGGTGTTGCAATAGCCAGCTGAAGGGGCTGAAGAGGCCACCAATTCCACAAAGCCATTATAGTCAATCTCGCCTGTGGCTAATTTTTCACGCGCCAGCCACACAATGGTGCCAGAGCCGGTGCGCTGGCCTTGATAATCGCCATTGAGCATCGGACCAGACGAGAGAGCGATTGCCGGAATATCAACGGTGGCCGCTGCCATTAAACAGGCAGGCGTGGTTTTATCGCAACCAATGGTCAGCACCACGCCGTCTAAAGGATAGCCATAAAGCACTTCTACGAGAGAGAGATAAGCTAAGTTACGGTCAAGCGAGGCGGTGGGGCGCTTACCCGTTTCTTGAATGGGATGAATAGGAAATTCGAGGGGCACACCACCAGCGGCAATAATGCCATCACGCACTCGCTTAGCCAGCTCAACATGCGAACGGTTGCAGGGGCTAAGATCAGAGCCAGTTTGGGCAATGCCAATGATGGGTTTGGCCCCCTGAAGTTCGCCGCGCGTAAACCCGTAATTGAGGTAACGCTCCAAATAAAGCGCCGTCATATCCGCGTTTTCTGGATTGTCGAACCAGTTTTGCGAACGTAAAGTCTTGGGCTTACTTGGTATTTTGCTCATAATGGTCTCTCAATTCATTTGTCATACATATATAACGGGTGAAGCTGCTCTCGTCTATCATCATCGAAAATTTGACCATTTGAACAAAATCGGTCATCCTTTGATTCCGCAAAAAGACGGAGACTGTTCATGGCACCAGCTAAAAACCCAGATATTTCAGGAAAACGCCTGAGCAAAATGGATTACGCTGCAAACTTCACAGATTTGCATACCCCCTTATCGCACCACGAAGCTTTGGTCGAATCTGACCGCTGTTACTTCTGTTACGATGCGCCATGTATGAAAGCTTGCCCCACTTCAATTGATATTCCGCTGTTTATTCGAGAAATTCAAGCGGGCCATGCAAAATCTGCTGCAAAAACTATTTTCAACCAAAACATTCTAGGTGGCATATGCGCGCGCGTGTGCCCCACTGAAACCTTATGCGAAGAGGCTTGCGTGCGTGAAACTGCTGAAGGCAAGCCGGTTAAGATCGGAATGCTGCAACGCTATGCAACTGATCAGGCGATGGCTGAAAAACATCCTTTCACGCGCGCCAAATCATCCGACAAAAAAGTGGCTGTGGTGGGGGCTGGCCCGGCGGGCCTTGCTTGTGCGCATCGTTTGGCCATGCATGGCCATGATGTGACTATCTTTGAAGCGCGCAAAAAACCGGGTGGCCTCAATGAGTTTGGCATAGCTGCGTATAAAGCCGTTGATGATTTCGCGCAGAAGGAAGTAGATTTCATTCTGTCAATCGGCGGCATCGATATCAAGCATAATATGGCATTGGGAAAAAAGCTAAAGCTCCCAGATTTGCAACATGACTATGATGCCGTATTTCTCGGCATGGGCCTTTCGGGTGTGAATGCTTTGGGTGCCAAGAATGAAGACGCAGACGGCATTGAAGATGCTGTCAATTATATTTCCGATCTGCGTCAAGCTAAGGATCTCTCCAAGCTTCCTGTGGGTCGCAATGTGCTGGTGATCGGCGGCGGCATGACAGCCATTGATGTGGCTATTCAATCTAAATTACTTGGTGCCGAAAACGTAACCATCCTTTATCGCCGTGGTGCCACCCAGATGAAAGCCAGCGCCTATGAACAAGAGCTGGCGCAAACCAAGGGTGTGAAGATCATGCACTGGGTTGCCCCCAAAAAAGTTCTCGTGAAGGGCGATAAGGCGATTGGTCTGAAATGCGAATATATGGCCATGAAAGGCAAGAAGCTTGAAGGCACGGGCGAGAGTTTTGAACTTGCAGCAGACATGATTTTCAAAGCCATCGGCCAAACTTATGTGGACATGTTAGATGGCGCACTGGACCTCGAACAAGGCCGCATCAAAGTCGATGTTGAAAAGCGCACATCCGTCAAAGGCATCTGGGCTGGCGGTGATTGCATCGCAGGTGGCAAAGATTTGACAGTGGCCAGCGTTGATGACGGCCGCAGGGCTGCGGAGAGCATTCATGCTTATTTGTCATAATCAATCCCAAATACTCCCCTTCTTCCCTCGAGAGAGAAGGTGGCGCGTAGCGCCGGATGAGGGGGCTGTCAGGCACATAGACTCGCTGAACCAACCCCTCACCCCCGGCTTCGCCGTACCCTCTCCCTCAAGGGGAGAGGGGCAGAACTTGTAGGAGCATTCCCATGGCAGACCTTCGTTCAAATTTTGTTGGCATAAAATCCCCAAACCCATTCTGGTTGGCCTCAGCGCCACCCACCGACAAAGAATATAATGTGGTGCGCGCTTTCAAGGCGGGTTGGGGTGGCGTGGTTTGGAAAACTTTGGGCGAAGACGGCCCTCCCATCGTCAATGTCAACGGCCCGCGCTATGGCGCAATCCATGGCGCAGACCGCCGCTTGCTCGGCCTCAACAATATCGAGTTGATCACTGATCGTCCGCTTGATGTGAACCTTCAAGAAATCAAAAAAGTTAAACGCGAGTGGAAAGACCGCGCCATGGTGGTCTCCCTCATGGTGCCATGCGAAGAAATGCCGTGGAAGAATATTCTCGCCCGTGTGGAAGAAACTGAGGCTGATGGCGTGGAACTGAACTTCGGTTGCCCGCATGGCATGAGCGAACGTGGCATGGGGGCTGCTGTTGGTCAGGTTCCTGAATACATCGAAATGGTGGCGCGCTGGTGCAAGCAATATACGCGAATGCCTGTAATCGTGAAACTCACCCCAAACATCACTGATATTCGCATGCCAGCTAGAGCCGCTCTAAAAGGTGGAGCTGATGCAGTGTCTCTGATCAATACCATCTCATCAATCATCTCAGTCGATCTCGACAACATGTCGCCCATGCCCACCATTGATGGCAAAGGCTCACACGGCGGCTATTGCGGCCCAGCGGTGAAACCTATCGCACTCAACATGGTGGCGGAAATTGCGCGTGACAAGCAAACCCACGGCCTACCCATTTCAGCCATCGGCGGCATCACCACTTGGCGCGATGCGGCTGAGTTCATTTCAATGTCCGCAGGCACCGTGCAGGTTTGCACTGCCGCCATGACTTATGGATTTAAGATCGTCGAGGAAATGATTTCAGGCTTAGAGCGCTGGATGGACGAGAAAGGCTATGCCAGCATCGAAGATTTTAGAGGCCGTGCTGTGCCCAACGTCACCGATTGGCAATATCTTAATTTAAACTACATCGCCAAAGCCAGAATTGATCAAGACGCCTGCATTAAATGCGGCCGTTGCTATGCCGCCTGCGAAGACACGTCACATCAAGCTATTATGAAAGAGAAAGATGGAATTCGCCATTTTGAAGTGATGGATGATGAATGCGTGGCCTGCAATCTCTGTGTGGAAGTCTGTCCGGTCGAAAATTGCATCACCATGGAACGCCAAACAACTGGCACTGATGCGCGGACTGGAAAGAAAATCAGCAAAGATTACGCCAACTGGACTCAACACCCAAATAATCCAATGAGCGTCAAGGCCGCTGAATAAGTTGCAATAAATTTCACTATTCGCTAGTTGGTGCCAAAATACTAACAAGCGAGAACCCCCATGGCGTCCTATAATCTTTTCCTCCTCCCTGGTGACGGCATTGGCCCTGAAGTTATGGCCGAAGTTGAAAAGATTTTAACTTGGTTCGGGAAGCAAGGCATTGCCACTTTTAACACAGATCGAGGCTTGGTTGGCGGCTGCGCTTATGACGCTCACGGCCAAGCCATTTCTGAATCTGATATGGCCAAGGCGCAAAGCGCCGATGCTGTTTTGTTCGGCGCGGTGGGCGGGCCAAAATGGGATAAGGTTCCTTATGAGGCCCGCCCTGAAGCTGGCCTTCTGCGCTTGCGCAAAGATTTGGGCCTTTTTGCAAACCTGCGCCCCGCTATTTGCTATCCAGCGCTGGCTGATGCTTCATCATTGAAAAAGAACGTAGTTGAAGGCCTCGATATTCTCATCGTGCGTGAGCTTACAGGTGGGGTTTATTTCGGCGAACCCAAAACTATCACTGATCTGGGCAATGGCCAAAAGCGCGGTATTGATACGCAAATTTACGATACCTTTGAAATTGAGCGCATTGTGCGCGTGGCGTTTGAACTGGCTAAAACCCGCAAGAACAAAGTGTCCTCGGCGGAAAAGCGCAACGTGATGAAAACCGGCGTGCTGTGGCATGAAATCGTCACGCGCATTCACGCCACGGAGTATAAAGATGTGCAACTTGAACATGTGCTGGCTGATAATTGCGCCATGCAATTGGTGCGCTGGCCCAAGCAATATGATGTGATCGTTACGGATAATTTGTTCGGCGATATTTTGTCAGACGTGGCTGCCATGCTCACCGGTTCGCTCGGCATGTTGCCGTCAGCCTCGCTCGGCGCACCCGATCCAAAAACCAAGCGCCGCAAAGCTTTGTATGAACCTGTGCATGGTTCAGCGCCAGATATTTCTGGTACGGGTGCCGCAAATCCGATTGCAATGATTGCAAGCTTTGGAATGTGTTTGCGCTATTCCTTCGGCATGGGCGAATGGGCCGATAAGTTGGATCAAGCAATCTCAGCAGTTCTGGCCAAGGGCCTGCGCACCAAAGATATCGCCGGTGATGTGCCTGCCAACACCAATACTTCGGAAATGAGCGACGCGATTTTGAAAGAACTTCGGGCGCTGGCATAATGGACGGGCGCGGCTTCAATTTGGGTGATCGCCTCAAAGCCTTTGGCTTTGCGATTGCTGGATTGACTAAGGCCGTTAAAACCCAGCACGCCTTGTGGCTTCAATTAAGCGCTGCCGCAGCAATTATTCTGCTGGGCCTGTATTTTAACATCACCCGCGAGGATTGGCGCTGGCTGATCGTGGCCATCGCCATGGTGATCACCGCCGAAACCATGAATACAGCAATCGAGTTTTTGGCCGATGCCTTTACAAAAGAACATCACGAGCTTATCGGCCACGCCAAAGATGTGGCCGCGGGTGCCGTGATGGTAGCCGCCATATGTGCTGCCTTGATTGGGTTAAGTGTATTCTTACCGTATTTGTTTTAAGTATTGCGCTTGCGTGCCGCTAGCGTGCGCAGCCGCAAGGCATTCAAGCGAATGAAACCTGCCGCATCCTTCTGGTCATAAGCGCCGCGATCATCTTCAAAGGTCACCAACTCATTTGAATAAAGTGACTTCACTGATTTGCGGCCCACTACAATCACATTGCCCTTATAAAGTTTCAGGCGAACCGTGCCTTCCACATGCTCTTGGCTTTTATCAATCATCGCCTGCAACATCTCGCGTTCCGGCGCAAACCAGAAACCGTAATAAATCAGCTCGGCATAGCGCGGCATGAAGCTGTCTTTGAGGTGGGCTGCTTCACGGTCCAATGTGAGAGATTCCATTGCGCGGTGGGCCACCAGCAAAATGCTACCGCCCGGTGTTTCATAAATCCCGCGAGACTTCATGCCCACGAAACGGTTCTCCACCAAGTCCAATCGGCCAATACCATTGTCATGGCCCAATTGATTAAGCGCTGTGAGCAAGGTGGCCGGAGACATGGTCTTGCCATCAATCGCTATGGGATCACCATGCTTGAATTCAACCTCAATATACGTTGGTGTATCTGGCGCATCTTCCGGCGCAATGGTGCGTTGATAAACGTAAGGCGGTGCTTCCACCCATGGGTCTTCAAGCACTTTTCCTTCGGAGGATGAATGCAGCAAATTGGCATCCACTGAAAATGGCGCATCGCCGCGTTTATCTTTCGGCACCGGAATTTGGTGTTGTTCAGCAAAAGCCAGCAAATCAGTGCGGCTTTTAAATTCCCATTCACGCCACGGGGCGATCACTTTAATATCAGGGTTGAGGGCATAGGCCGTAAGTTCAAAGCGAACTTGGTCATTGCCCTTACCAGTGGCACCATGAGCTATGGCATCAGCGCCAGTTTCTGCGGCAATCTCAATCAAGCGCTTAGCAATCAAAGGCCGCGCAATCGAGGTGCCCAGCAAGTAAACGCCTTCATATAAAGCATTGGCGCGGAACATCGGAAACACAAAGTCACGGACAAATTCTTCGCGCACATCTTCCACATAAATGTTCTTAATGCCCATCAGTTCGGCCTTCTTGCGGGCGGATTCAAGTTCACCACCTTGGCCGAGGTCGGCGGTAAAAGTTACAACTTCAGCACCATATTCGGTCTGCAGCCACTTCAAAATAATCGAAGTATCAAGACCACCCGAATAGGCGAGAACGACTTTTTTGATTTTTTTGGACATGGGAATGCTCACTGTGAATTTAACAGCGACCTATCACGCCACAGCATTGTCCCGCAACCCCGCAAAACGCCCGGCGATCCACCAATAAGTGAAACCAGCCACAGCGCCGATGGCTGCGCATTCAACCATAATTTGAAGTTCAAACCAAAAGCCCGTAATCGAGCCAAATGCCGCTCCAACAGCGAGATAGAGCAACACTAACCGCCAGCCCCTGCGTTCAGCAAAATAGATCAGAGCAGCGGCAGGTAACAGCGTGATCACCAAACTCCAAAACGCCATCACCGCCCAAACATAAAGAATATCCAGTGGCCCATGATTGGGCGTGGAATATTCGCTCTCAATTTGGAAGAACACCAAGGTGAGAAGTGAGGCTGCGACGATGAGGGAGGCAAGATAACCAACAATTTTCGTTTTCATATTTGTCCCATGCTCCACTTGTCATCCCCATTTCATTTTACCTGTCATCCCGACGGAAGTCGGGACCCAGACCAACCCGCTGGGAGCTCAATAATTTAATTCCGTCCCACTCCTTCTGGGTCCCGACTTTCGTCGGGATGACAGAGGTGGAGGTGGTTTTTGAGATCAAAAGTAACACACCCTCACGCCAAAGGCTGTTTCCATAGCTTCAATTAATTTTGCTTCGGAGTTACAAATGTAACCGAAACTCTCCCGCCTTTTATCGTGATCCCACACTTGCTCAAATCAGTAAGAGGGCAACTCAAAATTCTATAGTCGATGAAAAGAAATGCGACCAGCATAACGCTCACAACGAACACGGCAAATGGATAACCTTTGTAAAGTCGATCATAACTCGACATCAAATACTCATCAGATACCCAAAGACGACGACCCCACCACATCCGAAGTTTCTTAGGATTCTCGATTGAGAAATCCCAATTATTCTTCGAGTAAAACTTGTATTCTTGAACCCACTTAAAAGTCAGACAGGCCAACGCCGTAAAGAGTGCAGCATCAGAAAACCAATTCCAAACCGGAACTTGGTTAAACCCGCTCACTCACCCTCACCTTCAGGTTTTCACTCTTCAACTGCCCACTGGCCACCATAATACTGAACCGACCGATCAATGGGACTCGCCTGGTGATAATTTCAGGTGTTGTTCCACCCGCCGCAGGCGCTCATCGATTTCTGAGAAAAGAATGCCGTGGCCTACTGCTGAGGAATGGTATTCCATGACTGCTCGGTTCAAATGGGTGATGCGATCGCTCAAGCGTTTCTCCATTGTCATCATGTCAGAGGCCACATCGGCCCGCAGAGATTTCACTTCAGAGCGCACATCTGCGATATCGTTCTTCAATTCCGCTTTCAGACCAGCAACATCGCCCTTCGTCGCCATATCCTTGCGGATATCACCCATCTCACCGCGCATTTCGCGCAGCAGCATCAGAACAATACTTTCGGGTTCACTCATGGCTACCTCAACATTTCAAAGAAATACTGGTCCGACAAGAACAAAAAGTCAACAATACTAGACCCTCTCACTCGCCCTAACCTTCATGCTCTCGCTTTTCAGCTGCCCGCAGGCGGCCATAATATCTCGGCCTCTTGGCGTGCGCACGGGGCTGGCATAACCCGCATTGTTTAAAATCTCAGCGAAGTTTTCGATGGTGTCCCAGGTTGAACATTCATAGGCGGTGCCGGGCCATGGGTTGAACGGTATGAGATTAACTTTCGCTGGAATGCCACTCAGCAATTTTACCAAACGCCTGGCATCGGCCACCGTGTCGTTCACGTCTTTGAGCATCACATATTCAAAGGTGATGCGCTTGGCGTTGGAAACGCCGGGATAATTGCGGCAGGCTTCGAGCAATTCAGCAATCGGATATTTCTTGTTGAGCGGCACCAGCTTATTGCGAATTTCATCAGTAGTGCCATGCAGTGAAATCGCCAATGCGGAACCAATCTCCGCCCCCGCCCGTACAATCTCTGGCACCACGCCAGAGGTGGAGAGCGTGATGCGGCGTTTGGACAATGACAGCCCTTCGCCATCGGCGGCAATGTTAATCGCGGTTTTTACATTGTCAAAATTATAAAGTGGCTCGCCCATGCCCATCAAAACCACATTAGTAATGTAGCGCCCTGATGAAGGTGGCTTGGGATTGGCTGTAATATCATCTGGCCAATCTTTAATGCGGTCGCGCGCCAGCATAATCTGGCCAACGATTTCGCCTGCCGTGAGATTGCGCACCAGCTTTTGCGTGCCAGTGTGGCAGAAACTGCAGGTTAAAGTGCAGCCCACTTGGCTGGAAATACACAAAGTGCCGCGATCTTCTTCAGGAATGTAAACCGTTTCCACCTCATGGCGCGCGCCCCTTTCATCGGGGGCCAAACGCAACAGCCATTTGCGCGTGCCATCAGATGAGATTTGCTCGGTCACCACTTCAGGGCGGCCAATAATAAATACATCTTCCAGTTTGGCGCGAAGTTCTTTTGACACATCTGTCATGTCAGCAAAGTCAAAAACCCCGCGCTGATAAATCCAATGCCACAATTGGCGCATACGCATTTTGCGTTGCTTTTCAGGAACCCCAACGCGTTCTAAAATAGCGGCAAGGTCTTCACGCGATAGCCCCATTAAAGTGGTGCGTGTATCATTAGGAATATAGCTGGCGGCCAGCGGAATAGCTGTTTGTAAAAGCGTTGTCATGGCCGCTCTCTACCTTATTTCATACGTCCCGACTATAGGCCCGATCGGCAAAAAACCATCCTGCCGCCCCAGCTCAGAACTGAACAAGGCCGAGATTGAACCATCCAAAAACAAGGCGTTGTCGCAAGCAAGCTCATTTTGAAACAGACTGGCAAATTCATAGAAGGTCACCGGACCATTAGAAATCACAAACACCAGAGTGTGATCATCCACCATCCCAACGCCATTGCGAATTTTACGCGAGGTGCCAGACGCAGAAATCTTCGGGTGAATATCACCTTTAATCACCAGCATCGGCCCGCTTTGTGATGCCAGATCAGGCTTGATGCCAGATTTGGCAAAGGCTTCTGTCTCCATCACGCCCGCCTTATCGCCCTTCACATAAAACACGCCATTGGGCTTCATGTGAAAATTGCCAGCGCCATTGCGGCGGTTGAGTTTTTTCAGTTGTTTGCCATTTTCCACATAAAGGCCAATGGCCTTTAAGTTCTGGTCAAACATGCCCGCATTCATCGCAAAGGTGAGTATTTTATTTTCGCTTGAAAGCACGTCAATCAAACTCGAAAAATCACCGTAAGGCCGCCCTTCGACGTTGATATTATAAAGGCCCAGTTTCTGCTTCTGCACATCTATACTACAGGCCGTATAGGAGCTGCCTTCCGAAACCAGATTGCGGCATTCAGCCTGCGCTGGAGTCATAAAAGCCAACACAAAATGCAGAACAGCAAGGGGGATGCGAGAAATCATAGCAACCTTATTTGCAAGCGCTGTCGATCTTGTCCATCGCCTTGGAAACGCCAGCCAGTGAATAAGTATCAGTAGTCTCTGTGCCCTTCCAGCTGATACCAGTGACTGTAAGCGAGGTGCCAGTTTTCATTGCGGTTACAATCTGTAATTCGGTTTCAGGTGCCGCAGCCCAAGCCACATCGCCGTTGGTGTAAAGCTCAAAAGCTGCATTATCCACTTTCACGGTAACCGTGGATGATTCTTTGAACGGATAGCCGATGATCGTGGAAATTTGGTTGTGAATTTTGCGCCCCGAAAAATGCGTGACCAAGAAATAAATCGGATCGCGTTTTACTTTTTTAACCGCATCAGATTTTTTTGGCACGGAATAAATATAACACACCGGCGCACCCGAGGCTTGATAGGTGAAGCTTTCCCAATCCTCAAATGTGCCAAGAGAAACTGGATCATCAGCCAAAACCATGGAACTGCTGGCAACCATGGCCGCAGCGAAAACTCCAAATCCCCATGTTCTAATCAGTGTCATGCCGTTAACCTTTAGCTGCAAATTCTTAACAACTTGCGAAAACCTCCAGTCCAGCTAGACCTCAAAAAATAGGCTCAATTGCGGCGAGGGTCCACAATGCAAAAAACCGTTCTCATAACTGGCTGCTCTTCCGGCATTGGCTATGCCTTTGCCAAAGGATTGCAGCAACGCAATTACCGTGTGTTGGCCACCGTGCGCAACATGGAAGATGCCAAACGCTTGGAGGCTGAGGGCCTTGAAGTTTTTATCTTAGATTATGCCCACAGCGCCTCCGTGAAAGCCTGCGCTGCCGAAGTGGAAAAGCGCTTGGGCGGCAAATTATTCGCACTGGTCAACAATGGCGCTTATGGCCAGCCGGGTGCCGTGGAAGATCTATCCCGCCAAGTTTTAGAAGATGAGTTTGCCGCCAATTTCTTTGGCTGGCATGAACTCACTTGCCTCTGCTTGCCCATGTTACGGGCCAATGGTGAAGGCCGCATTGTAAACATCTCATCAGTTCTGGGCATTGTCGCCCTCAAATGGCGCGGGGCTTATAATGCCTCAAAATTTGCGCTTGAAGCTTTGACAGATACCATGCGGCTTGAATTGCGGGGAAGCGGCATTCAGGTTTCCACCATTGAGCCCGGCCCTATCACCAGTAAATTTGTCGAAACTTCGCTGAAGAATTTCGACCTCAATATCAATGTTGAAAAATCGCATTACCAAGAGGCTTATGCAAAACAACGTAGCCGACTTGGCAAGGGCGGTTCCAGCCGCTTCAAATTGCCGCCGCAGGCGGTGCTCGAAAAGCTTGTCCATGCGCTTGAATCAAAGCGCGCCCGCGCCCATTACTATGTGACCACCCCAACTTACATCATGGGTCTGGCGCGCAGAATTTTACCGCAAGGCCTGATGGACCGATTTGTGAATAGGATCTCTGATCAATGAACATATTTGATTACTTGGTGCCACTGTCGCTGGCAGCCGTTTTTATCGTTTTGCTTTTGGGCCTGTGGAACATGATGCGCGGCGGCTCATCAAACAAATCACAAATGTTTATGCGCTGGCGCGTGGGTTTACAGTTTGTGGCGATCATTATTTTAGTGGCTGGCCTCTATTTTACCAGACGCTGAGCGGTTGACAATCAGTACGGCCGCTGCACACACCGCCATACCGACGATTTGAATGAGCAATAGTTTTTCATCAAACATCACATAAGTCATCAAAGCTGCCACTGCCGGAACCAGATAAATCAAACCTGACACACGGCTCACTTCGCCCGCACGGATAAGCATCATCAACAGCGAGATCGCAACGATCGACAGAACAATGACGGCCCAAGCCAATGCTGACCAAGCCTGCATGCTATAATCAAACTGAAAATCGCCCAGCTGAAATGCCCCAAGCATGACAACTAAACTCGCTCCCACATATTGCCAAAATCCACCAGATGCCAAATCTATACCAGTGGCAAAGCGCTTTTGATAAACAGTGCCAAATGAAATCGATGCCGCACCAAACATAGCACACGACACTGTTAATGGCGTGATGCCGCCCACATGCGCCAGAATAAGTTTGGGCCAAACCACCAAGCCAATGCCAACCAAACCAACAGCCAAGCCTAGCCAATGCTGCGCTGTGACCTTTTCTTGCAAGATCAGCGCCGCCATGAAAGCTGTTAGCAAGGGCTGCAAACCTACTATTAAAGCCGAAACACCAGCAGGCAGGCCTTCTGCCACTGCCCAATATATGGGCCCTAGATAGAAAGCGTGAAGAAACGCGCCTGCTACAACAGCATGAAGTGCGTGCTTTGCATCTGGCCATGTGGCCCCTTGCTGAAGTGCCACACCCCCCATAAAAACTGCAGCAAGCGGAAAGCGCAGACTGAGAAACCACAACGGCCCCACATGCCCAGCTGAAAGTCTGGCCACCACAAAGCCACTGGACCACAACACCACAAAAACCGCAGGAGCAAGCGCAATCAGAGTGGACTTGGCAGGAACGGCAGCCATGGGCATATACCTATGTGAAGAAGGAACGAAGAATGACCGATTCGCGTGCAACCGTCTTTGCATTGTTCACCAAAGCACTCAAGCGCCTGTTTGCGGATGAAGCCATTCCGCTGGCTGGCAATATTTCGTTTCGCATCATTTTTTCAATATTCCCGTTTCTAATTTTCCTCACCACCTTAGCGGGTTTTTTCGGCAGTGAGGCACTGGCGGAGCAAATTGTAAATTTCTTGCTCAGTGTTGCTCCAGCGCAACTTGTGAAACCTTTGAGCAGCGAAATCCACGCCATCCTCACTGTGCCGCGCACGGGCCTTCTGAGTATCTCAGCACTGCTCACCATCTGGAGCGCCATGGGTGGCGTTGATTCTGTGCGTGTTGGCCTTAACCGAGCTTACGATCTGCAAGACACAAGGCCCATCTGGTATCTCTATTTGCAAAACGTCCTAATTATAATTGGCGCTGCCATTTTATTGCTCATTGTGGCCCTGCTGATCGTGGTCTATCCCGTGGCCTTTAACGTGATCGCCACTTATGCCCCGTCACAACTGGCCAATTTTGCCTCACTCGATCATTTACGTTATCCCATTGCCATGTTGCTCTTATTCTCTGGTCTGCTGTTTGCCCACCGCATCTTACCTGCCCAATCCCTACCCTTCCGCCATTTGCTTCCCGGTGTTTCATTGACCGTATTGGTGTGGATCGGCCTCTCAGCGGCATTTTCACTCTATTTGCAAAACTTCAATTCCTTTGCCTCAACTTACGCATCGCTCTCTGGCCTATTCGCGGCCATGTTTTTCATCTACCAAGCGGCCTTGGTGCTCATTTTCGGTGGCGAAGTGAACCGCGTCATCACCCTCATCCGCTTGACTCATGAGCCTGATGCCCCTAGAAGCCCGCAATCTGACCAGACATAAGTGTGGTTGATATTCATGCGCAGCCCCCGGCAACCCAAATGGTTTTTCGGAACTTATGCAAAAGTCCTCTTCTTTCAAGGGTTTAGAAGAGGCGCCAAAGGGCGCGGAAAAAGAAGTGGTTTATTATGTACGCAGTCATCAAGACAGGCGGCAAGCAATATCGCGTTGCCGCAAACGATAAAATTTTGATCGAAAAGCTCGAAGGAGCTGCAGGCGATCACATCTCATTCACCAATGTTCTCATGGTTACAGGCGAAGGTGCCGTTCATGTGGGCGCTCCCTTCATTGAAGGGGCAACGGTTGTTGGGCAAATTGAAAAGCAGGCCCGTGGCCCGCATTTGATCATTTTCAAGAAGCGCCGCCGCAAGCATTATCGCCGGCGTAACGGTCACCGTCAAGATTTGACGTCGGTGATCATCACAGAAATTCTGACCGGTGGCGCCAAGCCAACTGGCAAAAAAGCTGAAGTGAAAGCCAAAGCCGCTCCAGTTGCTCTAGCAGCAACAGGTGCCGCAGGTGCTGATGACATTTCATTGATCGCTGGCATTGGTCCAAAGATCTATGCTGCACTCACTGACATGGGCATTACAACATTTGCACAAGTGGCCGCTTGGACACCTGAAGATGTGACCCGCATTGAAGCCGACATTAAGCAGAAGGGCCGCGTGGCCCGTGAAGAGTGGATTGAGCAAGCCAAAGAATTAATGGCAGGCAAACCTCCACGTGCTAAAGCCGATAAAGCTCGTTCGTAATTTAAAGCAGGAGAAATATCATGGCACATAAAAAAGCAGGTGGTTCATCCCGCAACGGCCGCGATTCAGCGGGCAAGCGTTTAGGTGTGAAATGTTTTGGTGGTGAAAGCGTTATCGCTGGCAACATCATTCTTCGCCAACGTGGCACCCAGTGGCACACTGGTTCGGGCGTTGGCATTGGCCGCGACCATACAATTTTTGCAAAGATCGCTGGTACAGTGAACTTCCGCAAAACTAAAGAAAACAAGCAACTTGTTTCGGTTTTGCCGATGAAGGCTGCTGAATAGATATTTCTCAACTTTGAGAATGAAAACGGAGATGCCATAAAGCGTCTCCGTTTTTTATTGGAGTGGGGCATGATTAAAACTGAGCGACTTTTATTGAGGCCTGTGCTTGAGACTGACGTGGAAACCATCGTCGCGGAACTTAACAATTATAACATCGCCCGCAACACTGCCCGCATTCCGCAGCCCTATCACCGCGATGATGCCATAGAATTTCTTCAATTCATAAAAACTTTGGATGGCAGGTCGTTGGTGTGTGCAATTTCACCAAAAGCCGCGCCAAATGAACTTTGGGGCATCATCAGCTATGAACACAAGCTTGTGAAGAACGATGCTGAATTGGGTTATTGGCTTTCCCAAGCAAAATGGGGCCAAGGTTTGATGAGCGAAGCGGCGCAGGCCATAGTGAACTACGCCTTTGCCAAATCACATTTGGAAAAATTAATTGCCTGCTTTCACAACGACAATCCGGTCTCAGGTCGCATTTTAAAAAGGCTAGGATTTACCGAAATCGCTCAATGCACAAGCTTCTCTAAAG
Source organism: Hyphomicrobiales bacterium (assembly GCA_031366855.1). GTDB lineage: Bacteria > Pseudomonadota > Alphaproteobacteria > Rhizobiales > Aestuariivirgaceae > Aestuariivirga. The sequence continues at coordinate 1,640 of JANLPA010000032.1, read as the reverse complement.
CCCAAGGCAAAGACGTGCAGGTTACAAATTTAATTCTCACCCGTGACACTTGGCTCACACAACAAAAAAGCCGTGGTGAATAATCATCACGGCTTAAAATTCTCTGTGATATAAAATTAAAACACCATCGCCACATAGCGTGGCACTAGGCTCGTACGGCCTAAACCACCATTATGCTTTGACGCTGCAAGCTTCAAATTGCCATGCGATGACCGCACCGCAATCGACAGGTGCTTCAAACCAAATTTCACGTTTGTGCTCGCAGTGAGCAGTTGCGCACAATTGCCACGAAAGCCAACGCCACGCGCAGTGGCACACTTCAATTGAAATACGCCATATTCGCCAGCCTTGCCACGTACGGAAGGATTATAGCCGGATTCGATCTTGGCAATGCGCAAAGCAAACCAGGTGGGAACGCCGTAAGCAGGGGCTTGGGCCGCGATCATTGAAATAACCGCAGTGTTTTGTACCTGCACAACCTTGCGATGCGATTTGTGATGACGGCTTGAAGCTTCAGCTCCAGTTGAAAGTAATGCTACAGAACAAAATGCAGCTGCAAGTGTAGTTGCTAATTTAATCTTCATAATATTTCCTTTACTTTACTCAAAACAACGGACCACCTCTCAAGTATACTTGAAAGTTTTAACCACAAACCGCCGATGTTTGGGGAAGATGCGCGATAGACTGCCTAAGTGTGGCGATAATAAGGTAGTATATTGATCAATATTGACGTCTCTTCCAAAGGCTCCAAGGTTAATTTGGCATTAATTTTGAGAGAGCTTGGCGAAATCAATTCTTACGACTATGAGCTGGCTCATGAAATTTCTTGATGAAGCAAAAATCTATGTCCGCGCCGGAGACGGAGGTGCGGGAGCCGTGTCTTTCCGCCGTGAAAAGTTTATCGAATTCGGTGGACCAGATGGAGGCGATGGCGGCAAAGGCGGGGACGTGTGGGTGGAAGCCGCCAACGATTTAAACACGTTGATTGACTATCGCTACCAGCAGCATTTCAAAGTGCGAACCGCGGGGCACGGCATGGGCCGTCTTCGCGCTGGTGCATCGACTGACGATATTGTGCTCAAGGTTCCCGCTGGCACTGAAATCTATGAAGAAGACAAAGAAACGCTGATTGCCGATCTCGCCAAGGTGGGTGACCGAGTGCGCATCGTCAAAGGCGGCAATGGCGGATTTGGCAATCACTTCTTTAAGTCAGCCACCAACCGCAGTCCTTACAATGCCAACCCCGGCCAACAAGGCGAAGAGCGCTGGATTTGGCTGCAAATGAAATTGATTGCCGATGCTGGCATTGTGGGTTTGCCCAACGCTGGTAAGTCTACATTGCTCTCAGTGGTTTCAGCAGCGCGTCCCAAAATTGCAGATTATCCCTTCACCACATTGCACCCGCAATTGGGTGTGGTGAAAGTGGGCAATCACTCATTCGTACTGGCAGATATTCCAGGCCTCATTGAAGGCGCATCCGAAGGCTTCGGTTTGGGTGTGCGTTTTCTGGGACATGTGGAACGCTGCGCCGTGCTCATTCACATGATTGATGCCACGGGTGATGATTTGGTCAAAGCCTATAAGGTGATCCGCGGCGAGCTGAAAGCCTACAGCCCGATTTTAGCTGCAAAACCCGAAAT